>CAJXKN010000031.1 GCA_913055585.1 uncultured Caldisericota bacterium | reverse complement strand
AAAGAAAATAGATTTTAATTTGCTTACAGAGCTCATTCCTGTCTGCATTGAAGAAAAGTTAAAATACATTCATGATGATATTGAAGACAGGAAAGGTAAACGCATATTTCTCAATTTAGGACACACAGTAGGGCATATGTGCGAAAACGTATTGGGATATGGCAGTATTACACACGGAGAAGGTGTAGCTTTTGGGATTATTGTTGCTTCTTATGTTTCATACAAAAGAAAAAGACTAAAGGAAAGAGATTTTGAAAGAATAGCTGCACTGTACAATAAATTAGGATTTTCAACAAAAAAATTGGAAACTGTTAAAAGAACGGATGAAGATATTTTAGCTGATATTCTTCTGCACGATAAAAAAGTACAGAATAAACTACTAAACATTATTGTGCCTGATAAGTATAATCACGCAATTTTGCTTAAAGAAATATCCGTAAAGGAAATAATAGATGCAACAAAGGAGGTATTGAGTTTATGAAACGTATACTCGTTATAAATGGACCAAACTTGAACTTGCTTGGGACAAGGGAAAAAGCGATATATGGCGAAAAAACATTGGAAGAAATTGAATGCAAAATGAAAGAAATCGCAGAAAATTTACACTTAAGTTTAGAATTCTTTCAGACAAATTATGAAGGCGCAATCGTAGAAAAGATTCAGCATTCAAGCAAATTCTCAGGAATTATTATAAATCCAGGAGCATATGCACATACAAGTATTGCCATTTTGGATGCTATGCGGAGCGTTAAAATTCCTGTTATTGAAGTACACATATCAAACATCTTTAGCAGAGAATCTTTTAGAAGTAATATTATCACAGGAAGAGGTGCAGCAGGTTTCATAGCAGGACTTGGATACAAAAGTTACATTGCTGCACTTTATGCAATGAGCCTTGTTTTAGAGGGAAAATGAAAAAGGATATATTTTCACTTTCAGAGAAGTTTGAAAAGGTTAGCAAAGAAGCAAGAGAGATATTCAATCTCTGGAATTATAGAGAGGTATTCCTTCCATCCATTGAAGCATTTAATCCTCATCTGAGAAAAGGATTGAAATTTGCCTATAACAATAAATTCTATTTAATAAAACCAGATCTTACATCACAGGTTAGTTTATATGCAAAGAAAAAGAATCTGAGAGTTTTTTACATATCAGAAGTATTGAAAGACAGTGTAAAGGGCGAATGGCAGTTAGGCGCTGAACTACTGAATGGAAAAGACATTTCTATGCACATTGAGATGCTGATGATTATCATTTCTCTGCTTGAGCTTATGAATATTAAGGAATTTTACATTGATGTGGGAAGCCTTCAAGTATGGAAAAATGAAATAGGAGAAAACAAAGAGTTGGAAGAAAAAGTATTTGAGTCTTTAAGAAAAAGGAATTTTGAAATTATAGAAACGCTTCCAATAAGTAAAAACAAAAAGGAAAATTTATGGCATTTGTTTAACTTCAGGGGAAGGGATACGAACTACGAAAAACTAAAAAACATTGTAGATGTTCTTAATGATAAGAGAATTTTTATAGACTTTGGAACGGTACGTCCATTGCCATATTATAATGATATTATCTTTGAAATATATTCTTCAAAGATTGGATACTACATCGGAGGTGGAGGAGACTATTTAATAAATGGAAGGAAATGTATCGGTTTCGGTCTCAATTTGAAAGCGCTCTCCCTTCTCTCTAAAAGTACAAAAAAAGAAAAACGGACCGTTGTGCATAACTATAGAGAAGCCTTTTCTCTTGTTAAAAATCATACCCCTATTGAGGTGAAAGATGAATAAGTTGAGAGTCGCTCTGCCAAAAGGAAGGCTGTTCAATGATGCACTGTCCTTTATTAAAATGATGGGAATACAGATAAGCGAGCCGGAAGGGAGAAAACTTTTAAGTAAAAACGGAATGTATGAAATGCTTGTTGCAAGAGTGTTTGACGTACCAGTATATGTAGAGTATGGTATAGATTTGGGTATTACGGGAAGCGATGTTGTGGAGGAAAGGGAAAGTGATGTTTTTATCCCTCTGTCTCTGCCATTTGGGAAATGCAGATTGAGCATTGCGGTACCTGAAAATATAAACGTTTCTCTAAAAGAAATGGACGGATGGAGAATTGCAACAAAATACCCTCATATCACAAAAAAATTTTTTGATAAGATAAATGTAGATATAGAAATTGTAGAGTTAAAAGGTGCAACGGAAATTGCACCTGGTATCGGCATTGCAGATGCCATTGCAGAAATCGTGGAAAAGGGAACGACACTCAAGGAAAACCATCTTAAAGAAATTGCAAAGATTTCGGATGTATCAGCACTTCTCATTGTAAATAGAATCTCTCAGAAAACGAAGTTTGATTTAATAAATCATCTTATCAATAAAGCAAAGGAGGTAAGAAATGGAAGTTGAAAAAACGGTAAGGAATGTATTAAACGACATTAAGAAAAATGGTATAACCGCACTAAAAAAGTATTCAAAGGAGTTTGACCACTTTGAAGGCGAATTTACTGTAACTCCTTATGAAGACATAGATGCGGAAAATATTGAAGAAGAGATGAAAAATGTGATTAACAGAATGATATTGCGGGTAAGAGCTTTTCACGAAAAGGAGAAGGAAGAGAGTAGAATCTTTTTCAAGAATGGTTCAATGTACGGATATATAGTGCGTCCCATTGAGAGAATCGGTATATACGTACCTGGCGGTAAGCCGCTCCCATCAAGCCTTGTGATGGCAGCTGTTCCTGCAACCATTGCAGGCGTAAAAGAAATTGCAGTTGTAACGCCGCCAAAAAACGGAAAGATAAACCCGTACGTTCTCTATGCAGCAAAGAGATTAGGCATAAAAGAAATTTATAAAATCGGCGGCATTCAGGCCATTGCTGCAATGGCGTATGGCATCGGGATGAAGAGGGTAAATAAAATCTTCGGACCAGGAAATGAATTTGTAAATGAAGCAAAAAGACAGGTTTTTGGTGTTGTTGGTATTGATAAACTTGCAGGGCCTTCGGAGGTATGCGTTATTACGGACGGTACGGTAAGTAAAGAATATGTGGAATCGGACCTTGTTTCCCAGCTTGAGCATGGTAAAAACTCAAAAGCATTCTTACTTACCAATTCAAAAGAAATATTCAATAATATAAGTAACGAACGCATAGAGAAAAAATATTTTAATTCTATTGAAGAATGCATTAACGAAGCAAACAATATTGCACCAGAGCATATGGAATTACTTGTTGAGACACCGTTAAAATATGTGGATTTAATAAGGAACGCAGGGGCTGTATATCTCGGTGATTATACACCTGTTCCTGCAGGAGATTACTTTGTAGGGACAAATCATATATTACCCACAGGTGGGGCAGCAAAGTTCAGCTCTGCACTTGGCATATGGGATTTTGTAAAAAGGATTTATGTCGCATCGCTTTCAAGAGAGGAATTTTTGAAAGAGAGAGACATAGGCACAAAACTTGCAGAGGTAGAAGGATTGCCCTTGCATAGAAAAGCTCTGGAGGTGAGGAAATGATAAGGAAAACAAGGGAAGTAAATATCAGTGTAGAAATGGATAAAGGAGGAATTGATATAAAAACGGACGATAACGTTTTGACTCATCTTTTGCGGACGCTATTCTTCTATATGGAGAGGAACGTGACGATAAAAGCAACTGGTGATTTGCCGCATCATCTCTGGGAGGATACAGGAATAACAATTGCTGAAGAATTAAAGAGCAAAATAAAGAAAGAAAATATAAAGAGGTTTGGGAATGCAATAATGCCTATGGACGATGCTTTAATTATTGTTGCAGTGGATATCTCACGTGCATACTTAAACTTTGATGTAACGCTTTCGGAAGAAGAAACAGGATTTGAAAAATCGCTTGCAAGGGAGTTCTTATGGGGTTTTGCACGCACTCTTCCTGCAACAGTGCATATTAAGCAGCTTGCAGGTTTTAATGCGCATCATATCATTGAAGCAAGCTTCAAAGGATTGGGAAAAGCTCTGAAAGAAGCAACGGGAAATTCGGAAAAAATGTTTAGCACGAAAGGGAGAATCGTATGATTGCAATCATTGATCTGGGTATAGGAAATTTATCCAATGTAAAAAAAGCGGTAAATGGTATTATTACTGATAGAGTAAAAGACATTGAAAAAGCGGATAAAATTATCCTTCCAGGAGTTGGTGCATTTTCTGCGGTAATGGAAAAACTGAATCCTCTGCGAAGCGTAATTATTGATAGTATAAACAGAGGAAAACCATTTTTGGGAATATGCCTTGGGCTTCAATTAATGTTTGAAAGTAGTGAAGAAGGAAAAGGCAAAGGATTAGGTATATTCAAAGGAGAAGCTGTAAAGTTTAAAAACGTAAGAGTGCCGCATATCGGATGGAACAGCATAATTAAAGTAAAGGAAAGCAAAATTTTGAAAGGCGTAAAAAGGGGAGAATACTTCTATTTCGTACATTCATATTTTGTAAAGCCTGAAGATAGAGAAATTGTTGCTGCGGAAACGGAGCATCAAGGATTTCGCTTTGTATCTGTTGTAGAGAAAAACAATGTTTTTGGTGTTCAGTTTCATCCTGAGAAATCTGGAGAAGCTGGAAAAAGAATTTTAGAGAACTTTAAAGCGCTATGAAGATATATCCTGCAATTGATTTGATGGATAAAAGAGCAGTAAGGCTCTTCAAAGGGAAAAAGGAAAGAGTAAAAGTCTATGGAGACCCTCTGAAAATTGCAGAAGAGTTTGCACGTTACTTTAACTCCGTTCATATCGTTGATTTGGATGGTGCATTCTCAGGTAGACCGAAAAATCTGGATATTGTAAAACGCATTATAGAAAATACACACTTAAACGTAGAAATAGGAGGAGGGTTTAGAGATTTTAATGTCATAGAAGAGGCTTATAAAATCGGTATAAAAAATGTAATTATTGGAACACGTGCATTTGATTTAGATTTTTTAGGCAAGGTGACTGCTAAATTCAAAGGAATAACGGCAAGCATTGACGTAAAGGGAAACAGTGTGTTCGTTAAAGGATGGGAAGAAAAAGAAGGCATTTCACCTGAGGATGCGTATCGTATGCTTAAACGTTTTGTTAGTAGGTTTGTTTATACATCCATTGAAAGTGATGGCACGCTTACAGGAGTTAAAAAGATTAAAAAGTTCTGGGGAGACGAAGAATTCATCTATGCTGGCGGTGTATCTTCTATAAAAGATATAGAGGAGCTTAAAGAAATTGGTTTCTCTGGAGTGATTGTGGGCAAGGCAATTTACGAAAATTATATTCCATTAAATAAATTAAAGGAGGCGGAAGATTAATGCTTGCAAAGAGAATTATTGCAGCACTTGATATAAAGAACGGAAGAGTGGTAAAAGGCACGAAGTTTAAGAACATAAGGGATGCGGGTGACCCCGTTGAGCTTGCAGTAAGATATGAAAAAGAGGGCATTGATGAAATTGTTTTTTTGGACATCACTGCATCATTTGAGAAGAGAAAGATTCTGTTCAACCTTGCAAAAAATGTCTCTTCAAACCTTTCCATTCCTTTCACTGTGGGAGGCGGTATAAGAAAGTTAGACGAAATTGTTCAGATAATAAAAGGCGGAGCAGATAAAGTATTCATAAATACAAAAGCAGTGGAAGAACCTGAATTTATAAAAGAAGCATCCAATGTACTGGGCAGTGCAAATCTTGTTATAGCAATTGATGCAAAATGGAACGGAAAATTTTTTGAAGTATATGTAAAAGGAGGAAGAGTTGCAACGGATATTGACGCAGTAGAATGGGCAAAACAAGTAGAAGAATTGGGTGCAGGTGAGATTTTGCTCACCAGTATGGATACGGATGGCACGAAGAATGGGTTTGACAGAGTGCTTACAAGAGCCGTTTCAGCTGCAGTAGACATTCCTGTTATTGCATCTGGCGGTGCAGGAAAGCCAGTACATTTTCTTGAAGCGTTCAATGCAGGTGCGGATGCAGCACTTGCAGCATCCATATTTCATTATGGAGAATTTACAGTAAAAAGTGTAAAAGAATATCTGCAAAAGAAAGGGGTAAACGTAAGATTATGAAAATTGAAGAGTTGTTAGAAAAAGTGGATTGGAAAAAAATGAATGGCATTGTGCCTGTTATTGTGCAGGATGAAAAAGGGGTTGTGCTCACCCTGGGCTATACGGATAGAGAAGCGCTTGAAAAAACACTTAAAGAAGGGGTAATGCATTACTATTCACGCAGCAAAAAAAGAATAAGGATGAAAGGTGAAGTAAGCGGCAACGTGCAGAAGGTAAAAGAGATAAAAATTGACTGCGACAGTGATGCCCTGCTTGTAAAAGTAGAGCAAAAAGGTGTAGCCTGCCACACGGGCAATTATTCCTGCTTCTACAGAAAATTAGGAGAAGGAGAAAAATACGTTGGAGGGGTAGATTATTCCCTTTCAATATTGAAAGAATTGGAAGATGTAATAAAGGATAGAAAAGTACACCCAAAGGCAAATTCTTATACAAACTCACTCTTTAAGAAAGGAAAAGAAGAGATTTATAAAAAGGTTGGCGAAGAACTCGTTGAAGTGCTCGTTGCTGAAGGAAAGGATAGGATTGTGTATGAAACTGCTGACCTTCTGTACCATCTCATTGTGCTCCTTGTATACAACAATATTGAATTAAAAGATGTGATGAAAGAACTCTCAGGGAGAAGAAGATGAGAATAAGTAAACTTGCAAAGGAATTTATCCCATATAAAGTAGTAGAGAATAAATATAAGATATATCTTGATAAAAATGAGAATCCTTTTGATTTTCCTGCGCCTCTTAAGGAAAAGATTTTTGAAGAACTGAAGAATGTGCAGTTCAACAGATACCCACCTATTACAGCTGAGCCTTTGAGAGAAAAAATTGCAGAATCACTCGGGTTAAAAATGGAAAATATTATTGTGGGAAACGGAAGCGACGAGATTCTTTCCCTTGTCCCAAAACTTACTGAGGGTGACTATAACATTATAAACTCACCTACATTTGTTATGTATAGATTCTATTCGAAGCACAACGGAATAAAAGTAATGGACATACCTCTGGATGAACAGTTTGATTTGAGAACCAGTGAGATAAAAAGATATGCAGATAAGGCACGTATAATTTTTATCTGCTCTCCAAACAATCCAACGGGCAACTCCTTAAGTAGAGAGAGGATTATAGATATATTAGAAACAGGTGCCTGTGTTGTACTGGATGAAGCATACATTGAATTCTCTGATAAAGAGTCAAACATAGATTTATTGAATCACTATGATAATCTCATCATTCTACGTACATTCTCAAAGGCATTTAGTATGGCGGGCATACGTGTGGGATACGGTATATCAAATGAAAAGATTATAAGTCATCTTCTTGCTTTGAAAGCGCCTTTTACAGTTAATGCTCTGTCAATGCGCATTGCAGAGATGATGGTTGAAAATAGAGATGTTATTGAAGAAAAAATCAAATTCATAAAGAGTGAGAGGAAGAGGTTGCTGAGGAAATTAAAAAATTATGCTTTCCCAAGTGATGCAAACTTCATTCTTGTAAATCTTCCTGTCTATCATTTTCTCCTTGAGAGAGGGATCGCTGTAAGACATTTTGACGAAGAGAGAATTAAGAATATGGTAAGGATAACAATAGGTAAAAAAGATGAAAACGATACCTTGCTTGATGCTTTGAAGGAGTATCTGAATGAAATGGATCGTGTTTGATGTTGATGGTGTACTTGTTGACGTTACAGAGAGCTTTGATTTATCGGTAAAATTCACTGTAGAATACTTTCTTAAAAAATTTGGCAAGTTCATAAAAGTAGATGTGGATCTCATAAGAAAACTCAGAATAAAAGGAAGGTTTAATGACGACTTTAAATTAAGCGAAGCACTGATAGACTTTTATTTGAATGGTGATGCAGAGGAACTTGTCAATAATTTTCCAGAAGGCAAAGGTATTGAATGGGTAAGAAAAAATTGGGGTAATAAAATTGATAATGACTCTCTTATAAATGTTTTTAACACGTTTTACTTAGGTGGAGAGTCGTCTGATAGTTTATGGAAAAATGAAAAAAGTATTGTTGATGTAAATCTTCTAAAAGAAGCAGGGAAATTTTATAAGATAGGTATAATTACGGGAAGGAATAGAAAGGAAACGGCACTTGCAGAAAGAATTGTAGGGATGAAGTTTGAAAATAAAATAACGAGAGAAGACGGAGAAAAGCCTGACCCCTTTCTTCTCTATTTGCTTACGAAAAATGAAGATGGCTTTTACATTGGTGATACAACAACTGACAAAATGCTTGTGCTAAATTACAATAAAGCATATCATAGAAATTTCGGATTTTACATAGTAAATGGAACTACTAATGTGAACAAAATCTTAGAAGAACTTATACATTCACAGAAAGCTTGGGAGTTTTGAACTTTTAGGGTATAATAAAAATAGAGGTGATAGAATGAATACAAATGATCTGTACAAAAGAATTGAAAAGATTGTAACTGATGCTCTAAAATCAGGGCAGAATGTGGAAGAAACCATTGAAAAGAATGTGGAAGAAATTACTAAAAAGTTCTTTGAAGAAGGAACGAAGAGTAAGGAAGAGATTGAAAAAATTATCGTAGATGGAGCAAAAAAGACTAAGGAAGAAACGAAAGACAATGTAAATGCAACAGGTGCTGTAGTAAAAGGGATGTTAAAGGGAGCAAAAGAAGGTGCAGAGCTTTCTAAGGATGCCGCTATGGATGTTTTCAATGCGGTGTTAAAAAGTAGTATTTTAATGGGGCTTGACCTTATGAAAATTCCAAAACTTATGTTTGATAGTTTCAAAGAATCTCTCAAAAAGTAATAAAGAGCTTTGCCAATTTGTGAACAAAGAGTTTATGCAATTGGCAATACAGGAAGCGCTAAAGGCAGAGAAGGAAGAAGAGATACCTGTTGGAGCAGTGATTGTATGTAAAAACAGAGTAATTGCTGCTGCGCATAATATGAGGGAATCTCTCAAAGACCCAACAGCTCATGCAGAGATACTTGCAATAAGGGAAGCTGCAAAGAAGCTGAATGATTGGAGGTTAACAAATTGTGAAATATATGTAACACTCGAACCCTGTCCTATGTGCGCAGCAGCTATTGTACTTGCCAGAATTAAAAAAATAATATTCGGTGCGTATGACCCTGATAACGGAGCCTGCGGAAGTATAATGAATATTCCTGTTACATACAAAGTATTTGGCTATAGGGCAGAGGTGGAAGGTGGTATAATGAAAGAGCGTTGCTCTGCAATACTTAAGGAATTCTTCAGAAAACGGAGAGATGGCTGAGTGGTTGAAAGCGCCTGACTCGAAATCAGGTAGAAGGGTTTCCTTCTCGTGGGTTCAAATCCCACTCTCTCCGCCAAAGCTTTGTATATATTAAAAAAGGAGGTCTTTAATGGGATGGTCGTTTTTTAAAGAGGAAACAAAATTAGTCGTTACACTTTTGAGCCGAGCTAATGACAGAGAAGTTGAGGGAGGTTCAAGTATACTCACGATTAGAATTACAAACAGAGGCAGAAAAGCTGCTTCTATAAAATCCATAAAAATTAAGTCGAATCATGGTAAATTTGAATTTGCTCCAAAATTCTTAACTGCTGATAATCTTCCCTATAACCTTGAAGTGGGAGAGAAGTGTTTTGCAGAAACAACTATAAAGGAATTGGTACAGCAACTCGTAAGTAAAGGATACGACAAAAAAGTAAAAGTCTGGGTTGATGTAGAGGACTCTACAAATAAAATTCACAGATCTATGGCTTCTTTGCTGCTTGATATTGATAAGCTTCGTAAAAAATATCTTTAGTAATTGGCTCTTGAATGCGTCATTTTCTTATGATGGGGCATAAATAAAAGAGGCTTAAAAGGGCAAGAAATCAAATTTCTCATTGCGTACTCCTTTCCTTGCCTTTGGCAAGTCGAAGCAAAGCAATCTCACAGCCCCACTGCCATTGCGCACTCCTTTCCTTGCCTTTGAGCAAGTGGCACGTAGTGCCCGTGGCAATCTCATCTTTTTTCTTGTCATGCTGAACTTGTTTCAGCATCCCTCTTTTGCTTTGTCATTCTGCTCCTTTCCTGGCCGTTAGGCCAGTTCTTGTTTCAGCATCAGGACTAAAGGTTTAATCTTTCTGCTCTTAAGATATTTATCAAACTCTCCAAGGTATTCAGAACATTATTATTCCATTCCTTTTTGGATAACCTTCTTAAGTTTCTTAAAGAACTTTACTGTATTTCTACTCTCTTTGCCCATTTGCTCTCAGGATTATGGTAGCTCAGAGAGGATAAGGGAAACCATTTTTCCTATAGAGGAAACGGAAACGTATTAATCAAGTAAGGGCTTTATCCTTTCTTTACCTATTCTTGGATGCTCTTCCCTGAGTTTTCTTATGAACGATACAATCTCAGGGCTTATTCATCATCTTTCTTAAGCTCTTAGGTCTTCTTGATTTAGGAATTAAACTATTTAGTTTACCATTTGAATCTTTTAGTAACACTATCAGAAAGGGGAAGTATTTTCTCTCTAACATTTTATTCTTTCTATGCCGAGAGTAATAATCTCTCTTAAACATCTTTTTAACCTCCTCGTATAATATTTTCTCTTCGGAAGAGGTTGAAGAAAGCTGTTATAGGAAAACTACTCTTATGTTGCTTCGTAATTATCCAACTCCAGGAAAAATTCTTGAAGAAGATCAAGTTAACAAATGGAGCAGGGGAAGAATAATTGAACTTGCAAAACAGACCATTGGCTTTCCCATTGATATTGATGCAATAGAGATTGAGATACCTTTTATAGCTAATGAAATCTTTTTCATTAAAGTTTTCATTAAAGAACAAATTGAGGAGATAGAGAAGGAAATAAATACAAAGAGTAAAGGGATTAAAGAGATAGAGCTTCTTAAAACTATTCCAGGGATAGCAGCGGTAAGTACTGCTTCCATTGTAGGAGAGATCGCAAACATTGACAGGTTTCACTCTGTTAAGAGGCTCAGGGTCTTTGCAGGGATTGACCCGGACATTTTGGAGTCGGGCAGTTCCGTAAGAGGCAGAAGCACCCTCTCCAAAAGAGACTCTCCATATCTCAGAAGGGCTATTTTCTATGCTGCCAATGCTGCAAGGCGATTCTACCCTACATTTAAAGAACACTATGAAAGAAAGGATAGTCAACACCCTAACAATAGAGGAAGGTATGCAATTGTTGCAACAGCAAATAAGCTGTTTACAGTAATTTATTATATGCTTAAGCATAAGGAAGCGTTTAATCCTACGTACCAATGGAAGAAGGAAAGTATTAACATTAATGCTGATGCAGCTACTACTGTTAGCACGAACAGTAACTCTGTTTATATGAATAAGAGGAGAGTAAATAATGGCCATGTTATCCATTAAGAATCCTCCCATATCGTTCCTATTTCTCTCTTCATTTCCATCGTTTTTCCTTCTCTTATTATCACTTTGTTTACCATTTTCTCTTTCAAGGGTATTGACTTATTATACTAAGTCTTATCTCCTGCCCATGCCAGCCCGGCAGACAGGTTAACTTTTTATGTAGTATAACACATTTACAGAAATCTCATATGCTTCGTAACTTATTCATTTCTTATAATGGGGCATAAATAAAGCTTAAAAAGGCAAGAAACTCTAAGATATTTTCGAAATCAAAATTCTTTTACTTTGTTTGAGTATAAAAACATCAAAAAACTTGGTTCCAAATTACGGACTGAATGCTAATCGGCACGGTCGGATGGAATGGGCGTGTTGCCTCATTTAATTTTCTATACGAAATTCATTTGGTTGCCTCACTAAAATTATATAGTTTCCTGAAACAAGACTTGGCCTAATACATGCCAAGAAAAGGAGCAGAATGATAATATTGCATCACCTCCTTTTAAAAATTTTCATATAGATTTTTGATGATTCAATTC
>CAJXKN010000030.1 GCA_913055585.1 uncultured Caldisericota bacterium | reverse complement strand
CCCGCCAATAAGGAGTGTCATAAAAACAAACATTTCAATAAGGGCAAAAAGACCAAGTTCACGAAGATTGAGTGCCCATGGAAACATAAAAAGTATCTCAACATCAAAGATAAGAAAGATAATTCCAACAAGAAAGAACTTCACGTTAAAGCCATCGTATGAGTCCTTAATGACATTACGAATACCACCCTCAAACGGTTCACTCTTTCTAGCACTATCACTATGTACGCCAAGATATTTTGTAAGATGGAAAAGAAGGGGAAGTAGTATGACTAATGCCACTATCATAAAAGATGCCAAAAGAAGAGAGTTATTCATATATTTTTCACTTTAGGTGTGCCCTTTATATTTTATGATTTTATTATAGCACTAAAGCAACTCAATGCAAGAAAATTTTCTAAGAGTTTTCAAATTTATATCATCTATAAATTAAATGAATTTCAAAGATTATCTAAACAAATTGAAGTATAACATCAGTAGGTAGTTTTACTCAGAGAAGAGAGCAAACTATTTTTCAAGAGAATTTACATTATAGAAAAATAAGGCATTTTCCGCCAAATTTACCAATTTGAAAACATTTTTAATAAAAATAGCTGATTAATGAAGAGTGATTTTTTGTTTAAGGTTATACTTAAGAAAGAGAGTGTAAAATTTCAATTACACAATCATTTATAAGTATGGACATTAAATTATTTAATCACTCTTAGTTGTTTAATACAGTTCTTTGCCTCCTTTGTAGGTACAGACCTTAAGTTGTTTAATCACTCTTAATTTTTTGTCTCCTTTCTTTTAATGGTTTTTGTCTTAAACTAAAGTGTTGACCATTTGTTTGGTTTTATTTCGAGAAGTGTATTTTTGACTAAATCAGCCACGATAATCATCAGAAAATACATTTTCTCTTCCTTTTAATATCTTTCCATAATCTTACATGAAAACATATTTTGATACAATATCATAACAAACCTTAAAGCTAATTCAATGTTGAATAAAAAAAGGAATATATTACTGTGCCATCTATAAAGAATACAACTAATTGGAATAGAGAAGTGAAAGTTGAGCCTTTTGCTAGAATTGTTGAAAGAAGTTTAAACGAGATTCTCAAAGATTCTTCGAATGAGAAGATTATGACCGAATTAGCAAAAATGAATAAGCCTTATAAAAGTGAATACTCTTTTACTGCATCAATTAAAAAGGGAACCTACACGACAAGAGATTTTATAAAATTCATCTTAAAATCAAGAAAATATAAATTTGTACTATAAGGAGGTGGTAAATATGAATGTTGAATGATAGATGTTGAATGTTGAAGAGAGGCTAACGGATAAACTGTTTTGTAAAAGCAGAACCTAAAAGCAAAAATTCTATATCCGGAGTGCCTCAGAAGGGGTGAGAAGAAGAAATTGAAAAAGGTAAAATTGTAATGAAGGAAGCAAAGATTGAACGAGGTAAAATGGTGATGAGTAATAAAAGGGAAAAGCAGTTTGCAAAGCAAGCACCCTGCAGACTGCTGAGAAAAAATTTAAAATTACAAATTAAAAATTTATGAAAGGAGAAAAATATGAACAAAAAATCAAAAGTATTTATTTTTATTATTACAGTTGCATTCATGCTAAGCTTTAGCTTTAATGGTTTATCTTACGCTGATAACTTACCTCCTGTAAAATCAGCCCCCCCAGAAAGCGTACTTCGTAATGCAGATCCCATAGGTACTTATACCCACGGAATAAGCGGTCGCAAAGGTGTACATACTGAAAACATTTTTTACACCGATTATTTCGATGGGATTTATGAGAGATATGACGGTTACCGTGATAGAGGTATAGTAGAGATAGCTGGCCCGAACAATACTTCAGCTACAAACAGCTCTACTTATACTATTTCAAGAACAGTATCTAATGGCTATAGTACTAGCATAGGGGCAAATGCAAATTTTGTGAGTGCACATGTAGGATATGACGTTACTTTCTCCACCGAAAAATCATGGAGCTATACTGTAACTATACCCCCTTATAGTACTGTCTATTTACACTATCGAGATTGGTATCACGTGCAGGAATTCTATTGTCACAGACATTACTGGCTTACAGGAAGTAACAGTTACGGTACTGGCTGGGCAGAACAGTGGTATGCTCCTCAATTCTATACAACAGAAAGTTAGCAAAAAATGCTCACTCATCGGCTATTGTTGAAAAAAATATGAAAAAAATATTTGCGTTATTTACAGTAATCTTTCTTGTAAGCATTTTGGTAACTTCGTGTGCCCCGAAGCAAGTTAGCAACATAAAGATAGCTGATGGATTGTACATTGCAAACTGGTACGGTTATACAGGAATAGCGGATAATGAAAATGCATCTGTCAATCTTCCCTTCATATCAATTCATTCATCCAATAGCAAAGTATCTTCTCCGGACACTTCGTACAATTCCAACGAATACGGTTTATTGATGAATGGAAAGATATTTACAGCGCCAAATCTTATAAGCTGGCGAACTGGAAAAGCTTACAAAGAGTATACTTTCTACACATTAATTATTACACTTCCTAAGCTGAAGAAAGGCGTATATAACGTTACAGAGATAAAGATTCCTGTAGGCGGAAAAGAACTATACTACCCAATTCACTGGATTGTTGATGTGAGAAGTGCCAAAGAAGTAGGCAAGTGCCTTAAAGTGACAGGGCAATCAGGTCTTTCTGGTTCTGTACTGACAGGTGTAGATTTCAAGGTAAAAAACAGCTGTAATTCTCCCGTTGTGATAGACAATGTGCAATTTAAATTGCCGGGATACAATGTTAAGCCTACTATGTTCGTTGCAAAAGATGAAACTTACGAAAACCAGAAGAAAGCTTCTCTACCTACTTCAGAAAATATCAAAAGGGTTAATGAGGTAATAATTAGGGGTTCACAAGAAAGATGGGTAAGGATCAAATTGAACGCAGAGAACGAAAATTTACCAGATTTCGTATCTATAAAACCTTTCATCGCTTATCATGCTTCTAAATCCAGCACCGAGAAGCTATCAGAATTTTATTCACAATCTGTTTTTTCCAAGTTCCCCCAGAATAAAGAAGAAGTAGAGAAGTTACTACTGTCTGATTTTGTTAAAGGAAAGAATATGCCATAGTAAGTGAATCAAATTATTCAGAGACTGCTACGGCTGTAAAGAGTGGAGCACTTGCCAAAGGATTGCGCAGTGGTATAGCCATACGCCATTGCGCAATCCTTTCCTTGTCTTTGGCAAGTGAGGATGCGGAAGTATCCGACGTGGCAATCTCATTTTTTATTCCTATCCTGTCATTCCGCAATCTTTTCCCTGGCTGTTTTTGCCAGGTCTTATTTCGGAATCTCTACTTTGTCATTCCGCAATCTTTTCCTTGACCGTCAGGTCAAGTCTCGTTTCGGAATCTCGTCTTTTGTTGTTAAAAGAATAGACCCTGAAACAAGTTCAGGGTGACAAAAAAGAATGTCATTCCGCACTTGTAGGATGTGTCATGCTGCAATCTTTTCCTTGGCCATTAGGCCACACTCCTTTCCTGGCCGTTAGGCCAGTTCTTGCTTCAGCATCTCGTCTTTTTGTTTTAAAGAATAGACCCTGAAACAAGTTCAGGGTGACAAAAATGCGTGCCAAGTTTTATTTTTAATGATTCAATTCTGCAATTTGATAAATCTATTGTTTTTGATATAATTAAAACAATCCGAGCATAACGGGCTAAGGGGAAACCTATGCCTCTATGCCGAAAGGGTATAGCTGGAAACGGTTATGCCTGCCAATTTGCAAAGGAGGTAATGATGAAAAAAGCTTTAGTAGTTTTGCTTGTAGTGTGTATTGGCTTTTCACTCATTACGGGCTGTAAGAAGGTAACTAAAAAACCAGTCGTATTAACGGTAGAACATGCAGGAAGTCTCACAAAACCTATTAGAGAGGTGGAAGATGCATTTAACAAAGAAGAAGGTCTGAATGTAACATTCAAAGATGAGTCGCATGGCAGTGTAGCAGTTGTAAAAGATGTGAGTGAACTTCATAAGTTAGTGGATGTAGTAGCAACAGCAGATTATTCTCTCATTCCAAAGTATCTTATTCCCAAGTATGCTAATTGGTACATTCAATTTGCAACGAACAAGCTTGTAATTGTTTATACAGAGAAAAGCAAGTTTGCAGATGAGATAAACAAGGATAATTGGTATGATATTCTACAGCGCCCGGGAGTGGAATTTGGTTTCTCTGATCCAAATACTGACCCCTGTGGGTATAGAACACGGCTGATGTTTAAACTTGCAAATCTATACTATAAAAATCCAAACATAGAAGAGAATCTTGTGAAGAGCTGTCCTAAAGCAAATATAAAGCCAAAAGCGGTAGAGCTTGTAGCGCAGGTGCAGTCCGGGGAATTGGACTATGCATTTGAGTATCTATCCGTTGCAGTACAAAATGGATTGAAATATGTAGAACTGCCAGACGAGCTAAATTTCAGTAATCCTCAGTATGCCAACTTTTATGCAAAAGCTACTCTTACGCTAAAAGATGGGAAAGTTGTGCAGGGGAGGCCCATCATTTATGGTATTACAATTCCAAAGAATGCTCCAAACAAAGAGCTTGCAGCAAAATTTATTGCTTTTCTCTTAAGCGATAAAGGAAAAGAGATTTTTATGCAGAACGGGCAGCCATTTGTAAAACTTAAAACGAATGTGCCTAAAGATGAATTGCCCAAAGCACTTCAAACGTATTTCAAATAATGAAGGATAGAGAGCGCCTCACCTATATCTTTTTCTTTACTCTGGGAGGGGTGCTCCTCCTCTTTATTATCCTGCCTCTTGTGCGGCTCATCTTTTTTCACTCTCCGCAGCTCATCTTAAAGGAATTGAAAGACAAAACAGTAATTATTCCCATTATCAATAGTATTTCCCTTTCACTTATTACTGCATCCATTGCTGCTGTTTTTGGCATCCCCCTTGCATTTCTTATGGCAAAGAAGCGTTTTGGAAGACTTGAAGAAACGGTAGAAACAATCGTTGACCTGCCGCTTGCAGTCCCACACACAGTTGCAGGTATCGCACTGCTCTTCGTATTTGGAAGAAGAGGAATAATAGGAGCTCTTTTTTACAATGAGTTTGGATTTAGAATCACAGGAACGCGTATTGCTATTGTGCTTGCAATGCTTTTTGTGTCACTCCCCTACATTGTGGATTCTACAAAAGATGGTTTTAAAAAAGTGGATATTTCGCTTGAAAAAGCATCTCGTTCACTTGGTGCATCGCTTTTCTCCACATTTAGATACATATATCTTCCTCTTTCAATGAATGAAATTCTCTCTGGTTTTTTGCTTACCTGGGCAAGGGCTATTTCAGAGTTCGGAGCAGTAGTTATCGTTGCATACTATCCTATGACAGCACCTGTAAAGATTTATGATGCCTTTACACAATACAATCTCTCAGTTTCCGCTACTATCGCAGGAATTCTGTTAGTTATCTGTCTCTCTATATTTTTAGTAATCAGGATTTTGCTACGGAGGAAACGTTGAAAACAGTACTTGCACTGCAAAACATCAATGCACAAATTGGCACGTTCAAATTAAAAAACATTTCTCTTACTGTTCGTTCAGATGAATTACTCGTTATTTTAGGAGAAAATGGTGCAGGCAAGACAAAACTTCTTGAAGCTATTGCAGGATTCTTGCCCATTTCATCAGGAGAAATTCTCCTGTACGATAAAAATATCGTGAAACTGCCTGTGAATAAGAGAAATATTGGTTTTATCTTTCAGAATTTGTCTCTTTTCCCTCATTTCACTGTTAGAGAAAATATACTTTACGGTGCACGCTTTAGGAAAATTCCGCATCTTGAAGAAAAATTTAAAGAGATAATTGAGCTTTTCAAACTAAAAGAACTCCTTAATAGATTACCCAATACGCTGAGTGGAGGGGAGCAGCAGAAAGTTGCCCTTGCCCGCACACTTATTACTGACCCAGCGATTATTCTATTTGATGAGCCTACCTCAGCACTTTCCCCCAGGGAAAGAGAAAGGGTGGATATTGAGATAAAAAACATTTTGAAAAAATTAAACAAACCAGCTCTATTTATTACGCACAATGTGGAAGAAGCATATCTTATGGGGGATAGAATCGCTGTAATGGAGAAGGGAAGAATCCTTCAGATTGGAACACCCTCAGAGATTTTTTATAAGCCTAATTCGGAGACTGTTGCGACATTCTTTGGCGAAACAAACGTATATGATGGCGTCGTAGCAGAACAAAATGAAGGGATTGTTACGGTAAAAGTTAAAAATGTAGATATCTTTACCCTTGGCAATTTTTCATCAGGAGAGAGGGTAAAAACTTTTGTAAGGCCTGAGGATATTTTATTAAAGAACAGGCGATCAATGACAAGTGCACGAAACAACTTTAAAGGAAGAGTAAAAGATTTTTCTTTTCGAGGTCCTCTTGCAAGGGTTTGCATTGATATAGGAATACCAATTGTTTCTCTTATTACAAAACAATCCTTTGAAGAGCTTAACATTAAAAAAGGCAAACTAATATACGTAAGCTTCAAGATTACAGCCGCTCACACGGTGAGTATAATGCATTCTCCTTTTTTGTCACCCTGAATTTTTTTCAGGGTCTTTAACTTAGAGGGAATACATTTCCCTCTAACTCTTATTAAAAAAGAGAGTCTGAAACAAGAACTGACCTAACGGCTAGGGAAAGAGCAGAATAACGAAGCAAAAAACCAAGAAGGCTACTGCGGACGCTACAAGCCGCAGTAGCAGAATGCGAATCAGACTTTTTCTTTTAATTGGTTTGCCATATGCATAGGATTTAATGTTTCACCTGTTGCATATTCAAGCAAAGTATCCCAGCGGTACAGGGCTCCTGGCTTAAATATCTTTTCAACGAAGAACTCACCAACATTTTTATTGAAAATATCCGTAGAGATATTTGTTACAATATGGTGCTTCATCTGCGATGCCATCATCTCTCCCAGCAAATAATTATGGTAATAAACAGGTGCTGTTCCGAAATGTATCTTTGCTGCCCAATCAGGGTATTCTCTCCTCTCATCAGGAACATTAATATATTGAAGCTCATGAACAATATCATACCAGAGATTGTTTAAATCCTTATCATCGGGCTCTCTATACAATTCTTTTTCAAAAAATACAAAAGCTATTACCCATCTTGCTGTAATCATAAGCTGATTCCTCAGGAGTTTCTTTAGCTTTGGAAGGATTTCTCTATACGTATCTTCATCTATTCCAACAATTTTTTTGTACCACTCTGCATCTCTTGCCCTTCTGCCAAAAAACATTGCCACTGCTTCAGTGGTAAAGATGTGAGCAGGGTCATGCAGAATCGCTGGCAAATTCCTATCAATATACTTATCATAGACGGCGTGCCCATATTCGTGTAGCATCGTTTCAGCCCATCTAACATTAGGTCGTATATTTGCAAGAACTCTCACATCGCCCTTTTTATCTATAGCAATGGTGAATGCATGCTGATTTTTCCCTTTCCTCTCATAGAGGTCAGATCTTGCAAGGATATCCCTTATATCAAGTCCTATTGAATCATACGTTTTCGTAGTAAGTTCTACAAGGTCCTTATCCGCTAGCAAATTATCAAAATCAAAATTATCAATCTCTGGTGCTTCCTGAAACCATAGATCCGAATAATGCCAGGGCATCAGTTTGGATTTTTCCGTGTTAAATTTTTTAGCAAGCACTGTATCTATTTCATCTTTTATTTCAGTAAACAAATCATCCGTTTGATCCTTAAACTTATGAAACATATTATGAATTTCTTTTGTGGATAACTCCTGAAGCTCCATCATCATATCATAGTAGTTTGAAAAACCTAACGTCTTTGCATTTTCATTTCGCATTCTTATAAGTTCTATAAGGCGCGGCCCTACTTCCTTTCCGATACTTTTCCCGGCAATCCATGCTTTCCTTCTAAGCTCTGTATCTTTGCTTTTCTTAAGAATATCATCAATCTCATTATTAGAAACTTCTTTCCCGTCAATTTTTGCACGGAAGTTTGCAAATAATGACTCTAGTTCTACTTCCCTTTTTACAACTTCCTGGATTTTTTCCTTTGGTAGTTGATTGGGGAGCATTGCATTGTAGAGTAGCTTTACTTCTCTCTTTTCTTCTTCAGTAAGGGATTGCTCCTCTTTTATTTTCTTTACAGTCTCAAAACGATTTCTATCAGAAAGATACATCCTCATCTCTACTTCTGCTTTCTCCACTTCTTCTCCATATTCTTTCTTTCCTGTTGTTGCAAGGTTCCAGTATGCTAAAGCTGTACGATGCTCCATTCTTTCAAGATGCTCATTTACATCTTTAAGAAATAACTTAATATCCATTTTTCACACTCCTTTCTTTTATATCCTAATGCAATTCCTGAAATTTTCAAGTTAATATTGATTTAAAAATTATTTCAAGTAGAATGTTAAGATGGAGGTGAAATGTGGAAAATTTTATAGAAAAGCACAAAGAGGATTTAATAGAGATTGTAAGAGAAATAGTGAAGATTAAAAGTGTAGAAGAAAAGGAGATTGGAGATGCGCCATTTGGCAAGGGAGTAAAAGATGCACTGCAATTTGCGCTAAAGACTGGAAAGGAGATGGGTTTCAAAACAAAAAACCTGGATAATTATGCAGGATACGTTGAATATGGTAAAGCAAATGAGTCTATAAGTGTCTTAGGTCATCTTGATGTTGTACCTGAGGGGAAAGGTTGGACACATCCACCGTACGGTGCTGAAATTGAAGATGGCAAGATCTATGGAAGAGGCACAACTGATGATAAAGGACCTATTATGGCAGCTTTATTTGCTCTGTACACGTTAAAAGAGACAGAGATTCCTCTGAAGAAGAGAGTAAGAATTATTTTTGGCACAAATGAAGAAACAGGATGGAAGGGCATCAATTACTATAAACAGCATGAAAAAGAGCCGCTTATTGGTTTTACACCAGATGGAAATTTCCCTGTTGTTAATCGTGAGAAAGGTATATTGAATGTCTCCTTGGTTAAGAAATTTGCATCACTCAATACGAATGTTATCATTAATGGAGGCGAACGCTCTAATATGGTGCCAGATTATGCAGAAGCAGATATAAAAAATCTTCCGAACGATTTACATCTTCCTGAAAATGTAACTATTTCGGGAAATAAAATCATAGCAAAAGGAGTTTCCGCTCATGCGGCACAGCCCTGGGAAGGAAAGAATGCAATAGTTTTACTCTGCAAGGCCTTAGCAAAATTAGATATCAAAGAGGATGTTAAATCTATTATAGAATTCATATTAGATAAGGTATCAGATGATCTGTATGGAGAGAGATTAGGCATTGCTCTTGAGGATATTTCCGGCAAGCTTACATTAAATCTTGGCATAATAAAAGTGAATAAGGAACAGGGAGAACTAACATTCAATATACGTTACCCCATTACAGATAAAGCGGAGAGGATTATAAAAAATATAGGAAAAGAAGCAGAAAAGTACGGACTTACGGTTCAAAAAACAAGGGATTTAAAACCGCTCTTTGTGAAAGAAGAGGAGCCTCTTGTACAAAAGCTCCTCAGTGCATATGAAGAAGTAACAGGTGAAAAAGCTTACACAATAGCTATTGGTGGAGGAACATATGCAAGGGCAATGGAAAAAGGTGTTGCATTTGGACCTGTCTTTCCCAATACAAAAGCAGTGGAGCACCAGCCTGACGAATATATTGCTGTAGACGATCTTGTAAAACTTGCAAAGATTTATGCAAGAGCAATACAAAAGCTTACAGAATAGCTTAACTGTTAAGGACTTTTCACTTCGCAAAACCCTGCTATGCGGTCAAACATTCAGAATTTTTGAGGAAGGCAATGATTTTGTTGTACCTTTTAAGCGTTCCGTTCTAAGGCTTTCACAAACTGATAACAAACTCCATTATAGTGTATATGGAGAGCCTCTTTCTGAAGAAGAGATAAAAAGATTTTTGGGATTAAACGATGATATAGAATTAATCAATAGAGAGCTTTCTGAAAAAGCGAAAAACTTTTCTGAGGTTATTCAATATGGAAAAGGATTAAGAATTATGCGCCAAAATCCATACGAAACTACAATTTCCTTTTTGTTCTCCATACAGAGCAGTATTCCTGTGATAAAGAAGAGGTTAAACCTCCTCTCTGAAATGGGAGGTGAGAAGGTAGAAACAGAGAATAAAACGTACTATCTTTTTCCTGAAAGTAAGGTGCTTAAGCGTATGAGCAAAAAAGAGATTAAAAGATTGCATCTTGGTTTTCGTGAAGAGTGGTTTTTAGAGTTCATACAAAAATACGATGAAGCATTTTTTAGGAATCTATCCAAAAAAGGCTTTAAAGAAAAGGAAAAAGCACTACTAAACATAAAGGGCATCGGCATAAAAGTAGCAAACTGTATATTGCTTTTCTCAATGAATGAACCCTCTGCATTTCCTGCGGACGTATGGATTAAAAGAGGTATGGAAAAATTATTTAATATAAAAGGAAGCAGCAAAAAAGTTACGGAAGCTGGCAGAGAACTTTTTGGAAGATTCGCAGGTTATGCACAGGAATATATGTATTACTATATGCGCAGCATATATTCGACCAAATCTTTCACAAACAAAAAGAGTCGGGGAATTCCCTGATTCTTTAAGTTAAATTACAGAGGGAAAAACTCTCCGATACCTTTTGGGAATGGTGTTACATCTTCGATACGCTTTGCGCCTGTAATGAAACGTACAAAACGCTCAATGCCTATGCCAAAACCTGCGCTCTTTGGAAAACCAAACTTCTTACCAAATTCAATGTACCACTTGAACTGCTCTGGTTTTTGATTCTTTTTTGCAATACGTGTGTATATCTGGTTTAATTCAAATTCTCTCTCACCACCCGATGCAGCTTCTCCAAAACCTTCAGGGTAAATGAGGTCCATATCAAGCAAAACACCGGGACGTTTTGGGTCCTCTCTATCATAAAATTCTCTCTCTTTAAGAGGGATATCTATAATCCAGAAAGGTTCTTTTGCTTTTTTTGACAGCTCCTCTTCAAACTTATCGCTAAACTCATTGTATGCATCCGTAAAAGTAATCTTCTTAAATGGTTTGGAAGGAATCTTCAATTTTCTGCCAAGTGAAGAAAGTAAATCGCCGTCCTGTTCAGTTATTTTTTTCATTGTATAAATAACGAGATCCTCTCCCAAATCCATTATCTCTTCCCTTGTAGTATTTCTCATTTCCACATCAATTTGAGTAAATTCTATAAGATGCCTTCCAGTTGTTTTTCTCTTCTCTGGCTCAAGCCTTATGTTTGGAGAAAAGGCAAAAATCTTATCCGCTATGTGCAACGCAAGCTGCTTATGAAAGATCATACTTTTGGTAAGCTCATATATATGTCCGTATATTTCAATTTGCGATCTGCTCGTTGGATGATTTAAAGGGTCCGTAACACCTGAAATAATCACTGGAGGCAATTCTATAAAGCCCCTGTCCTTCAAAAAATCACTCATAAACCTTCTTGTATCACTGTGAATTTTTAATGCTTTCTTCAAAAAGGGAGAAGCAAACTTTTCTCCATACTCTTCTATCTCCATTTTTCCCTCCTTGTATAGTTAAAATTTTTATAGTGTAACAGAAAAAATTTTTCTGTCAATAACTTATACACCCCTTTGAAAAATGATGATTTCGTATATAATTTTAGTGAGGCAACTAAATGAGTTTCGTATAGAAAATTAAACAAGGCAACACGTTAAAAGCTATTATCCCCTTTTACCTAACATAGATAAGTGAAAGCCTTTCAAACTGTAGATCTCCATATCCCTATGTAGCTTTTTATTTTCATACTTTGTTTTATAATTTTGGGGAGAAACTAGGAAAATGCTTACGATAAAATGTGCACGATGCGGCGCAAAACTTATGAAATATGAAAAGGTTGGTAAAGGCAGAGTGCTCCGCTGCTTTA
>CAJXKN010000029.1 GCA_913055585.1 uncultured Caldisericota bacterium | reverse complement strand
ATCTGTTAAAAGAGAATAATATTAATCCTTCCGATATAAGAGGATACGATCATGAAGAGTATACGCATCTTGCCGTTGCAAATAGTATAAAGCTTGGTGGAGCAGACTGTGGAATGGCAATTCGTTATGTAGCAGATGCTCTTAATTTGGATTTTATTCCCATTAAAACTGAGCAGTATGACCTTGTTATCTTGAAGAGTGATGTTAAAAAGCCCCAATTTTCTTTGCTACTAAATACATTAAAATCCGATGCATTTAAAGAATTTGCTACTCATTTTAGAGGATATAAGCTTAATGTAAAATAAGATGAGCACTAATTTGCATTTATGCTTTACCCGGCCGTTAGGCCAGTTCTTGTTTCAGCATTCCTCCTTTGTTTTTCCTTCATCCTGTCATTCCGCAATCTTTTTCCTGGCTGTTTTTCACCAGGTCTTGTTTCGGAATCTCACTAAATTGAAGGGGGAAACCCTCTTCAAACTACCCCAAACAAACACTAAGAGAATATTTAAGAGTAGCAAAAAGTTTTTTCGGGGAATATTGAGAGGGTGTTTTCCAACCCCTTCAAATTAGTAGACCCTGAAACAAGTTCAGGGTGACAAGAAATTCTCGTTCAAATGTTAAACCCATACAAACTATTGATTTTTTGCAAAGTTTTGGTATTATCAGTCTTGTAAAAGTATAGCGGAGAGATGACCGAGTGGTTTAAGGTGCACGCCTGGAGAGCGTGTGTGGACCTAAAGTCTACCGTGGGTTCGAATCCCACTCTCTCCGCCATTATCTGTTTTCCAGTATGTCTATCAGTACCTCGGGAAGATGTGCTTCCCTGATTTGTTCTTCTGTCTTTTTTAAGTCATATTTCACACGTTTAATCTCAATTTTATTTGTCTCTGTGTCAATAATAGCACAGCTTGCTCTCCAATCACCGTCACGCGGCTGTCCGACACTGCCAGGATTTACTATAGTGCTATTGCCAATACCTTTTAGAATGAGAGGGAGATGTGTATGGCCATATACAATAAAATCCGCATTGATATTACCAAATTCTTCTTTGAATTTTTCTTCAGGCGTGCTTGGAGGGAGATACGTAAACAAAGGATCACTGTTTGAAGCATGCACCATAAAAAATCTTTTATTATCTATTTCAAATTCTTCTTTTAGGGGTAAACCTCTGAGAAATTTTATTTCTTCATTATTCAAAACATACTTTGTATATTTCCTCGTTTCCACTGATAACTTATGCATTTTCTTTGAACAACTACAATCCACGTTAAAGGCCACTGCATTATCGTGATTTCCTCGCACCATTTTGTATGAAACATCCTTCAATATCGTAATGCATTCTGCAGGGCGAGGACCATAATCTACAATATCTCCTGCAAATATTACTTTATCGTGAGGAATTTTAAGTACTGCTTTTAATGCCTCTACATTAGAATGCACATCAGAGATAACAAGTATCTTCATAAATGTTCCTCCTTAAGCGGGATTATCAGCACAGGAATTGGTGAAACTTTTAGCACATTTGCTGCAGTGCTTCCCAGGAAGAAAGAACTAATTGCACCTTGTCCCTGTGCGCCCATCACTATGAGATTTGCCTTTTCCTTGACTGCTTTCGAGACAATTACTTTTGAAGGCTTACCAAACTCCACATAAATTGTTACAGCAAAGCCTTCCTTTTCAAATTCATCCTTAACAGGCTTAAGCCTCAAACGAGTTTTTCTCTCAAACTCCTTTATCTCTATTTCTTTGTACAGTATATGGGTAAATAGCTCTTCATACTCCACTACATATACTATAATTATCTCTTTTGATCCAACCGCTTTAAGTGCTTTAATGTAATGTATTGCATTTTTGCTGTACTTTGAAAAATCGTAAGGAAAAATAATTTTTTCAAACATTTCAACTCCTTTAATAAAAATTAAGAAAAAACAAGCCCGATAACACCTAAAGCAATGCAATATATGGCAAAAACATAGAACTTTGTTCTTTTAATAACCTTAAAAAAGAAACCTATGGACAGGAAGCCCACAATAAAAGAGGCAAGAAATCCAAAGAAAAGTGGGGTATGAGAAATACCTGAAACTGACGCATTTAATGCATCTTTTATCTCAAAAAGACCTGCACCGCCAATCGTAGGAATGGAAAGAAGAAACGAAAAGCGTGCTGCATCTTTTTGATTCATCCCAGAAAATATACCACCAACAATCGTAGAACCAGAGCGTGAAATACCAGGAAAAAGCGCAATAATCTGCAAAAATCCGACAGAGAGTGCGTGTTTTAAGGAAACATTCTCCAGGGTATCCCATTTTTTCCGCCAATTGACACTTGCTAAAATAAGAAGGGCTGCTGTAATAAAGAAAAATATGCAAACGGTATGAGGCTCTGAAAATACATTTGCAATCTTATTTGCAAAGAGCACTCCTACAATGCCTGCAGGAAGAAGTGCTATGAAAAGCATCCAGAAGAGATGCACATAAAAGTTTTGCTCTTCTGTTCTTTCCTTTTTGAATGTGTTAAAGAAAGCAAGAATCAGTCGCCATACATCCTTTATATAATAGAGAAGCACAGCAAAAAATGTGCCCATATGCAGCGCCATCACAAAGGAGAGTGTTGGCGCACCCCAGTGGAACATAGCAGGATAAATAACAAGATTGCCAGAGCTGCTCACTGGCAGGAATTCTGTACCGCCCTGAATAATACCTAAAACAACTGCTCTAAATACATTCATCTCCGACTCCTTTCTAAAATTTTAATCTCGTTTTTTATAAATCTTTCTACCAAGAAAGTTCACGTAATCACTCCAATTTTTTTTGCTCTTGCCTGTAACTTCTATAAAACTTTCCACTTTGCTGTCCAGCATATCTGCATATGCGAGTGCAGCAGCCTCTATCGTTTGAGGAATCTTTGGAGAGCCATATTCATACTCTCCATGATGTGAAAGAATAAGATGCAGAAGCTCCATTCTCAATTCATCAGGAAAATCGTCAATTTTATCTATTTCTTTACTCAAAAAAGTAGTTTCAATTGCAATATGTCCTATTAGTCTTCCAGAATCCGTACGTTCAATCGCTCTGTCAAAAGTATATTCATCAATCTTCCCTATATCGTGTAGCAGAGCGCCGGTAATTAACAAATCTCTGTTTATCTCAGGATAGATATCTGCCATTGTTTCACATATTTTTGTAACATTTAGAGTATGCTCAAGTAACCCTCCTATGTATGTATGATGGATAGAGATGCTGGCAGGTGCATCTTTTATTCCTTTTACAATTTTTTCTTCACTAAAAATATTTTTCAAAAGGGTTCTTAAAAAAGGATCCTGTATGCTCTCTATTGTGTTTAAGAGTTTTTTAAATAGAACGTCTCTGTCCTTTTCCGTAACAGGCAAAAAATCGCTGTTATCAATTTCGTCTTCTCTGCATTTTTTTATATCATCCACTCTAATTTGAAGCAATCCTCTGAATAATGTAACCACACCGGATATCTTAACAACATCACCCTTTTCAAATGCTTTATCAAATTTGCTTACATTGTCCCATATCTTTCCATTGATTCTTCCTGTTTTATCCGCAAGCATCAGCGAAATGTATGCTTGATTGTTACGTGTGAGTGCTTTTTCTCTTTCCAACACAATGAAAATACTTTTTACAGGCATATTAGGCTCAAGGTCTTTAATAAATTGCTTTTTACTCATTTACTTCACCTCTTTTTAATAGCACGACTGCCAATGCAGCAATGCCTTCATGCCTTCCCACAAAGCCCATTCCTTCGTTTGTTTTTGCTTTAATGTTAATGAAAGAAATTTTTATGTTCATAATCTTCGAAAGCTCTTCGCGTATCCTTTGTATGAATGGATTCAGTTTAGGTAATTCAGCAAAAACTATACTATCAATATTTACTATTTCCCATCCATCTTTTTGTACCCTTTTCACTGTCTCTTCAAGTAAAAGAGTACTCCTTATATCTTTATATCTCTTATCCGTATCAGGAAATAATGTACCTATATTACCTAAACCTGCAGCGCCAAGCAATGCATCTATGATGGCATGTATCAATACATCAGCATCGGAATGGCCTTCAAGGCCATATTCATAAGGAATTTCTATTCCCCCGATGTACATTTTTCTATATTTACTCAATCTATGTGAATCGTATCCGATGCCTACTATGAGTTCCATTTATTTATGATTTCCTCCATTAAAATAAGATCAAAGGGAGTCGTGATTTTTATGTTTTCCTCAAGACCTTTCACCACTTTTACTTTCCCCTGCATCCTCTCAATAAGCATTGCTTCGTCAGTTATATCATTTATTGGATACTTTTTATAGGCATCCAATAAAACGTTTCTTTTAAAGAGTTCTGGCGTTTGCACTTTAACAAGTTTATCTCTTTTAAGTGTCTCTTCTACAAAAGAAGCGTCATTTATTTTTTTTATTGTTGATTTTACCGGTATACCTGGAATTACAGCATCTGCATCTTTTATTGCAAAAAATATTTCATTAAGAAGTTTTGGAGTAATAAAAGGACGTACTGCATCATGAATCAAAACAAATTCTTCCTTTGCTTGCAACACCCCCTGTTTCGCACTTTCAGCACGTGTATTGCCCCCAAGGACAATCTTCACATCATATGATTTAAAAAGTTCTTTTCCCTTATCTATATTCTTTTTATTCATTACAATTATTATCTCTTTTATATATTTGTACCGATATAAACAATCAAATGAATATTTAATGATGGGTGTCCCTCTCAACTTTATAAAGCTTTTGTCAATGCCCCCCATCCTTTTTCCTCTGCCTGCTGCAACAATAATAGCTGAAGCCGAAAGATTCATTAGAAGATAATCTCCTTTACTTCTCTTATGTTTTTTGCAAAGTAAAGGTTTACACCATTTGCTTTAATTTTGTCTTTGAAAAATGATGAGAGCACAAAACTATCAAAACCAAGCCTCTTCCCCTGTATTACTTTTCTTTCTGCACCTACTGTAGGCCTTATTTCACCACCTAAGCCTAATTCCCCGAACACAACGGTCTTATTTGGAATCCTCTTATCGAAAATGCTAGACATAATAGTTACGGCAACGGATAGATCTATCGTCCTGTCTTTTGTTGTAAATCCTCCAACCGTATTTACATAGATATCAAAGCTACCCAATTTAAGATGAAGCTGTTTTTCCAGTATCGCAATAATCAATAGGAGCCTGTTATAATCTATTCCGCTTACAACTCTTCTTGGTATGGGAAAGTATGTAGGCGTTGCAAGTGCCTGCACCTCCAGAAAAATTGGAAGGCTTCCCTCCAGTGTAGCAGTAATGGCAGAACCAGCAGGAAATTCATCTTCTTCCGTAATAAACGTAAGCATCGGATTCTCTGCTTCCACAAGACCTCTTTCCTGCATTTCAAAGATACCTGCCTCATTCGTTGTGCCAAACCGATTCTTTACGCTTCTGAATATACGTTTTACATCTGTTCGCTCTCCTTCAAGATAAAACACGCCATCTACAAGATGTTCAATTGTTTTAGGTCCTGCTATCATTCCGCCTTTTGTTACATGACCCACAAGCACAACTGGAATGCCATGATTTTTTGCAACATCTGTTATTACCCTCGTACATTCTCTTACCTGTGTCACGCTGCCAGGTGCACCCTGCAGATGTGGAGAAAACATTGTTTGAACAGAATCAATTACAACGAATACAGGCTGCTCTTTCAGTATAGTATTTTTAATGAGATCAATATCCTGCTCAATGAGAAGATACAAGTTTTTTGATTCTATCCCAAGTCTCTTTGCCCTCATTCTTATCTGAAGATACGATTCCTCACCAGATACATATATTACTTTTCCCTGTTTTGCAAAGATACTTGCTATTTGTAAAAGCAGAGTAGATTTTCCTATGCCAGGCTCTCCTCCAACAAGAATAATGGAACCTTCTACAATACCTCCACCCAAAACTCTATCAAATTCTTCTATCCCTGTTTTTATACGTGCTTCAGATAATTTTACTTTGTCAGAAGTAATGGAAATAGGAGTTGCAGTTTCAGCACTCTCTTCACCTTCAGTTACCTCTACAAAACTGTTCCAGCTACCGCACTCTGGGCATCTGCCCAATTTCACAGGGGAACGATAACCGCAAACGGTGCAAACATATTCTTTACTTTTTTTCTTCATCTATATTTTTTAGCTGTGGAAATAGAATAACCTCTCTTATTGACTCTTTATTCATAAGAAGCATAATTAACCTATCAATACCTATACCCAATCCTCCTGTAGGTGGAAGGCCATATTCCATTGCTTCAACATAATCCATATCCATCACATGTGTTTCTTCTTCACCACTGCTCCGTGCTTCTGCTTGCTCTTTGAATCTCTCATATTGGTCAATAGGGTCGTTGAGCTCTGAGAAAGCATTTGCAAGCTCCATCCCACCAATGAATAGTTCAAATCGCTCTACAGTATGGGGATCTGCTCTGCTTCTTTTTGCAAGAGGAGAAATCTCTATAGGATAATCATACACAAATGTTGGCTGTATAAAATTAATTTCAACCTTCTTGTCAAAAATCTCATTTACAACGTTTCCAAATGTTTTTGCCTTATCCATTTTTATATCCAACTTACGGAGAATTTCTTCTGAGATTTTCGGATCTTTTAATTTCTCTACATCAATACCTACATATTTCTTAAATGCTTCCTTAAAAGATATTCTTTTAAATGGAGGTTTAAGGTTAATTTCATCGCCTTTGAATTGAATTGTCTCCTTTTTTACTACTTCCTTTGCTGTTGTACAGATCAGCTCCTCGGTAAGATTCATCATCTCCTTGTAATCAGCATAAGCCCAGTATACTTCCATCATTGTAAATTCAGGGTTATGCTTTGTTGAGATACCTTCGTTACGGAAATTTCTGTTTAACTCAAAGATCTTTTCAAAGCCTCCTATAATGAGACGCTTTAAGTAGAGTTCCGGAGCAATCCTCAGATACATATCCTGATCAAGTGCATTATAATGAGTAACAAAAGGCTTAGCTACAGCGCCTCCTGCAACAGGCTGTAGCATCGGTGTTTCAACCTCTAAAAAGCCTTTGTTTTTCAGGAATGTACGAATTGCATCAATTATCTTACTCCTCTTAACAAATAGTTCCATTACGTCACGATTTGATATAAGGTCCAAATACCTCTTTCTATACCGAAGCTCTGGGTCTTTTACACCATGCCATTTTTCCGGGAGTAGCCGTATTGCTTTGGATAAAAGAACAAACTCTTTTACACTAACAGTAATTTCTCCTGTGTGAGTTTTAAATAAAGGACCTCTTACGCCTATGAAATCCCCTACGTCTATAGCCTTCTTGAAAAAATTGTACTTTTCTTCTCCTAAATTATCAAAACGGAAGTACAATTGAATATCAGAAGAAAAATCCCTTACTACAACAAAGGAAGCTTTGCCATGCCCTCTTATTACCATTATCCTGCCTTTTGCTTCTACTTCTTTGTCCTGTAGCTTATCAAACTTTTCTTTTAATTCTTTATTCGTATATTTTGTGAGGAATTTCTCCCCAAATGGGTTAATACCCATTGAACGAAGATAAAGGACAAGCTCTTTCCTTTTCTTCTCCGCTTCATTTAAGTTATACTCACTCATTATTCTGTGCCCTTCTCAATTTTTATAATCTTATACTTTATTGTACCTTTAGGTATTTTTATTGCAACAGTCTCGCCAATCTTATGACCTATAAGACCACTTCCCACAGGAGATGTCCAGGAGATCTTATGGTTTTCAGGATCTGACTCAAACGTCCCTGTAATAACAAATTTAGATATCTTTTTGTTATTCATATTCATTACAGTCACCTTACACCCTACCTTTACCTGATCCGTAACAATACTTTCTTCATCAATGATTTCTGCTTTACTTAGTTCTAATTCAAGACGTGCAATCTCATTTTCTATAAAAGCCTGCTGGTTCTTGGCTGCATCATATTCAGCATTTTCAGAAAGATCTCCAAAAGCAATAGCTTGCTTTATCTTTTCGGAGATTTCTTTTCGCTTTACCGATTTCAAGTATTCCAATTTTTTCTTCATTTCATTAAAACCTTTTTTAGAAAGAAGGACCCTTTCTTCATTCATTACTTTTTCTTTATCCATTTTATGCCTCCTCAGCTATTTTTGAAATGATATCAATTATATCTTTTTTGCTCTTTGTCTTATTTATCATACGCTTAAAGTAGGTTGCATTTTTTATACCCTTTATATAAAAAGGTAAAACCTTTTTCATTTCTTTCACTGCAATATACTCTCCCTTTTCCTTTACTGTCAAATCTATATGTTCTAACATTATATTCAATTTTTCTTTTAAAGAAAGTGTGAACTTTATATTATTCTCTGTGTACTGAACAGCTGATTTTATAAACCAGGGTTTACCCAATACCGCCCTTCCTATCATTACGCCATCAACTCCAGTGCTATCAAACATATTCTTTACATCCTCTTCTGTTTTTATCCCTCCATTTCCTATAACTGGTATCTTTAATGATGACTTCAGTGCTTTTATGCACCCCCAATCCTCTGCCTCGCTTTTAAACCCTTCCCTAACCGTAATACCATGTATAGTAATAGCGTTTACTCCTTCGTTTTCCGCAATATGACCTACTTCCACTGCTCTGTTCTCTCCTTTATAAAAACCCTTCCTTATCTTTATTGTAAGGGGAATATGAATTTCTCTTCTTGTTTTATGTAGAATTTCTTTAATTAAACTTTCATTCTTTAATAGAGCGCCTCCCGCACCATTTTTTATAATCTTCGGAGCCGGGCACCCCATATTTATATCTATTGCATCAAATCCTTTATCCTCTAAAAATGCTGCTGCATAAGATATTTTATCTGGCTTATTACCAAAAATCTGAGCAACTATTGGCCGCTCTATTTCTTTAAAATGTGTAATATCCATTGTTTTTCTATCTCTATAAAAGATACCCATACTGCTTATCATTTCTGTATACATAAGTCCCGCACCAAACTTTTTGACGATTTGTCTGAAAGCAGAATCTGTAAAACCAGCAAGTGGTGCAAGAATAAGGGGAGGATTTACCTCAAGATTACTGATCTTGAATGCCTTTAATACGCTCATATATATTGTACATACCTTTTAGCGTAAGCTGTTTGTCAAATTTTTCAATACGCTTTGTTGCTCTTTTCATTACGTGAGAGATACCACCTGTTGCAATGACCCTCAAGGGTTCTCCTAACTCTTGTTCAATTTCATCAACGAGTCTATCTACCATGCCCCCCAATCCTATTATAATGCCTGACTGCATTTGTTCAATTGTATTCCTCCCTATCACACTTTCCGGTAATTTTAGGGCGATTCGAGGAAGCTTGGCTGTTTTTACAAAAAGTGCATTAGCTGCTGCAATAATACCTACTGCAATGGGACCTCCAATGAATCGTTTATCTTTTGTTATTACATTAAAAGCTGTTGCTGTACCAAAGTCAACAACGCATATATTTTCTTTAGGAAATATATTTATCGCACCTATTACATCACAGAGTCTATCCGTCCCAACAAGATAAGGCTCATCAACATCAAGTTTTATTCCAAGGTCCATATCATTTTTAATGATAATTGCATCCTTATGAATTGTTTTTTTTGATACACTTTTAAAGATAGGAACAAGTGGAGGCACAACAGAGGATATTACAAAATCATCTAAAGCATTTCTGTCAATGCCTTCTTCTTCGATAAATGAAGATAGAAGAATTTTGTACTCATCAGACGTTCTTCCTCTATCCGTTGCAATCCTGAAAACTTTCTTTACACCCTCTTTGTCTATAAAACCTATAACGATGTTTGTGTTGCCTATATCTGCTGCTATAATCATCCTTATCCCTCCAAAAGCTTTTTTATTCTTTCAATCTCTCTTTCAGTATCTTCTTCGCCTTTTCCTATACATTCTTCATTTTTAGAAAAATCCAGGGTATCCAGATCAATACCTGTTCTTATTACCATATCTCCCTCTTCAAGTTCTTTTTTGTACAGATGGTTCTGCGTAATCTCATATACTCTCCAGGCTATATCAATTGGAGTCTTAAAACTCTCCTTTTTCTTTTTTTCTATATCCCCATTCACGTCTATTACCAATACAGCCTCAGCCCCCATCTTTCTTGCAATGTCCACAGGGGCGTTACTCACAATTCCACCATCCACAATCAGCATCCCATTATATTCTACAGGCTCAAAAACGAGTGGTATGGAAATTGTAGCACGAATTGCTTTATACAGTTTACCGCTGTTAAACACGATTCTTTTTCCAGATACAAGATCCGCTCCAATGCATGCAAAAGGAATGCGTAAATCAGAAAAAGTTTTTTCGCCCAATATCTGATGAATAAAATATTCAACCTTTCTTCCACTGTCCAGAGCCTTATTCTTGGCAAGGGAAGATAACGAGGCTCCTATGCTAAAATATTTTGCAAGTTTGGCACGGTTTGATTTTCTCTGTTCAATAAGATACAAGGAATATTTTGTATCCAACAACTTGCCGAATACAACGTTTTTTGCATACTCCTCCATTTCTAATGGCGTAATACCTGCAGCATAAAAACCTCCTATCATTCCTCCCATAGATGTGCCAGTAATCACATCAGGGAAAAGATTATATTTTTCTAAAACTTTTAACACACCTATTTCGGCAAGCCCCCTTGCACCTCCTCCAGCCAATACCAATCCAAATTTTTTCATACAATACACCTCTTTCGGTTTCATCCTATTTGAACAAAACCTGTTTGTTTGTTCTTAGATTATATACAAAATTATCTTTTTAAAAAGGCCGAAAACAAAATGGGGCGATGTAATTACTATAATCGCCCCATATGCAAATAAGGTAGTATAAATTGGTTACGGCATTTTGATTTTCATATCTTTGCCAAAGTCAGTTGCATTGATTGTATATGTAGCTTTTCCTCCTTCTGAACTACTGGAAGTAGCAACCATACGTGTCATATAGCCTTTGTATGGTCCTTTATTGATTATCCATATATCAGCTTCTCCCACTAATTTTTCACCCTCCGAAGATACTTTTCCTGAAAAATGGTACTTTGTAGTAGAATAGCCATTCACCGTTTCTCTCCCCACTCTTTTCACACTATATGAAGCACTACCATTAGGTGTCTTAACCCATTCATTGTACCTACTTCTCACTGTATCCAGCATATCAGTGAAAGGGTCTAAGTAGGCAGAGGTAAGAGAACCTATTTGATCAGCAGGAACTTCTATCCAATATCCCTCAGAGAGTATCTTCGCTTTGTCTCCCACTTTGCACAACTCAAACTTTTTCTTATTATTCTCGTATGCAGTGATATCCTCAGACTTACCATAGTTGTCCCGTACAGCAATAACCCTGTCAATTTCATTTGATTTGTTTGATTTTACTTCTATTACAACCTTATAGCTCTTTACTGTTGAATAATCCTTCAATTCTTCAGCTTGTTGTACTTTTTTCAAAGTAAGCGTAATATTCTTATCTTCTCCTGCAGTTACAGTAATATCCTCACTCCCATCTTCATAACCTTCCTTTGTAGCTTCCACTGTATAATCACCTGGTTTAACATCATTAAATACATACTTGCCATCATTTCCAGTTTTTCCTGAATAATCCCCCATTGTGAGACTAACAGATGAAATGGGATTGCCAGTCTCATCTTTAACCGTTACAGTAACATTGGATGTTTTTGGCTTTGGCGGCGTTGGCTTTGTACCTCCACCACATCCTGCAAGCAACCCTCCAATTAGCATAATAATCACAGCAAGAATAACAATCCTTTTCATAATACTTACCTCCCTAAAATTAGATTCAAAGGCTTTGTTTTGATTATACGGATATTTTTAATCTTTGTCAAGTATTCTATTCTTGCTGCACTTATCTTTGACAAAAACAAAAATATGCATATAACTAAAAGTAGATTATTTTACACTTATAAGGAGGTAAAAATGAACATAAAAAGAGCGATTGTAATTGTTCTGGACAGTGTGGGTGCAGGCGAAGCAGATGACGCCATTGAATATGGCGATTGGGGAGCAAATACCCTGCTTCACGTACTGCAGTACAACAAGGGCCTGAGACTACCAAATATGGAGAAGCTGGGATTAAAAGGACTCCTTTTAGGGAAAAAGGGTG
>CAJXKN010000028.1 GCA_913055585.1 uncultured Caldisericota bacterium | reverse complement strand
AAATTGATATCAACAATTTCCCGGATAAATCCTATATAAAAATATTCAATAGAGCAAAAGAAGATATTGAAAATGGAAAAACGCCCGACATAAAAAATTGGATTGACTTAACGGATGAGGAATTCTCTCTGGCAACAGAACTTTCAATGCGAGATACACGTTTTGTAGGAGACAAAGCGGTAGACCACACGATAGAACGGGTTGTTAATTACATTATGCAGATGAAGGCAGCAGAACTATACAACGAAATAAGAGAAACAAAGGATGAAGAGGAACTTAGAAAGAAATTAATACAATATCAAGAAATTATAAAAAAAGTTAAAAGGAAGGCGATATAAATGGAAAACGAAAAAGAAAAATCCCTGAAGATGATAAAAAATTACTTGAAAAAATTAAGAAGACTCACAAAAGAGGAAAAAGAAGTAATTAGAAAACTTTTTGAAAGAGGAAGAGTTACAGGTTTCCTTACATACGAAGAGATAGCAGAGGCTTTGAATAGAATTCCTCTTTCCGTTAGAAGGATAGACGAATTTTACCAGCTTCTTTCACGTGTTAACGTGACTTTTTGCAGTAGCAAGGTTATGGATAAAATAAGGGGATATTCTACAAGATCTGCAGTAGCACAGGCTGAACTCTCAGAATTAAAAAATCCCATACAATCATACCTTGCAAATATTGGAGCAGTAGACCTGCTTACACCTGAGGAAGAACAAGCATTAGGTAAACGTGTGGCTGAAGGCGATGAAGAAGCAAAAAAACGGCTCATAGAAGCAAACCTCAGGCTTGTTGTAAGCATTGCAAAAAGATACACGGGACATGGACTCTCGTTCCTTGACCTCATACAGGAGGGAAATTTAGGTTTAATCCGTGCTGTGGAGAAATTTGATTACAGCAAAGGCTATCGATTTTCTACATACGCAACCTGGTGGATAAGGCAAGCTATTACAAGGGCTTTAGCTGACCAGTCAAGATTGATCAGGGTACCAGTACATATGGTAGAAAGCATAAATAAAATTGAAAAAGCTACAAAGGAGCTGATGCAGGAACTTGGCAGGGAGCCTTCATATAAAGAAATTGCGGAAAGAACAGGTATTCCTATAGCAAAGATTAACAAATATTTGAGACTTGCTCAGCAACCATTGTCCCTGGAAATGCCCGTTGGAGACGAAGAAGAAAGCAGGTTGGAAAACTTCATTGAGGATAACCGCACACCTACGCCTGAAGGAGAAACTTTTAATTCATATTATAACGAGCAGTTAGAAAAGGCAATGAAAAAACTTACTCTAAGAGAAAGAGAAATATTAAAGCTTCGTATGGGTCTTGGCGGAGAATATCCTCACACGTTAGAGGAAGTAGGCACAATTTTTGGGGTAACAAGAGAAAGGATAAGGCAAATAGAAGCAAAAGCTAAAAGAAAACTTTCAAAGGCACTAAAAAAGTTAGAAAAACAAGAAGCAGAAGCAAAAAAATAATTAACAGGGATAGGATGTGAAGTTGTTAAACATAAAAATTTTTGTTGAGCAGAGATGGGAAGAATTAGAAAATTTGTGCTGGACAGAGAAAATAGAACAATGGCAAAATGTAAGATTTCTTAATAGAAGAAAAGGAGAAAGCAGACATAAACTTTTTTTCATAAGAACAGGTAAGGGTGATGTGGTAGTAAAGAGAACATCTGAAGAATTAGCAGAACGAGAGTTTTATTCATACAAGAAGATTATTTCAATGGGTATTCCTACTATTTTCCCCATCGGCTTTATAAAAAAAGAGATGGACAATGAAAAAGAAGGATATTTCTTATCTCTTTATGAAAAATCCGCTTTGCCTGAATCACATCTTATACGTATGTTAAAGAATAAAACCTACAGAGACCTAATATGGAATGCGGTTGTAGCACTACTCGTTGTAATACACCTTAAAGGCATTTTCTGGGGAGATCCTTCACTGGACAATATACTGATAAAGTTCTATAAGAAACGTGTAGAAGCACTCCTTATAGATGCTGAAACAGTTTCTTTTTACGAAAGCTTATCTAAAGAAAAAGAGATGGAGGACCTCAAAAGGCTATTTGAATCACTTTTTGCTTATTCATACGCTGATGAAGAGTTTGACGAGAAGTTCTTTGAGAAGAGAAAAAATTATATAGAGAACAGATACAACAAATTAAAACAAATTTTATCTGAGACTATCCAGTTGGGGGCAACTAACCATTTTAAGCTCGTTAAAAGAATTGATAATTTATTTACATTAGGGTATACATTTAATCCAGAGCGGTTTTCTTCGACTCTTCAAGTAAGGTTCTATCCTATTGCTCCAAGAAAAGGCTGGTTTGTTACTTTTGTAGAAGAAATGGTGGGAGAGGAATTTACTCCCGAGCAATCAAGAAAGATCTTTAGAGAAATTCTAATGCATCAATACGAAATGTCCTCAATGGAAAATAGAGTAGTAAAATTAAAAGAAGCTGCAAAAGATTGGTATAAAAACTATTTTGCAAAAGCAAAAAACATATTCAAAGCATATTTTCCTGATAAAAGCCCTGTTAAAATATATTTAGAAATTCTTGACCACAAATGGTTCCTCAGCGAGCAAGCAGGAAAAGATGTAGGTATTGTAGAAGCAGCAAGAAGCTATTCAAAAAAGTTTGGCAAGAAGGAATATTCCTCTGTCTGGACAAATATTTTTACTTTACTTTCCGCTGCATTTAGCAAGAAGACAAAAGATGAATAACGAACAAATAGTAAACAAAGTAAAGGATACAATAAAAAAATACAATCTCATTAAAAGGGATGAACGCATTATTGCTGCTGTATCCGGAGGGCCAGATTCGATTTGTATGCTGCATATTCTAAATGTACTTAAGAGCCAATTAGGTTTTCGGCTTGCAGTAGCTACATTTAACCATAAGATAAGAAAAGAATCAGATGAGGAAGTAGAATTTGTAAAAAACATTTCCGCTAAACTTGGCATTCCTTTCTTTTATGGAGAGAAAAATGTTAAAGAAATTGCAGAAAAAAAGCCAAGATCGTTGGAAGATGTTGCAAGAGAAGAGAGGCTTAAATTTCTCCTAAAAATTAAAAAAGAGAAAAAATATGATAAAATTGCATTAGCACATACATTGGATGATCTTGTAGAAACATCCCTTATGCATCTCTTAAGAGGAACAGGTGTTACCGGGCTTGTTGGTATCAGGCCATTGAGTTTTCAAGGCATTATTCATCCTTTGCTCTTTATAAAAAGAGAAGATGTAGAAGCATATCTAAATTCAAACAATATTCCATTCAGGATAGACTGGACGAATTTTTCGCTCTCTTACTTAAGAAACAGAATTCGCCATCAGCTTGTTCCCCTTCTTACCTCGCTTAATCCCAAAATAAAACAGCATATATTAAACCTATCCATTGTTCTATCTGAAGAAGATAATTTTCTAAATGAAATTGCAAAAAAAGATAAAGAGACTATTCAAAATAGAGGAAAATATTCAGTTACAATGTTCAATAATTTACCACTATTAGAGAAAAGAAGAATAGTAAAACTAATTTTAGGAGAGATTGCTTCGCTTCGCACGCAATGTACTTTCAAAAGGATAGAGAGAGTAATAGATTTTCTCGCATCAGATAAGCAGAAGGCAAATCTCTACAACAACTTTTATATTAGGAAAAATAAAACTGAATTCTGGATAGAGCAAGCTGCATTCCTTCCTTTTACCACAGAAAAAGAATACGTACTTAACGTACAGGGTGAAACAGAGATAAAAGAAGCTAACATCACAATAAAAGCTGAAATTGTTAACTCTGTTGACAGAGCTACGTTAGGGAAAAACAAGGTTGCTATTGATATGGAGAGAGTTCCACAACCTCTTAAGGTAAGGTTTAGAAGAAAAGGGGATAGAATTGTCATTGAAACTGGGAGCCAAAAAATCCAGGACCTTTTTGTGAATAATAGGATAGATGTAGAAATGAGACATAGAATTCCAATTATTGTAGATAATAAAGATGAAATTATCTGGGTTGTAGGTGTAAGAAGAAGCAGTTTATATAAAATAGAAAACAATACAGGAAAAATACTGCTCCTCACTGCTACTTTAAGAAAAGGATTTTTATGATATAATTTTAGTATGGAGAAAGATATTAAAGAAATTCTCTTTACCGAAGAAGAGATTAAGAAGCGTATTGAAATTTTAGGCAAGAAGATAAGTGAGGATTATAAAGGAAAGTTTCCTTTATTTGTTTGCATATTAAGAGGCGCTTTTATGTTCCTTGCAGATCTTTTGAGAGAAGTGCAAATTCCTCTATCCGTAGACTTTATGGCAATTTCAAGCTATGGAGGTAATACAGAATCTACAGGGCAGGTAAAAATTCTAAAGGACCTTGATACCTCTATAAAGGGGAGAGATGTGCTTATTATTGAAGATATTGTGGATACAGGACTTACAATGGATGCTGTAACAAGACTACTCAGGACGAGGAAGCCAAAAAGCTTAAAGATATGCACTCTGTTAGATAAAGAGGAACGAAGAAAAATTCCTGTAAATATCAGCTATTATGGTTTTAAAATACCTAATAAATTTGTTGTAGGATACGGTTTAGATTATAAAGAAAAATATAGAAATTTACCTTTTATAGGTATATTAAAAGAAAAAATTTATATGTGAAAGGAGAAATAATATACATAAGATGAGCAATAACAATAAGAAGAATAATAATAACAATAAGAATTTTATTGTAAGGGAAGTTATTGGATGGGTTATCCTTATAGCAATTCTATTTGCAGTCTCAAGCTTTTTTCAGAGAAGCAATACTAATAGTATTACAACCGTACAGTATTCAAAATTTCTGGATGCTGTAGAAGCAAATAATGTAATATCTGTCACGATAAAAACGGATGATAGTGGAAACCCACGTGAAGTAATAGGAAAATTAAAAGACGGAACTTATATTCAGGCAAACTCCACAAACGATATAGCACTTCTCGAAAAGGAAATGAGGGATAAAAAAATTTCATTTGGAGTGAAACCAAGCAACGGAACTTTCTGGACTATATTCTGGAATATTGTACCCTGGATCATCCTCATTGCACTGTGGTGGTTCTTTATGCAGAAGATGATGCAAGGGGCAGGTGGCGGAGCAGGTCAGGCATTTAGCTTTGGTAAAAGTAAAGCAAAGCTCTTCTTAGATAACAAGCCCCGCGTTACTTTTAAGGATGTAGCAGGGGTAGAGGAAGTAAAAGATGAACTCGTAGAGATAATACAATTTCTAAAAAATCCGAAGAAGTTCAGCAAATTAGGTGCAAAAATCCCAAAAGGGGTACTGCTCGTAGGCCCTCCGGGCTGCGGGAAGACACTTATAGCAAGAGCAATTGCAGGAGAAGCAAAAGTCCCCTTCTTCTCCGTTTCCGGATCTGAATTTGTAGAAATGTTTGTAGGTGTAGGCGCATCGAGAGTGAGGGATCTCTTTAATCAGGCAAAAACCTATGCTCCCTGTATTGTATTCATAGATGAAATTGATGCAGTAGGTAGATATAGAGGCGCAGGTATCGGTGGAGGACATGATGAGAGAGAGCAAACCTTAAACCAGCTACTTGTAGAAATGGACGGTTTTGACCCGCATACCGGCATTATTGTTATTGCAGCAACTAACAGACCGGATATATTGGACAATGCACTGCTCAGACCGGGTAGATTTGATAGAAGAATTGTTGTAGGTCTTCCAAATATGGCAGAAAGGGAAGCTATTCTTAAGGTACATGCAAGAAACAAGGTAATCTCAAAGGATGTAGACTTTAAATCAATCGCTCAGCAAACTCCAGGATTTAGCGGCGCTGATTTAGAAAATTTATTAAATGAGGCAGCACTTTTAGCAATCAGGAAGAATAAAAAGGAAATTACAGAGGCTGAAATTGAGGAAGCAATCGATAAAGTTGTTGCAGGACCTGAGAAAAAATCGTTAGTTCTCTCTGAGGAGGAAAAGTTAGCAGTAGCTGTACATGAAACAGGGCATGCTGTCATTGCCACTGCTCTTCCTTCCGGGGATGTTGTACATAGAATCTCTATAGTATCCAGAGGAATGGCATTGGGATACAACCTCCAGCTTCCAGCAAGGGATAAATATTTACAGAAAAAGAGTGAGCTTATGAATAAGATTGCAGGACTTTTAGGAGGACGAGCAGCAGAGGAAGTGATTCTTCATGAAACTTCTACAGGAGCAGCAAACGACTTGGAGCGTGCCACGGGTATTGCAAGGAAAATGGTAACTACTTATGGAATGAGCGAGAAGTTAGGGCCTCTTACATTTGGTAAGCATAATGAAATGGTATTCCTTGGAAAAGAATTAGGTGAGGAAAAGGACTACAGCGAAAAAACCGCAGACCTCATCGACGCAGAAGTAAAAAGAATTGTAGAAACCAATTACGAAAGGGCAAAAGCTATAATAAAAGAGCAAAAGGATACAGTAATGACTATTGTAAATGTGTTGCTTGAAAAAGAGACACTTCAGGGTGATGAGCTCAAAAAGTATCTTAAACTTGTGAAGAAAGAAAAAATTGCAAATAAAAATTCAAAAGATATTTCAGCTCCTGTACAATAGGTTTGGTGCTCAACACTGGTGGCCTGCTAAAACAAAATTTGAGGTAATGATAGGCGCTATTCTCACTCAACAAGCGTCCTGGAAGAATGTAGAAAAAGCAATTAATAATTTACGAAAAGGAGGATATTTATCTTCCTTTTCTATATATAAAATGCCTGTGGAACAGCTGAAACAGATTATAAAACCTGTGGGTTTTTATAATATGAAGGCAAAAAGACTAAAAGAATTTACAAATTACTTTATAGAAAAATATAACGGCAATATTTCATATATGAAGAGATTTGAGACCGAAAAACTGAGGGAAGAGCTTTTAGCGTTAAATGGTATAGGAAAAGAGACAGCGGATTCAATCCTGTTGTATGCCCTGGACAAGGAAACCTTTGTGGTGGATGCTTATACAATAAGAATGTTAAATAGATTAGGTATCTCAGATAGTAAAGATTATGAAGAAATAAAAAAACTTTTTGAATCAAGTCTAAAAAAATATAAATTTGATGGATACTCAACTGTTGATATCTTTAAGGAAATGCATGCACTCATTGTGGAATTGGGTAAACAATACTGCAAAAAAACACCGTACTGCACGGATTGCCCATTAAGTGAAATTTGTGAAAAGAAAGGAGTCTAAAAATGAATTCAGTTGGAATTATAAGATGCAACTCATACGATGAAAAAGAGGTAGAAGAGGCATTTAACAGAGCCTCTGCACCATTTGACAGAGAAAGAATAAAAGGAAAAAAGGTAGCTGTCTATTTTGATTTTCCTTCACCTGATACAGCAATCTTAAAAGAAGTAATTGATTTTCTAAAGGAAAATGGCGCAAAAGAGATTAAAGTAGGAGCATCGCTCTTTACTACCGGCCTTCCTAAAAATATTGATAATTTGTTAAAAAAGGAAAACGTACAATTTGTAGATTTCAGGAACAGTTCATATGAAAGGCTGGATGTACCAAGAAGAAATGCAAAAATGCCTAATCACTTTAGAGGCTATGCCCTTTTATCCCCTGTAAAATATGCAGAACAAAGAAAAATAGATAAATTGGGAGTAAAAGCAAAGAGAGTATTAAAATACTCATTCCTTCCTACGACTTTGACAGATGCAGATTACATTGTTCCTGTAATAAAAATGAAAGATTCCCCTGTTACAAAGATAGGAGGCGTTATAGCATCCACACTCTCACTTGTACCTACAATGACAAGAAACCAGGTATTTATAAATAAATTTAAATTCCAATTCTGGGATGCTCTCTTAGAGATATACACCCCAATAAAGGATAAAATATTGTTTGGTGTAATTGATGGAGTAAACGCTATAATAAGCAATGACGCGGATATAAACAGAATGAATGTTATCCTCTTTTCTGAGGATCCGCTTGCCCTTGATTCTGTCACTTCTGTACTTATAGGATATCGTTCAAGAGAAGTAGGATCAAATAAAAAAGGGGATGATATGGGCCTTGGAAGTGGACTATTTATTCATGTCGCTATGTATGGAGATAATTTCCTTGAATTCAGAAAAGAGGCAAAGAAATATTTGCGTTACAGGACAGACAAAGCTATAAGGAAAGTAATTCCAAGTATAAACTCAGTAGATGATTCTATAATAGATAGAGTCTCCAATTTTTGCCCTACAGGTGCCATAGTAAAAGAAAACGGAAACTACAAAATAGATAGAATGAAATGTATTTCCTGTTTTTTCTGCGTTCAGTTAGCACCTGATATTTTCAAAATCAAATGATTTACGGTAACACAATGCTGTTTATTATACTATCCATTGGCTGAGAAAGCTGGAATAGTACAGAAAAAACGAAAACTAAAAAAACAGATGATATTACTATTGCAAATATATAGTCTTGATTTTTATTACTCCTTAGAATCCTCTGCTTGAGCTCCACAGGAGGTCTTATTCTACTGTATTGTTTAGCAAAATAATCTTTAATCTTATCATTCACTTTTAATTATCTCCTTTAGCTTTTTCTTGGCATTGAACAAACGTGATTTTACTGTTCCTTCAGGAACATTTACAATAAAAGCTATTTCCTTCTCACTCATATTTTTAAAATACTTCAAAAAGAGTATCTCATAACTTTCTCTATCTAATTTTTCCATTGCGTCTTTCAAATCATCATATGGACCGTTTTCTTCTGTATTTGTGATCTTTGCTAACTTTAAACTTCTATTATTTTTTTTAAAAGACTTTTTTACTTCGTTTGTTGCAATTCTATAGATCCAGGTAAGAACAGAAGAATTACCTTTAAATTTCCATAGATATCTCCTTACTTTGAGGAACGTTTCCTGAGTAATATCATCTGCATCATCTCTATTTTTTACCATCATAAAAACAAATCTGTACACATCTTCGTAGTATTTATCAACAATTTCCTCAAATTTATATCTCATCTCAATGTTCTAAGAAAAAACAAAGAGAAAGAGGCAATGACAAATCCTGCAGCTGAGGAAACAATAAAAGCCAATAGCCATAAAATGAGACCTTTTAAATAATCAATATTCAGATAAATCTTTGCAATGTAACTGTTCAATATTGTTCCTGCTATAAACCATATTATAGATACAACAAAGAAATGCTTTCGAAAGGAAAAAACAAATACTCTTGGAAAGAAAAAGGGCGTAAATGCAACAAAGAAAAACAGAAGGGAGAGCACGAGACTCTTAAAGTAGTTTGCCTCTCCCTGAATTTCTTTCTGTTTAGCAAGGTATTGTATTACAAATGGTGCAACAAGAACAGCTGAAAGCCATACAACAATCCGGATAGTAATAATGCCTTTAACAGAAGCTATATTCATATTCCAGCTTTACTTCTAATTTGATCAAGTAATTCTATAACTTTATTGAGATTATCTTCCTGCTTCTTCATTATACTAATTTCTTTTTCCATTCGTTTTGTAGCACTCTGTAAAAGCTTCACTGCTTTATCCTCTTTTCCATTGTTTTTAAGCTTTTCTGCAGCTTCTTTAACTTTTGAAGCTCTATTAAGGGAAACCTTGGAACTATAGGGTAAAACATTGTTAATTTTTCTCTTTAGAGTATGTGCCTTCTTTATAAGTGGCTTTAGTTCATCATCGCTTGCTCCACTACTCTTTTTTGATTCAATCTCTCCTCTTATTTCTTTTAGCTGCTTTATAAGATCTTTTGCATAATAGAATCGTGCTTTACGTATATCTTTCCTTCTCTCTGACATCTTATCAATTTTTACAAGCTCTTTTATCAGTGGTTTAACTGCATCTATATCTTCTCCCTTGCTCTTCTTTTCCTTCAAGGCTGTAAATACCGCTTTATGCTCTTCCCTTACCTGTTTTATTTTGTTTTTTAAGATAACAAGTTCAGCATTTGCCTCTCCAACAGCAGCATTGTAACTTTGCAATGCTTCATCATAACCTGGGGCGCCTGCAAAACTTGCTTTAGGTAAAATAAAAACAGCTGTAATAAGCGCAATAACCAATAAAACTACTAAAATTCTTTTACTCATAATACACCTCCTTGTCTTTATATATTAGATACTTCTAAAAGCAAAAAGGTTCATTCAGAAAGTTTTTAAGAAATTAATAACCGTGGTAATACAATAAATGATATTTATTGAAAAGGAGAGGGCTTATGAAGCTCAGTCCTCTCCTTTAATATTTGTACCAGCAGGTATCTTTTTCCCCACAATGATAGATTCTTTCATACCCCTGAGCAAATCTACTTTCCCTTTGATTGCAGCTTCAGCAAGTACGCGAGGAGTTTCCTGGAAGGAAGCAGCAGAAAGAAAACTATCAGAAGAAATAGCTGCTTTTGTAATACCTTGAATTAAAAGCTTAAAGTGCGCAATACGCTTTCCCTGAGATTTGGCAAGCCTATTTGCAGCAAGCACATTGCTTTTCTCAACCGTTTCACCTTCATAGAAATTTGTATCTCCAGCATCAACTATTTTTACCTTATTAAACAGCTGCTTTACAATAATCTCTATGTGTTTTATGTTAATATCTACACCTTGCGACTTATATACTTTTTCAATTTCTTGTATCAGATAGCGTGCGGTAGCTCCCATTCCTTTAATTTCAAGAAGTTCGTGAGGATCAAGAGGCCCTGTACTCAATATATCTCCAACACTTACCAAATCACCATTTTTTATTTTGAGCTTTTTATCCTTTGTAGCAACAAGTTTTACTTTTTTACCTTCTTCTCCTTTTATAATTATTGTTTTTCTTGTCTTTTCCGGTATGATTTCTACTCTTCCTGTAAGCGGAGCAATGAGAGCTTTACCTTTCGGACTCCGTGCACTGAACAGTTCTTCTACTCTAGGTAAACCGGTAGTAATATCTGCAATAGCTGCACCTCCAGCATGAAATGTCCTTAAGGTAAGTTGCGTTCCAGGTTCTCCAATGGATTCCCCAGCAACCACACCTACTGCTTCTCCAACGTTTACATTTTTCCTGGAAGAAAGATCTAATCCATAACATTTCGCGCAAACGCCATGGTCAGAATGACAGGTAATAGGAGAGCGTACCTTTACTTTTTTGATTCCAGCTTTCTCAATTTCATCTGCTTTCTTCTCGTCAATCAATTCGTTTCTCTTAACAATGATATGAGGCTTTTTGGCAAACAGCTTTATCTTTTTAATCTTATATCTGTTCAATTTTTCTATTATACCTTTACTTACTGTATCTCCCTTTTCAACAATTATTTCTCCCGTATTTTTATCTACAATCGTCTCGGCAATAACAGAATTGCTTATTTCATCTTTTAACGAAACCTCTTTTACCCTTTGTGGTGCAATTACATCCTCTGCTGCATATCTGCCCCAGATTTGTTCTTTTAGAGAAACAATTACTGAATCTCCCTCTAAAATTGGCTCAACATCTATTCCACTTACATAATTTTCTACTTTAATCTTTGAAACATTTAGTTTATCAAGCAATTCAGCTTGTTCGTAACTTATCGTATCGCCCTTATATATAAAGGTATCATGTGTAGAGGGATTTATTAAATCTTCTGCCGCAATCTTTCCCACTACCCTCGCAGAGAGTGGCTCAATCACTTTGCCATCTATTTTTATAGGTCTTATTTCTTGCAAAGCACAATCTTCCTCTCTAATGATTAACCCATGTGCTACATCAACAAGCCTTCTCGTAAGATACCCTGAATTGGACGTTTTAAGTGCAGTGTCTGCCTGTCCTTTTCTTGCACCGTGTGTAGAAAGAAAATACTCAAGAATAGTAAGCCCTTCACGTAAGTTAGATTTAATTGGAAATTCTATAATCCGACCTGTAGGGCCAGCCATAAGTCCCCTGATCCCTGCCATTTGAGTGATCTGGTCTTTATTTCCTCTTGCTCCAGAGTTTGCCATCATATACACCGTATCAAACGGATCAAAGTTTGAAAATACGGCAGTCTTAACCTTCTCTGCAATGTCCTGCCATACATCAATAGTTCTTCTATAACTTTCCTCCTTGGAGAGTAAACCCTGTTCATATTCCTCATTAATCTTCTCTGTATATTTGTCTCCCAACTTTACCAGTTCATCTCGAGCTTTAGGTATTTTTACATCATCCATACCGATACTCATTCCAGCGTATGAAGCATACTTAAAGCCAATTTCCTTTAAGTTATCCAGAAGGATATCTGTCTTTACCAACCCAAAATCAGAATAAAATTTGGATATTAGTTTATCCAATTCTGATTTATCTAATGTTTTATTGATAAACTTGAACTGTTTTGCTTCATTTTCGTTATCAAAAAGGTTTTCTCTGATTTTATCATTAAATATTACTCTACCAGTAGTTGTGATTATCTTCTTTCCATCAACAAGATATTTAATTCTATCATGCAATCCTAACACGTTTCTTTCATAAAGCAGAGTAACCTCTGAAGCATTATCTAACAAACGAGGATAAATTTCCTTATTTT
>CAJXKN010000027.1 GCA_913055585.1 uncultured Caldisericota bacterium | reverse complement strand
ACAGTCCCCTTAAAGATAAAAACATTCTGTAGAACAATTGCCATACTTGAACGCAGATATTCTTTACTATATCTCCGTACGTCTATACCATCAACCGTTACTACACCGCTATCAGCATCATAAAATCTAAGTATAAGATTTGCAATAGTAGATTTACCTGCACCTGTAAATCCTACTAGAGCTATTTTTTCACCATTTTTTGCTGTAAGATTAATATCTTTCAGAGTAGGTGTTTTTTTATCGTATGAGAAATTAACGTTTCTTAATGCAACATTACCTTTAATCTCTTTTATTATAGGATTATCTGGATTCTTTATCATTTCTTTTTCTTCAAAAAAACCATTTAATTTATGCATAGAGGAGATTGCATTCTGTAAAATAGTGAATTTATCAGCAAGATCTCGCAAAGGCCTGTACAAATAATTCAGATATACAAGGAATGCCATAAGTGTCCCTATTGTAGCTCTTCCTTTTAGCGTAAAAATACCTCCAAAAATAATAACAAGGCTTATAGATATATAAGAAAGCAGGTTTATAATTTGCCGTAATTTTATGCCGGTCATTTGTGCAGTGTGAAAAGTTTTTCTGTATCCCATTGCAATCTGCCTGAATTTTTCGCTGTTTCTTTCTTCTACATTGAATGCCTGTACAAGAACAATACCTGACAAATTTTCCTGCATCTCTATGTTTATCTTTACCATATAATCTCTTACCTTTTCATAGAGCCTTTCCAGTTTGTTTCCTATAAATATTGCAGAAGCAATTGCAATTGGGAGAGGTGCAATAGCAATTAAAGCAAGCCTTGCGTTAATATAAAATATAAAAATAACAGCAAACAGAAGAAGTGCCATATCTCCAAATAATGCAACGATACCTGATGAAAGCAGTTCGTTCATATTCTCCACGTCATTTGTAAGCCTTGTAATAATTTTCCCTGATGGTTCTCTCGAAAAGAAAGAAACTGCAAGGGATTCAAGATGTTTAAAGAGATCTATCCTTAAGTCCTGCATAATTTTTTGTCCTGTAAGGTTTGTAAAATAGATTTGAACTAACTTTGATATAAATAGTACTCCACAAACAGCAGCAAACAACATAGAGATTCTGGTAAGTCCCTGAAAATTCTCTACGGCAATATATTTATCTATCGCTTGTTTTAAAAGATAAGGAATAATTATAGAGGAGAGTGTGGCAAAGATTAGCGCGATAAAAGAAATAAGCAGAAAAAATTTATATTTAAAAATGTAAGGGAGAAAACGCTTGAAAAGTTTTTTATTCATACTTCCATCCCCTCCAGTAGTTGTTTCCTGTAAAGGTGAAAATAATAACCTTTTTCATCGAATAATTTGCCAGGAGCTCCCTCCTCCAAAACTCTTCCATTTGCTAAAACAATAATTCTATCCATTATGGTGAGAGCGCTGACTCTCTGCGAGATAAGTAGAGTTGTAATATGATTTTCTCTCAGATATATTTTGAGATTCCTTATAATTGTTTTTTCAGTATCCGTATCCACAGCAGAAAGTGGGTCGTCAAAAATCATTACAGGCCTTTTAGTGATAACAGCACGTGCTATGGCAACTCTTTGTCTCTCTCCACCTGAAAGTGTTATCCCTTTTTCGCCTACAATTGTTTCAAACTGGTCTGGCATTTTCATTATATCATCATATATAGCAGCAATTTTAGTTGCCTCTTCTACTTCCTCCATTGTCGCATTCTGCTTGCCTAATTTTATATTCTCAAGTAATGTATCACTAAACAAAAAAGGTGATTGAGGCACGTATGCTATACTTCTTCTCAAAGTCTTAAGTGGTATCTTCATTATATCTATACCATCAAGAAAGATTTTTCCTTCTGGTGGATTGTAAATTCTTATTAATAGCTTCATAAGCGTGCTTTTGCCGCTACCAGTAGGCCCGGTAATCCCAACGAGCTCTCCTTCTTTTACTGATAGGGTAATTTTTCTTAAAACAGGCACATTAGAGTCAGGATAGGAAAACGAAAGATCTTTTACGTCAACGTTTCCTCTAATAGAACGTACCGCTATCGGATTCGTATCTCTTATTTCCGGCACCGCTCTTAATACGCTTTGTATTCTTTCCATTGAAGCTCGTGCCCGTTGAAAAAGAGAGATAGTAAAACCCACAGCCATCATTGGCCAGGCTAAAGTTTCTATATACTGTGTAAATGCAGCAAGTGTACCAATGGAGATACGATTTTTAATAACAAGATATCCGCCTTCTAAAATGAGTATAAACATCGAAGTATTTACGAGAAACTCAATAATTGGATCTAAAAATCCATCTAATTTTACAAGCTTCATATTCTCTTGTATGTATGCCTTATTTACACTCTCAAAGAGCTTTAAATAAAAACTCTCTCTGTTAAAAGCTTTTATTACTCTGATGCCGCTTATTACTTCTCTTACACGTACCGTTATCTCGCCGAATATCCTCTGCACATTCTTGAAGAATATATGAATTTTCCTTCCGAAATTTAAGGCTAGAGGTATAAGAAAAATGAGAGGAATGGCAACAAGCACCGAAAGAATAGGGCTCATTATAAACATCATCACAAATGTAGTAACGCCTAAAAGCAGTATGTCCATACCACCCAAGAAACCCATTATAAGAAAAAAGCGTATTGCTCTTGTATCATTCGTTACACGAGCCATAAGGTCTCCTATTTCTTCTTTTTCGAAATACGATTTTGAAAGCATAAGATACTTGTTAAAAAGTGCAGTTTTAAGTTCGTAATCCAGCTTTAACACAACTTTTCTCAGGACATAATGGTATGCATACCTTATCAGTATAATAAAAGCTGCAATAGCTACTATGTATATACCATATCGTAGGATAACAGAGATACCCATATGTTTATTCATTGCATCAATAGCTTTTCTTGTAAACTGAGGAATAACAACCTGTGCACCGTCTACAAGAATAAGCATTGATACAATAAAAATGTACCATTTCTTCTCTCGTTTAAAAAACTGCCATATATCTTTCATTGTTTTTTACATATCTCTAATCTTACGTAATTCTTAAAGTAAAATTTCTCTTTAAAATCGGAAAATCCATTTTCAGAAAGAACTTTTTTCAAATCAATTTGCATAAACTCCTCAGCCAGAGGACATTCAACCTTTCTAATAAGAAATTTTACAATAAATGGTGCTGTGTTTACATCTCTTTCTGCATAGTCAAGTATAATGAACTGTCCACCTATTCGTAGCCTATTATATGCATTCTTTATGATTTTTATCCGATTTTCCTGTACGAACCCGTGCAGCACAAATGAGATAAATACTTTATCAAAATGTTCTGTCAAAGGCAGCTCCTCTTCTATCCTTCCCTGGATGAAATGAATATTTTTGAAACTCCTACAGCGTTTTTTCGCTTGCTGCACCATTATCTCTGAAAGATCAATTCCAACATACTTGCCTTTTTCGCCAATATATTTCTGTATAAGGCAAGCAAATCTTCCTGTTCCAGCCCCTAAATCCAACACTGAATCACCTTTCTTAAAATTTGCTTCTTTTACCACATTGGCAGTGAAAAAAGGGTAAATACCAATCGAAAAAGCATTAAGGAACGCATCATAGTGCTTCGCAATAAATGGTGTTAATTCTACTTTTGTTTCTTTATTTCCCAATTAAATTACCTGCCTTCATAAAATAAATTAGTTTCCAAATATTATTTTATTATCGTACTAATCCCATAATTGGGTGAATCCTCACAATTAAAGTATAATACTCTAAAATAAATTTAAAAGTAGGAATCACCTATAAGCTATTATAACACAAATAGCCCAGTAAAAGAAAATAAAATTAAAGATGGCGGAAATGTATCTGGAGAAAAGAAAATCAAATTCCAGAGTAAAAGAGAAGAAATTTAAACAGATTATCAACTTTTAAAGAAGAAACCATTTGAAATGGTACATATAGATGTGAAATATGCAGAGAACACAAAAAGAGCAGGGGAGAGTATACTAATTTACAGTAGTAGGCAATGCTACAAGAGTTGCTTATGCAAAACTCTATAGGAGAAAGACTGCTTTAAACAGCATATCTTTTTTAAAAGAGGTTACAGAACTCTTAGGACTTAGAATTCAATCTATTCTAACAGATAATGATTTAGAATTCACTAACATAAGGGGAGCTCCAAATTCTCATATCACTAGCGAATTCTGCTTAAAGAATAACATCAGCATAAGCTTACAAGAAAAAGAAGGCCATAAACAAATGCTAAGGTAGAAAGATTCCATAGAACTGCTGGGGAGTAGTTCTACAGTAGAAACTTCTACCTGAACTTAGAAGATATAGGTGATGTTTTAAAAAAGTATGTTGAATACTACAATAAGTTTAGGCCGCATATGGGTCTAAATGGGTTAACTCCTTATGGGAAGTTAAAAGAACTACAAAGGGTGGAGATTTCAAAAGACTTTAAAGTTTCTAATATACATTCTCTTGACAAGACTTTTAATTTTGATATACCAAGAGTAATAAGAGTTTTGTAGTTAGCACGATTTAGGGAACACTACAATAATAAGTAACTATTTTATTTAGGAATTACCAGAAGTGCTAATTAAAGTGACAATAAAGAAGAAAAAATGGAGGATAAACAAAATCTTTACATTGGCAAAGAGGTAGATATTCAAACCGGCAAATTAAAAGATAAGTATTTTTACAAAACAAAGGATTTGTCAACTCATGCAGTCTTAATAGGAATGACTGGATCTGGGAAAACAGGAATGGCAATTGTTAATCTAGAGGAAACGATTCTTGATGGTATTCCTATTATCGCTATAGATCCTAAAGGAGATTTAACAAACCTTTTGTTAACCTTCCCTGGTTTGACTACTGAAGAATTCAAGCCCTGGGTAGACCCTATGCAAGCTGAGCAAAAAGGCTTAAGCGTGGATACGTACGCTGAAAACGTGGCAAAATGTGGAGGAAAGGTTTATCCGACTGGGAAGTCTCACAGGAACGAATCGCGCAGCTTAAAAATGCTGCATATTTTACTATTTTTACGCCCGGTTCCACTTCAGGAGTGTCTGTTAGTGCCCTTCAGAGCTTTAAAAAACCCCAAACAAGACTTAGATGGTGAGGAAACTATCGAAAAGATAAAAGGTATTACTTCGGCGCTTCTCGGGCTTCTCGGAATTCAGGCAGATCCTGTAAAAAGCAGGGAACATATTCTCATATCTTCAATACTTCAGAATGCATGGCAAAAAGGCCACGACCTTACAATAGAAGACCTGATTATGCAGGTGCAGAAACCACCTTTTAGAAAGCTCGGTGTTTTTAGCGTGGGCTCATTCTTCCCAAAGCAGGAAAGAACGGGCTTGAGTATGCAAATCAATTCTCTAATTGCATCCCCTGCATTCCAGACCTGGCTTCAAGGAGAACCACTAAATATTGATAATTTTATCAAAAAAATGGCAAGCCAAGAGTTTCGATTTTCTATATCGCTCATCTCTCAGATTCGGAAAGGATGTTTTTCGTAACTTTACTTCTTCAGGAACTACTTTCCTGGATGAGAACTCAACCTGGCACAATCAGCCCGAGGCTACTTTTTTACTTCGACGAAGTATTTGGATATTTTCCTCCTTATCCCGGTAGCCCACCGTCAAAATATTCCCTTCTTACGTTAATGAAACAGGCAAGGGCTTTTGGCCTTTCGATGATACTTGCAACCCAAAACCCGGTCGACATAGATTATAAAGGACTTACCAACGCAGGAACATGGTTCCTTGGGAAGCTTCAACAGGAAAGAGACAAGGAAAGAGTACTATCCGGCCTTGAAGGTACTTTGCAAGAATCAGGCAAATCATTGGACAAAAGTTACTTCGACAGTATCCTCAGTTCCCTTAAGCCGAGAACCTTTTTTGCTCCACAACGTTCACACAAATCTGCCAAAGGTAATAACATCACGCTGGGCAATGAGTTACCTGAGGGGACCCCTTACAAAAAATCAAATAGCACTTCTAATGGCTCCTCAGAAAGCATCAAAGCAAGTTGAATCCGTTACGATAAAAAGCAAAAGTAAAAAATACTTGCCAGACTTTCCTGAAGGAATTCCAGTGCTTTTCGAAACAAACAGAAGCCTTGGACCATTTTTGCCGTATGTTTATATTGAGTCAGAAGCATTATACAAGCAGAACTCAGCAAACATTTTCTTAGAAAAAACTTTTAGAGCAATCATAAAACCGACATTAGAAAGGGTTTCATTAGAAAACATCGATTTTTTAGAATCTCCTCCACTAACAAACAATAAGCAAGTTGAAAGTGCCACATTTGCAGAAATTCCAGATAAACTTCTTAAAAAAGAATTCTATAAAAGCATTCAGAAGTAGTTCAAGCAACTCATTAAAAGTAAAGAAGAAATTTATTACTTTAGCCCGTATTTTAAACTCTACAGCAACTTAGGAGAAAGTCGAGACGATTTTTTAAATCGCATTAAAGATAGAATAAGCTCGACTATTGATAGTGAACTTAGCAAAATTAAAGACAAATTCGCAAAACGTAAATTTAGGCTGGAAAGCAAGTTAAAAACTGCAGAAGCCAAAAAGGCTCGTGCGGAGGCGAAACTAAAAGCGCTTACAACTGAAACTGCAATGGATATAGACTCAGGTATTTTTTCAATTTTGACAGGAAGGAGCGGAAGGAGTAGTTTAAGAAGGGCTGGAAGCAATGTAAGCACAAGGAGAGAAAAAGCAAAGCTGAGAAAACAACAAGCAGAGACGGAAATACAGCGGATAAACGATGAACTTTCCAATCTGCAGAGTAAAATAGATACTTCGCTTAAAGAGAAAGAGGCAGAAATCCTTTCAAAAGCTGCACAAGTTGAGAAAAAACTACTAAGGCCCAAGTCTTCTTCTGTAGTAATTAAATATATTGGTATTTTATTTAGATAAAATTAAAGAACGAAAACTTTTACATCAGGATTTTTAAGGTTTACTTTCTATATCTTTATAGAGTCAGTTTTTTCTTTTGAATATTTTACAAATATTTTTAAAGTGAAAAACTGAATTTTCAGAAATTAATAGGGCATTGAGAGTAGAAATTATAACTGCTTTAATAATTAACATAAAAGAGAGAATAGTCAAAATGTAAGCCTTAAGTGCGACAACAACGCCAAAAAATAAGGAATCTTATAAGTATTTACTTGAGAAAATCAAGGTTTAAAATTTTACAAGCAAAAAATGGACAGGAAGCACTGGATATTTTTAGGTGAAAACCCCCATCTTATCATTTTAGACCTGATGCTCCCTTATAAAAATGGGATATCTGTTGCAAAAAGAATTAGAAACCACTCAAACGTACCAATTCTAATACTCACTGCAAAGGCAGAAGAAAATGACAGGGTAAATGGACTGGAATTAGAGGTAGATGATTATGTGGTAAAACCATTCAGCCCAAGAGAAGTTGTGGCAATGGTAAAAACCCTCTAAGAAGGAGCTATAAAGATGGCCTGTATAATATATTGTATTTATTGAGTGATAATCAGGAAAGAGTTAATGATAAACTATTCAGATATATTCTTCTATACATCCCAAAACATCTGCCCTTCTGAAATTATCATTTATAAGCTTTTCTAAGATTCGTATCACACTGTCCTCCATTAGATACTCTTAAGTATCCTTCATTTTCTTGAAATCATCAATATCCATCATTAGAAGGAAAAATTTCTCTAAAACGTTTTGCTATTTCAAATTCTCTTAAAGCAAGTTTAAAGAAGTACCTCCTGTTTTCTAATCAGGAAATGGCTAATTTAAAAGCAAATTTCTTAAGCTTCTGTTAGTTTTCTATTTCTTTAGTTCTATAAAAAAAATGCTATCTTTTGCGTATCTTTCATAGGTATGGCAAATTTTTCAAGTATTCCTTTGTTTTTCCAATATAACAAAAAATTTAATTATGCAAAAATAGAAATTTGCTCACTTAAGGAACATATAATACTTGTATTGTTTGACATTATAATTGTTTTAAACACTTTTAGAAAATGAGGTCCGCCCACTTGACTTAATTGGTTTTTTGGAGTATAATAAGAAAAAATTTAATATGAAAGGAGGTTAAAGAATTGACGAGATTATACTCAAAGAGTCAGCTGCTTACAAAGCTTACTCGAAGACAAAGGGAGTTTTTGATAACTCTAATAGACTTGTATAAAACAAGTGGGAAGCCTGTTTCCTATAAAGATGTAGCCGCAAAAATAGGTGTAAGCAAATGGACAGCCTATGATATCCTTCAAGAGTTAAACAAAAAAGGTTTTCTCAAAGCAACGTATAAAATAACATCTGGTCCAGGCCGTTCCGAAGTAAAGTTTATTCCAAAAAAGGTTTCTTTTGAACATCTTGAAGAGAGCGAAAATAAGAGCACGATTGTTTTTATTAAAAGCTGGATAAAAGAGAGACTCGAACAATATGAGAAGCAAAGCATTACAAAATCCGTTGCTATAGTTGCAAGAAAAGTTGAGAAAGGGAAAAATCCTTTTTCAACAGTCCTGTATACAATGTTGCTCTTTATATTATTTGCAAAAGTGTTCAAAATTGATATAGAAGAAAGAGCCGATATTAAAAAGTTATTAGACTCTACTATGCAGCCTGCTGTACTTCTTCCTTTTATTGGGGAATTGATGTTTTCTCTTGCTAAAGAAGAAGAATGGCCATTGGAAAATCTTCGGTTAAACAGACTCACGATTGAAAAGTTTAAAATGCTTGAAAATAAGTTTATAGAAAGTATTTCTTTTCTTACAGAAAATGAGAAGAAGAAAGTCTTGACTGCTTTGAAAGAATTATTATCATATATCTAAAATAAATATAGGAGGTAAATTATGAGTTTAGGCGAAAATACGAAAAAAATTGTTCTTACAAAAGTTATGAAGGGTTTTGCATCTTATTTAAAAAAAGACCCGGAAGGACGAATTAATAAAACGATAAATGCAGTTGCTACAATGGGGGAGAGGTTTTCCTTCCTACCTGTATTTAAAAATCAGCTTAGTGGTGTTAAAAGCCTTGCAGAGAAGGATCATCCTGGCAAACAACTTGTTATCAATTTTATAAAGGATACAAACGTGGATGTATTAAAAAAGTTAGCAGTTAATTTTATAGTGAACGGTGCCTGGGTTGGCATTCCAAAGCAGCGTGCCATTACAAAGAGGGAAGGTTTTAATGTGCCTTTCTTCCTTCTTATTGACCCAACAGAGCGTTGTAACTATCACTGCAAGGGATGCTGGGCAGGCGCTTACGGAAGGATAGATATGCCGTTTGAACTGTTTGACAGAATTCTTACTGAAGCAGAAGAATTGGGCATATACTATATTGTTGTATCAGGCGGAGAACCTACAGTTTATCCACATCTCATAGATGCATTCAAAAAGCACCCGGATATGGCTTTTATGATATATTCAAATGGTTCCTTGTTTACTAAAGAATTTTCAAAAAAGATTGCTGAAGTAGGTAATGCAATGCCCTGTTTCAGTGTAGAAGGATTTAAAGAAAAAACGGATGAACGAAGAGGGCCTGGTGCATGGGATAGAGTAATGCAAGCAATGGATAATATGAGAGAAGTAGGTGTCCCTTTTGGTTATTCCATTACGGAAACTCGTTATAATATTGAAGAAGTATTGAGTGACGAGTTTGTGGATTTTATGATCAACAAAGGTGCTAAGATTGCCTGGTATTTCCAGTACATCCCCATTGGTGATAAGCCCTATCTTGATATGATGCTTACCCCAGAGCAACGTATGCATTCTTATGAGAGAATTCATTACATCAGGTCACATAAACCTCTTTTTGCAGCGGATTTCTGGAATGATGGCCCTTATACCGGTGGATGTCTCGCCGGAGGAAGGAGATACCTTCACATTACAGCGGACGGGGGGATAGAACCGTGTGCATTTATTCATCTCTCTCAGGGCAATATTAAAGATATGTCTTTAAAAGAAGCTCTGCAATTACCTTTCTTTAAAGAGATACAGAAGCTGCAGCCATATTCTGACAATTTGCTTTCGCCTTGTTTACTTATTGATCATCCTGACTATTTCAGAAAAATTGCATCAATGCCTGGCGTAAAGGCAACAGATGCTACTGCAGAGAATATGAGCAAAGAAGTTGGAAAGCATCTTGATAAACTTTCTAAAGACTGGGAGAAGCTTTCAAGACCTGTGTTTGAAAAAGATTTCCCAGAGGTAGCGGCAAAGGCGAAAGAGTACAAGAAGAAAAAGGAAGAAATTATCAAGAAAGGTGGTGGAAACATAGAGCAATTCTATGTTTCTGATGAAATAGATAAATAGGTTTTTTATGTCAGATGATAGGAGTGGCATAAAACATATTGAGAGGAGAGTTTCACAGGCTCTCCTCTTCCTTATTCCTACTATTTTCATCATTTTCTTGCTTGTATTTAGGGAGACGAATTTCAAAACATTCTTTGAAACATTAAACTATAAATATCTTTTATATCTTATTATTTTAATGCTTGTTGTCTGGCTATTGGATGTCCTGAGGTTTTCTTTAATCATATCTTTTTCCCGCAGCAAATTATCGTTTAAGAGGAGTTTGGAAATTATACTTGCATCTTTCTTTGGTGCGAATATTACGCCTTTCTATTCCGGGGGTATTGCAACTCAAATTTACTTCCTGTCAAAATTCTCACAAACAATAGGAAAATCCACTGCAATCAGCGTAATATATATGATACTTACTCTTATTGTTTATCTTGTTTTTTCCCTTATTTTACTTTTTACACCTCACAGTTTTATCACAGGGTTGAGGGAAGATTTTTTTATGGGCCTTGCTATCTTTGTATTTGTTCTATCTTTTCTTGCTTTCTTCTTTATGTTGTATCCTAAAAAAGCAGAGAAAATTGTGGATAAGTTATCTATGAGATTTTCTTTGGGAGATAAAAAAAGAGAAAAAATAAGAGTATCTATAGAAGAGTTTTCTGAAGGACTGAAGTTTTTTTTCACACAGAATAAATTTTTTGTAGCCCTTACAATACTAATTACCTTTGTTTCACAGACCTTATTTTTTCTATTCACCCCTGTCTCTTTTATGGCCTTGAGCATCCCGTTCTCCTTTAAAGAAGTAATGCTTACACAGATTGCAATGCAGTTTACAACAAGCATTGGAGCAACACCTGGCGGCATTGGCATTATAGAAAGTGCTTTTGCTGCATTTTTTCGTCCTCTTGCTGGAGGGAAAACTGCTCAGCTTACTTTACTCTGGCGCTCAATCTCTTTCTATATTCCTACAATCGTGGGAAGCTTTTTCTTCTATAAACTTCTTCATGAGAAAAAATTGTAAAGGTTTAAAAGAGAATTTATCATTCGATTTCTTATATTGATGGGACAGTCGCAGGATTGCCAAGATTGTATACTCGCAATGGTGAAAACATCGGTCAATTCGCATACTTGACTGCTATAGTTTTTTTGATATAATTAACTACAATATAAAATAATAAAGGGGTTAATAATATGAATAAGAAGATTTTGTTAATAATGGTTATTGCTCTACTCGCTGTTGGAATTTTTTCAGGCTGCGGGGGAAATAACCCTCAAAAGAATAATCCTGCAAAGAATAGTACTGCAGAAAGTACCAATTTAGCACCTGATTTCTCCTGGAAGGATAGTAGTGGAAAAATTGTACATCTTTCCGATTTAAGAGGGAAAGTTGTTTTGCTGGATTTCTGGGCGACATGGTGTGGACCATGCAAGATGACAATTCCTCACGTCGAAGCCCTGTATGAGAAGTATAAGGACAAAGACGTTGTAGTAATTGGTATAGATCTTGATACTGCAGCACACCGTAATGATGTAATAAATTTTATAAAAACTCATAATATGCACTATCTTGTAATTAGTGATGCAAAGGGTACTGTGGCATCGGAATATGGTGCAACGAGTATCCCTCATTTCTTCATCATTGACAAAAAAGGGGAAATTGCTTTCACGAAAATTGGATACGATCCAAATATGGAAAAGATTATTAGTGATAAGATTGATGAACTCTTAAGCCAATAGGAGGTATTGCAATGGATGTAGATGAACCTAACTTTAAGCAAGAAGTATTAAAATCGGAGATACCTGTCCTCGTGGATTTCTGGGCTGAATGGTGTGTGCCGTGCAAAATGGTTGAACCAATAGTGATGGAAATTGCAAAAGAATTCAAAGAAAAAGTAAAAGTAGTGAGGGTAAATGTAGACGATAATCAGAACATTGCGATTCAATATAATATTATGAGTATTCCCACTCTTGCCATTTTTGTGAATGGTGTACGTGTTGATGAGATTATTGGAGCAGTACCAAAGAGGGTTATTCTATCAAAATTACAAAAGTACATTACGTTAAACTAAATAATATACCTTAAATTGAAAGGTGGCCAAGTAGGCCACCTTTCTCTATTCCGACTGTTTTACTCAATGTATGAAAAAGTTCTTTGCCCTCATTCATACAATAACCATTATGGCTTGGTTACTTTAGTCCATATACCAGAAGCAAGTACAAATACCCCGTTATTTGCACTGAAGAAAATTGTCCCCTGCGGTTTTGTTATGCTATAACTGAATCCATACAATGGGAAAGGAAAATCTGAATTAACATAGCCACTTGCTACAAGCTCAATTCCTGTAATATCTGCATCTTTATAATATTTTTCAAAGTATTCCTTCACCTTTTTTATTATAACCGTGCTGTCCTTACATTTGTCATATGCAATAGCTACCTTTTTGAATGTGTTATTTCTTAGTGGGAGGATTTTTACATTTTTCCCATTTTTTATCAGAATTTTTTCTTTCCCTTTTCTATTGTAAGCGACAAATATCCATACGTTTGATTTACCGTTTGCTATATCAGTGTAATCCTGAGATGGAAGTTTCAAATTGGGATATTGTTCTTCTAATACTTCATTAATCTTATAATCCCCCATCGTTGTTTCTATAATTACATAGTCAGTAGGTAGAAGGGCATTTCCATTTGTTAAATCTGAGTATGCTTCTTTTGCACTTTCCGAAACATCGGAAGAATTGCTAAG
>CAJXKN010000026.1 GCA_913055585.1 uncultured Caldisericota bacterium | reverse complement strand
TATAATAATTCTAATTTATTATACACTATTCATTTAATTTGTCAATAGTATGTATGAATTAAATGATCAATAATCTGCATAACCAAAGTTGCCAAAATAAAAAGTTACTTCTCCTATTTGTTCATCGGCAATTGTTTGTGCTGCTGCACAATTCTTTTCTTGCCTTTGACAAGTTACACGTGGTGCCCGTGGCAATCTCTGCTTTTGCTTTTTCCTGTTTCTAATAGGAGTATTGAGGAAACGCATTTCTCTCAAATCAGTATATCCTGAAATGAGACTTGGCGTAATGCGTCCCAAGAAGAAGAGAGCAGGGGAACAAGAAAGAAATCACTTATGAATATTCTGTAAATAAAATCAAATTTGCAATTTCTAAAAATTGTCTATAATTTTACAGAGTGATAAGGAGGCAAAATGTATTACCTTTCAAGGGAGTTTGTGTTTGATGCAGCACATAGAATTACAGATTATCAAGGAAAATGTGAAAAACTGCATGGGCATACATACCACCTAAAAGTAACAATAAAGGGGGATATTAAAACTGACGGGATGGTTATTGATTTTGCTATAATAAAAAAGGTTGTAAATGAAACAGTGGTGAATAAATTAGATCATAGCTACCTCAACGATCTTTTTAAAAATCCCACTACAGAAAATGTTGCATACTGGATTTATTCAAAACTCCTTAAGGAATTTAAAAAGTATCATTGTATCCTGTATGCAGTAAGCCTTACAGAAGGTTCAAACAATACAGTAACTTTTGTAGAGGAGCGTAATGAAAGACGTACAGAATGAAAAAGACACACGAAACATTCCGCTTAAGCGTGTAGGAGTAAACAACGTATTATACCCCATTCAGGTAATGGATAGGAAAAATAAATTTCAGTATACCATTGCACATATCAATATGTACGTAAATCTGCCAGAGGAGTTCAGGGGCACGCATATGAGCAGGTTTCTGGAAGTGCTCAATGCACATCGCTCCAATATGAGCATCAGCAATCTTGAAAATATATTGGATGATATGAAACGAAAATTGAACGCGCGCGCAGCACATATTGAAATAAGATTTCCATATTTTATTCTTAAAAAAGCACCTGTTTCTCAAATAGCAAGTTTTATGAATTACGATTGCGCATTTATTGCATCAAAAGAAAAAGATTTTGATTTTATCCTTGAAGTAAACACACCTGTTCATACATTGTGTCCTTGCTCTAAAGAAATCAGTCGGTTTGGTGCACATAACCAGAGGGGCATTATAAAGGTGCAGGTAAGGATGAAAAGATTAGTCTGGATAGAAGAAATTGTAGAGATATCAGAAAATGCAGCAAGCGCTCCACTCTATGCTCTCCTTAAAAGGAGAGACGAGAAATATGTAACTGAAAAAGCATACCTCAATCCAAAATTTGTAGAGGATGTTGTAAGGGATGTTTCACTTGCACTGGACAAAGATTCAAGAATCACGTATTTTGCTGTGGAGGCAATAAATTTTGAGAGTATACACAATCATAACGCGTATGCATTCACAAGCAAGGACAAGCGGTATTAATGTAATTCTTTTAGCAGTTCTTTCATTGTTTTATGCAAAACGGGGTGCACAAAATTAGGCGCAATATCGCAGAGAGGTTTCAAAACAAATTCTCTGTTCTGCATATCAGGGTGAGGGATTTTTAAGTTAGAGCTATTAATGATAAGATTATCGTAAAAAATAATATCTAAGTCAATGATTCTTGGCCCCCAATGAATCTTTCTTTTTCTACCCATCTGTTTTTCTATGGAGAGGAGAGTATAGAGCAATTCTTCTGGCGAAAGCATTGTTTCTGCTTGTACTACACAGTTTAAGAAAACTGGTTGGTTTTTATATCCATAAGGCATTGTTTTGTAAACGTTTGATTTCTTTATAATGTGAATATTGTTTTGTTCCATTTTTTTAATGGACTGCCTAATGTTCTCTTCTTTATCACCTAAGTTTGTACCGATTGCAATGAATACGTTATGCATTTTTAATAGCTTGAAGCATTTTTATTAAGTCTTTGTGTGGTTTTACATCGTGTACTCTAATGATGTTTACTCCGTTCATCAAAGCATATGCATCTACTGCCATTGTGCCGCTTAGTCTCTTCTCTACAGTTTCATTCAATATGTTACCGATGAATGACTTTCTTGAAGCACCAAGCAGGATAGGTAAATGAAAAATAGTAAATTCCCTAATGTTTCTTATAATCTTTAGGTTATCTTCCACTCTTTTTCCAAAACCAATACCAGGGTCAATAATAATCTTTTCTATACCAAAATCCGTCAGAAGATTAATTCTTTCTTCGAAATATTCAAGCAGTTCTTTCATAACATCTGCATAGTATGGATTCTTCTGCATATCCTTTGGCGTTCCTTTTATATGTGTTACAATAACAGGTACGTCAAAGGCTTTTGCTACGTCTTTCATTTGCTTATCAAACTGTAGACCGCTGATATCGTTTATTATATCCGCACCTGATTTAATTGCTTCTTTAGCCACGTTTGCTTTATATGTATCAATAGAAATAGGAATATTGGGAAAATTATTTCTTATTTCTTTTATTGCAGGTATTACTCGCCGTTTTTCTTCCTCTTCGCTTACTTTTTCTGCACCTGGACGTGTGGACTCTCCTCCAATATCTATAAAATCTGCTCCCTGTTCAATCATTTCCTCAGTGTGCTTTAAAGCTTTTTCTACATTGTTAAACATACCACCATCCGAAAAAGAGTCAGGTGTTACATTTAATATACCCATTACGTATTTTTCTTTTTCAAAATCAAAGACTCTATCTCTTATTCTATATACAGGAAGATTACTTTCTGAGAGTACTTTTTTAATAGTCTCTGCTACTTCACTTAGACCAAAAAACGGCTCAAAACGAAGTTTATTAAGCACAGTTTTGTATGTACGCATTGTGCCTATAAGCAAACAGTCCGTTGTAGGTTTCTTCCAGCTTGCAACATCTCTATGTATTGCTACATCCCCGTTTGCTCCTATAAATTCTTGTTTGAGGATATTTGCGCCTTTGGAATTAATATTATAAAGCTTCAAGAGGATGAGATCACTCTTATCTTTAAATATATCGTCCGCTCTTTTATCTACTCCAATGGAGCGTAATTCCTCTAAAAGTATTCCCTTATTAATTTTTCTTACAATCATCATAATCATTATATCCATATTGCTGGATTCTGCAAGAAAAATTAACACAACCTGCCAACTATTTGACAAACAATAAGAATGTGGTAAAATCCAATAAACTAAAAATTAAAGGGCTTTCAAGGGGAAGCAGCTGTAAAATGAAAAATTGCATGTTAATAAGATATGTAGTATAATTTATGAAATATTTCACATATGGAGGTTTAAATGAGTAAAGCAAGAGATAGAAGAAAAAAGAGTAAAAAGAAACTGAAGAAGAGCAAAGAAGTTACTGCTTTTAAATCTAATAAGTATATCAGAAATTTCATTATTGTTGCTGCACTTGTTGTTGCGGTAGTAGCAGTCTCTTTTGTTATGGTCAAAGCAAAAAGTATTGGGAAATATACCCACACTATTACAAAGGATGCGGTAAGGGAAGAAGCATTTGGTTATAGACCAGAAGTGAGCCATCCACGGGTGCTTTCCAATCCGCTGCGTATAGCAGATAGTTTCGCTGTTGAAGACCTTAGAAAAGATGGGGAAAAAGTTGGAGAAGAGGCAGTTATAGTAATTGATAATCCTGATGCTGAAAAATCTAAAAAAATTCCTGCTAATGCAAATATGCTGCTTATTGTAGATAACGATCTAAAGGTAATAACGCTAAAACCTTTTAAACCAACGTACTTTACACTGGGTATAGACTTTAATAAATTCTTTGATGCTTTTAAGGGAAAGAGTGCCGAACAATTTATCAAGCAAATTGATGGTATTTACACTGATGATAGCAATACTGCACTGCTTATAAAGAATAAGGTAAAAGAAGCAATGAGCCTTTTTTACATAGAGAAGTATGGTGCTACACAGTACGATAAAATTGCAAAGAATGGCTTTGTATTTGCAGAAAGGGGAGCTAAGGTAAAGCCGATAAAAGCAAAGGATATCAATGGTAATGAAGTGGATTTAAGCAAATTGAAAGATTATAAGCTTCTCCTCATTGGGGGAAACCCAAACTGTGGAGGTTGTGTATCTGATGTGGAGAGAATTGGTAATGAAATTAAAAAATATGATACAACAAATGTGAAATTTATCGTGTTTTCTTTCAGTGATAATCCAGAGGATGCTCATAGACTGACTGATTCACTGCCAAAAGGTACCATCGCTATAAAGGACCCTGACCGCTCTCTTGCAAAAAAACTGAAGATAGGAGTTTCACCTTATATTGAATTGATTGGAAAGAATCTTACGCTTTACTATAGAGGACCCTGTGAACCGACAAGAGAAACGTTATCAAATATAAAAGAGTTTTTAGGAGGTAAATAAAATGAAAAGAATTATTACAATTTTGCTTGCTGTGCTTCTTATAATACCATTTTTTGCAGGAAGCGTTCAGGGAAGTACGGCTGTTTCAGTAGTGGTAAAACCTGCATTGAGAAATTCTCTTGCAGAGTATGATATAAGTTTTATAACGGATGAAGATCTTGCGGGAGGAAAAGACATAATCTTTATACAATTTCCTGAAGGGACAAAGCTTCCTTGCTCCTGTCCGCACAATTGGACGTTGGATCATTTTTCAATCAACGGCTATAAGGCTGCCCGTGCAGGAAAGGTAAACGATATTCCTAACACAATATATCTCCTGATGCCCGGGGGAATCACAATTAAAGCAGGGAGCAAGATAAACGTAGTAATAAAAAATAATACAAATATATGGAATCCGAGTAAGCCCGGGAAGTATCAGCTCACCGTGTGGACAACAAAACAAGGTAAAATGCAGTCAAATGAATATGAAATTAAATCTACAAAAATAAAGGACCTTTCGGTTTCTGTGTATCCTGAAACAACCTCACTTATTGCATCCTATGAAATTGTGTTTACAACGGGAGCGCTGGGCGAGCTTCATAACGGAGAAAACATCTATGTTGAATTTCCAGAAGGGACTGTTTTCCCAGATGTCATACATAAAAAGGATATTACGGTAAATGGTTTTGGTATAGAAGATGTTTCTATTGAGGAAGATATACTAAAAATTAAGATTTCTCACACAATCAATGCAAATAGGAAAGTAGATATAAATATAAACGGAGACTTTAATTTGCAGAACACAAAAGAAGCAGGTACACATACACTTTTCGTATGGACTGATAGCGAGCCAGAAAAAGTTGGTGCGGAGTTTACGTTGAAAGCTCAAGATTCTGTTACTACTCAGTGCGTTGTGGATCCATCTGCTCCTGACGGATTGAATGGATACTATAAGACCTCACCGATTGTAACGCTCACAGCAGAAACAAATACAAAGGAAGCAACCCACACATTCTATAAATTGGACAATGGTGATTATACTGAATACAAAAATCCTGTTACCATTCCTGAGGGAACTCATACGTTTTACTATTACAGCAAAACTAAGAGTCTTACAGAGAAAGAAAAATCTATAGAATTCAAAGTGGATACTATAGCCCCCACAATCAATATAGAATTTCCAGAAGATAATCCATCCTATACAGGGGACCGTTCAATAAGGATATACGGTAGCCTGAGTGAGTCTGCTCAGCTCTACATAGCACATAAATACATAAACGTAAAGAAGGATTTAACGTTCTCTGAAGAGATTCTACTTACCCCTGGAAAGAACAGTATCGTGATTTCTGCAATTGATAATGCAGGAAATAGAGCGGAAAAGACGATTGAAATAGTTTTTGATACAACTGTACCAACGTTAAATATTACTTCCCCTGAAAGTTGGGATACAATAACAACGAAGCAAATTACCGTAACAGGTGGAGTTAATCCTTCGAACAGTGAAGTAACAATAAATGGTGAAAAAATTATAGTTAAAGAGGATGGAACGTTTGCATATTCATTTGTTCCAGAAAGCAAAGGAAATCTTATTCCAATAAAGATAAAAGCAGTTTATCCTCTGTCGAAAAAAGAAGTAACAAAAGTAATCACAGTGGTTTATAAGCCAAACCTACCAAAAGTATTGCTTACTGTAAATAGCCGTAGTGCGCTTGTAAATGGGAAAAAGAAGGAAATGGACGTTGCTCCATTTATTGATAAACATTCCAATAGAACACTTGTACCTGTACGTTTTGTTACAGAGTTCCTTGGTGGAAAAGTTAGTTGGGGTGCTAAAACAAAGACTGTTACAATACAATTGAATGGCAAAGAAGTAAAACTTAAAATTGGTAGTAATACTGCTTATGTAGATGGTACAGCAGTAACGTTGGACCAGCCACCTATCATCAAAGGAAATAGGACATTTGTACCGCTGCGTTTTGTTATGGAAACATTCGGGTTTAACGTAGTATGGAATGCCTCTTTGAAGACTATCACAATTACTTCTCCTTAATGCATAAAAAGTATATTCTGATTTTATTTGCACTAATATATCTATTTTTCTTCTCCCTTCCATTTACTTCCTATGGAAGTGAGAAGATTCCTATTGTATACTTTTCTACACCTGGATGTGAGGAATGTGAAATCACGCGTAACTATCTTGATGCTCTGAAAGAGATCTATCCAAACATACAGATTAAAGAGTTTTCATTAGAAAGTGATAAAAACAAAGAACTCCTTGCACATTTTGATAAGATATACGGTGTGCCTAAAAATAAAATAAATGTTGCACCATCTGTTTTTATCGGGAAAGAATTTTATGTAAGAGAAGAGATTACAAAAAATCTTGAAAAGGCAATTAAAAATTACAATCCAAAAGAAACTGCATTTTTAGAAAAGGCAGTTCAAACAAATAGTAATGGAAATAAAAATATTGTAGAACTTTTTAAAAAATTTGGAGTGCTTACCGTATTGGGTGCAGGTCTCATTGATGGGTATAATCCTTGTGCATTTACAGTGCTTATATTTTTTATTTCTTTTCTCCTCCTTCGCGGCAAGACGAAAAATACTATACTATCCGTCGGGCTCTCTTTCATTATAGGTTTTGGGCTCTCATACTTTTTGCTTGGAATTGGCCTTTTTAAGGTTGTTTCAAAATGGCGATACTTTAATGATATTGCAAAATGGGTATACCTCGGGACGGCAGCAGTTACACTCATATTTGCAATACTTACCATTGGTGATTATATAAATGCTAAGAATGGTAACGCAAAGGATATGGTGTTGCAACTCTCAACTACAGAGAAAAAATCAATTCATACGCTTCTGAGAAATCCGAAAGTACAAGGCACTGCAATATTCTCGTTTCTTGTCGCATTTCCCGTCTCCATTGTTTCATTTTCCTGTACTGGACAAACATATCTTCCTACAATTGTTTATATATACAGTATTCCATCACTCAAGGCAAAGGCAACTTTTTACCTTATCCTATATAATGTTATGTTCGTTCTACCACTTATTGTTATTGTGTATCTTGTATACAAAGGTGCAACATCAAGAAGAATAACGGATTGGTTTACTGTACATCTTCCAACGATAAAACTATGGACGGGCATTGTATTTATTGCACTTTTTATGTATCTGTTGGATAGGTCGCTTCTCCTCTTTGGGATAATAAGGTAATCATTTGAATTTTTTTAGTTTATCTCTATTATATAAAACTGGAAAGAGGTGCAAATGAAAAGAAAAATAAAAGAAGATATAGCTCTTATGGGAAAGAGGCTTTATGAAAGAAGATTAAATGGTGGATACGGAGGAAACATATCAGTAAAAGATAATGATATGATTTACATTACTCCGTCTGGTGTCCCAAAGGATATCCTTGACTATTCAGATATCATCGTTATGGATTTCAAGGGAAATATTATTGAAGGGCAGGGAAAACCATCATCAGAAATGCTCTTTCATATCCTTATATACAAAGTACGGGACGATGTGAGTACAATAATCCATGCGCATCCCCCCATTGCGACGGGATTTGCAATTGCACATAGGCCCATTCTTGAGCCAGTGCATGAAGAATCAGTAGTAATGTTGGGAAAGGTTCCCCTCCTTCCGTATGAGGTTACTTCCTCAAAAGAACTTGCAAAAAATGTTGGTGAAGCAATCAAAGAGCACAATGCATTACTTTTGGCAAATCACGGAGCAATTACAGTGGGAGATTCACTTGAAAAAGCATTCAGGAGAATGGAAGAGCTGGAAAATCTCTGTGAAATGTTACTCGTTGCAGAGGCAGCTGGAGGGGCAAAAAGGATAAGAGCTGAAAAACTTAAAGAGCTTTTTAGTCTTATAAAAAAAAGAAACAAATAGAGCAATATATGAGGATAAGCACAAGACTTCGTTGGATAACGTGGGTTATTTTTTTGGTTTTAGGCATTTTACTTTCTCTTATTACTGATTTTCTATTAAAAAAGAGCGGTTTTGTTTTCAAATTTTCTATTGCAGGCAGGTTAATTGGCCTGCTTCTCATCTTTATCTCTTCTTTAATCGCACGCAATACGGGCAAAACATTGAAAAGGTATGGAATTATCGGAAAAGTACCAAAATTTGAAACAAACAAGCTTGTAAGAAAAGGCATTTATTCCTGTATGAGGCATCCTATGCACTTTGGACTTATGCTGTTACCAGAGGGAATTGCATTCCTTATGGATTCCTTTAGCTATATTTTTATTTACGCTCCGCTTAACATACTTGTCATTTTTATCCTTATAAAGAAAATTGAAGAGCCTGAAGCAATAGGAAAATTTGGCGATGAATACATTAAATACATGGAAGAAGTACCTTTCATTAATCTTTCTTTTAATTGTTTTAAAAAATTGTTCACAGGATGATTTTTATTATCGTAACTACTTCTATTCTTATTTATGCTTTTTTGATAGAGCCATATTTGTTATCCGTTACACACCTCAATTTATATTTTAATGATTTGCCTTTAAACTTTGAAAATATTAAGATTGCCCAGATTTCAGACATTCATTTTACACGTTTTACTCGCCTCCACTACAAAGTATTGGACACACTGGCAAAAGAAAAGCCAGATATAACTGTAATTACTGGTGATTTTGTAAATGAAAGTTTAAAAATTACCTGCAAAGATTTTTGTAAAAGCATTGCAGAGAAAAGTAAATATACACTTGCTGTACCTGGCAATTGGGACCACAAAGTAAATGATTTTAGCTACTTTATAAAGAGTATCAGCGAGACAGGCATTTCTCTTCTTGTGAATAGCTCTACTGTGCTCTCAAAAAATGGTGATAGGATATTCATTGCAGGAACGGATGATCCATACAGGAAATATGCGGATTTGAAAAAGACTTTTAGGAATATTCCTCAAGATGCTTTTGTCATTCTTCTTGCACACTGCCCTGATATTATTTACGATGCTACAAAGTATAAACCTCAGCTTGTACTTTCAGGGCATACGCACGGAGGTCAGGTAAAGATACCTTTTATAAAAGCTCTGTATGTGCCATCTAAATTTGGGACACGATTCCTATGCGGATTATTTAAGATAAAAAATAGTTATCTCTACGTGAATAGAGGTATTGGAACAAGCCATCTCCCGATACGCTTCTTCTCTCCACCCGAAATAACGGTAATAACATTGCATTCAAAGAAATCATTTTAAAAGCATCTTTAAAGCCTGCGGAAGATGTGCCTTCCAGTTGCCCCAGGAATGGCCATCATTCCATTTTTTATAGATGACTCTCGCCCCGTTTTCTATAAATTTTTTCCTGTATATTTTATTCAATTGAGCGATATTTAAAGAATTGTTTACCTTTGTTTCATATCTTCCGTTATCCATATAAATAATTTTTCCATTCAAACTTCCAAAATCTGTGTTTTTTCTAAAATGAAAAGCTCCTGATTGTGAAACAGCACCTTTGAACACATCAGGGTATTTCATAAGAAGCACAACAGAAACAAAACCTCCCAACGACACTCCTGACAGATACTTCTCAGTAAATTTCAATTTCTCCCTTTCTGCTATATCTTTTATAATGCTCATAAGCAAGTTGCTATATTTGGAATTAAAAGAATATTCTTTTACTCTATTTACTTTACGTATATCCACAAATAATCCATACATCGGCGGAATTTCTTTCCTGTATATCAAATAATCCATCGTATTTTTTGCTGAACCGAAGAGAATGTACTCCAACCCATCTTGAAAGATAATAAGCGGAAGTTTTTTCCGCTTTACACCATAAGGTATATAAAGATAAATATCCCTTTTATAATTAAAATAATCCGTATCATTAATAGTGTATTTCTTAATGATACCGTGCGGAATATCTTGATGATACTCCGTAGCTTTAGGGTAATGAAAATGTGGCATCCTTAGCTCAGAATTAAAACCAAATCCACCCTCAGTTTTATTTGGATTCAAAGGGTCCAATATTAATTTCCCATCCACGAGAAATTTATAGTCAAATCTTGCATTCAAAGGGAATTCTTTCTCTATAACCCATTTATTTTCTTGCAATTGAAATAGAGGTTCTTTTTTCCAGTTGTTAAAGTCTCCTACAATATAGACTCTATCTGCTGCACCATTGTAAATGAACTGTACATAGTTCTTTTTAATCTCAGGCATTTGTTTATCCATACAGTTATTTTACTAAATTTTATAAAATTTTAAAATAGGGTATGCACATAAAAATTATTGCGATAGGTAAATTAAAAAAAGATTACATTAAAAAGGGTGTAGCAGACTATACAAGAAGGATTATTCATTACATTCCTTTTGAAATAATTGAAATAAAGGAACCTAACCTTGAGAAATTTCTCAACAGGGATAGTTTTAATATTCTGTTAGATGAGAAGGGGAAACAGTTCAGTTCAATTGAATTTGCAGAATTTATAGAAAAGAGAATTAATTTTTACGCAAAAGATATTGTATTCTTTATAGGGAGTGCGGAAGGCTTCTCAGAAAAGGCTAAAGAAAAAGCAAGCCTTCTTCTCTCCCTTTCCAAAATGACCATTCCTCACGAACTCACACGAATGCTACTTGTAGAACAGATTTACCGTGCGTTTACCATTATAAGGGGAGAGCAATATCATAAATAGCTCTAAAATTACTTGTTATCCAGGTTTTTCCTCTCTGCGCTTTTTTCTTTGCATTTTTATTTCTCTGTTAAACAGATCCTCTTTTAACCCTGTAAACTCAAGGAAAGAACCAATGAGCTCTTTTCTATATGAATTAACCATTATCACAAGAGAGAGTGAAAACAGTTTTATTACGGACTTAGAGAGCTCTGTAAAATTATCCAATTCTAGGGATAAAAGTTTGTCCAGAGTCTTCATTAAAAATAAAGATGTAGTCTGGATTACAATACTTTCTTTGACATTTGCATCAACATGAACTTGGCCGATGTGGGAAAGTTTCCTTACAAATTCTTTATCAAATTCTGAAGAAAACAGGGTCTTCAACCAATAAAACCATGCATCTCTTGCCTTAGAAACTGGGAGATTATCTTCCTGTAGAATTTTCACAACCTCCGGGTCTTTTGAAAGCACTTTAACCACTTCATCTATGATTTCATATCCATAATTCTGAATTACAGGAAGAAGCATTCTTATATTCTCCCTATCTTTTTCATCAATTTCTAAATTCTTTAATATCTCTTCCAGATCAATCATATGAGTCCTCCTTTATGTAAATTATTTATTAAATTATATCCGTTTAATGCAAAATTCCAAATTTTAAGTTTTAGTTTTATACATTGCCTCATAAACAGAACTTCCACAAAGTGGCACTGCGTAAGTCCTTGAGAAAATATATTTTTTGCTTATAATAATAATGTGCGCCCATAGCCCAATTGGATAGAGCAACGGTCTACGGAACCGTAGGTTGCAGGTTCGAATCTTGCTGGGCGCGCCAATTTTAGAAAGGAGAGAGTATTGAAAGACAAAAAAGAGATTTTGAGAGTCATTTATCTTTATGGTGTGAGCATTGTCACACTTGTTATGCTTGTTTCCGGGACTATTCAATTTGTATCTGGCGTTCTTAATATTGTGTTTTTACAGGCAAGCGAAGAATCTCGTTGGGCTTATTCTATCCAAAGCATCGTAAGGAATGGATCGCTTATTGTAGTAGGTGGACTGATGTTCTTATATCATTGGAAAATTATTAGTAGAGAAAGACACATTAAAAAGAGGTGAAATCTGATGAACGAAGAAAAGTTTGATTTCTGGAGAAATTTATTTTTTTATATTGTTTCGTTTATAGGACTTATGATTTTTATATTTTCCATTGTAAGCTTTATTACAGGATTTTTCAGTGTAGAATATCCAGAACCCCCTATCTCTAAACCTGTACACGGAGCAATTCCTCCGACACCTCATCTTCATATAGATGTAAGGTCTTTGATAAATAGCGGTACTGCAGCTACTGTAGGTTTCTTTTTATGGATTTTCTCCTGGGGGACCATCCAGAAGGAGCATAACGAAAAGTTGAATGAAGATAAATAAGTTTATCTCAATCCTCAACGATATTGCTCCATTTTTTCTTCAGGAAAGCTATGATAATAGTGGTATCCAGTTTGCAGACATTGATGCAGAGATTGACAAAGTTTTACTCTCTCTGGATGTTACTGAAGGTATCATAGATGAGGCAATTGAGAATGGAGCAAACGTTATCCTATCTCATCACCCTGTTTTTTTCTTTCCTGTTAAGAGCATTACAAAGCAGCAGAATCCCGTACTTTTCAAAGCACTATCCAATAAAGTAAATCTTATTGCAATGCATACAAACTTTGACCTTGCAGAAAACGGACTGAACGATTATGTAGGGAAATTGTTAGGGATTAAAAAAATTGGCCCTATTGAAGAATCAAAAGAGAAAATATATAAATTTGCAGTATACGTACCGGTAGATTATGCAGATAAAGTAAGAGATGCCCTGTTTAATGCCGGGGCAGGAAGGATAGGTAATTATGCTGAAACATCATTTAATATACAGGGCGAAGGCACATTTAAGCCTCTTAAAGGAACACATCCCTTCTTAGGAGAGATAGGTAAAAGAGAGAACGTTAAAGAAATAAAAGTCGAAACAGTCATACCTGAAAGAAATCTTAAAAGAGTTATTTTAGCTATGAAAGAGGCACATCCCTATGAAGAGCCTGCTTATGATATTTACGAGATTAAAGGAAACCTGCCTTACGGCATAGGTATGATTGGAAATATAGAGATGCAGGAGATTGAAGATTTTGCAGAGTTTGTTAAAACAAAACTTGGGGCAAGATACGTACGGCTCATTAAATCAAACAAAAAAAATATAGAAAAAGTAGCGCTCTGCACCGGTGCGGGCAGTTCA
>CAJXKN010000025.1 GCA_913055585.1 uncultured Caldisericota bacterium | reverse complement strand
ACATTTGAAAAGTACCATGGTGCAGGAAATGATTTCATCATTATTGATGGAAGAAAATCTCCGTTGAAAGACCCATTTGCAGCATCAATGATACTCTGCAAGCGGCATTTCTCAATAGGAGCAGACGATCTTCTCTATCTTGAAGAGAGTGTAGTAGCAGATATTAAAATGCGTATCTGCGAACCGGATGGAACAGAAGCAAGTATGTGCGGAAATGGTATACGTTGTGTAGCATCGTACCTATTGAAAAATAGCAAAACAAAATCTTCAGTTACTATTGAAACTCTCTCAGGCATAAAAACGGTGTTTAAGAGGGGAGATTTATTTACTGTGGAGATGGGAGAGATGCAGCCAATAGGTAAGTTTATATCTCCTTATTCAAATAAGCTCATCATAAAAAAAGAAATAAACAACCGTACATACTACATCGTATCAGCAGGAGAACCTCATATAGTTACTTTTGTTAAAGACTTAGATCAACTGGATATTGCAAGAAATGCATTCCCTATTGCGCATAACTTTACAATGTTTCCTGAGGGGATTAATGTAGATTTTGTAGAAGTTAAAGGGGATAATATTTATTTAAGAACGTTTGAAAGAGGTGTATGGAATGAGACACTCGCCTGTGGCACTGGTGCTGTTTCCTCTGCATTTGTTGCAAAAATGATTCTTAGCAGGGAAAACGAAATGAAAGTACAGACGATGGGGGGAATACTTACCGTATCCTTCAAAGATAAAAAAGCTTTTCTTACTGGAAAAGCAGAGTTTGTATTTAAAGGCGAAATAGGAGATACTTGAAACAAGAAATTTTTATGCTATAATCAAAGTAAGTTTGTATTTAAAGGCGAAATAGGAGGTATTGAATGAAAAAAATATTAATTTTATTTTTGATTGCTTTTTTATTACTGCCCCTTACTGCAAGAGGAGATGAAGAAGTAAATTGGCGTAATGTAACAGGGATAAATGGAGGCACTGTCAATAGTATAGCTATCTCACAGAATTTTAGCACAGACAAAACAGTGTATGCTGCAACTTCTACCGCAATATTTGTTTCTCATGATGCAGGAAGGATTTGGAACAAAGTTCCCTTCTCTTTTACCGAGGGAGCAAATGTTATCCTCGTTTCAAAGTACTATAAGAAGAACGATATCTTTTTGGGTACGAAGAACGGTGTTTATCTTTCAGAAAATGGCGGGAAGTACTGGCAAACGTTCAATAGAGGTATGAGAGAAGGCTATATCATAGATATTAAAGAAGATGAAAAGGGAAATCTTTTTGCATTGTCCTTCAATGGTATGCTTATGGAAAGAAAAAAGGATGAGGAACTATGGAAGAATATCCTGAAAATGGATAATCCTGTGGCAATAACTATTACCGTTAATGGAGATTATATATATGCGGGATGTGAAGACGGCACAATTTACAGGATAGATCCTGCAAGTAAAGAAAAAGAGGTAGTAGCAGAAAATCTTACGGAAAGCCCAATTTCAAATATATTTATTTATAACAATGTAATATATGCATCCACGTTTTACGATGGATTATTTATGGGTAGTAATGGTAATTTTGAGCATATGCTTAAAAATACAAAGATAAATGATTTTGCTATTCAAGATGGAAAAATTTATGTTGCAACAATTAACGAAGGGATTTTAGTAAAAGATGGCGAATGGAAAACTTTATCAAATTTAGATGGTGCTGCTGCAAGATGCATAACGCTCTCAAACAATTTTTCAACGGATGGAACGATATTTGTAGGCACTATCAAAAATGGTATTTACGTATCATACGATGCTGGAAAGAGCTTTGCAAAATCCAACAGTGGATTTACCGGTACATATATTACTGCAGTCTCGTTCTCTTCTACGTACAACAATGATGGTACGGTATTTGTAGGAACTAAATATAACGGCTTGTATGAATCAAAGGATTCAGGGAAAACGTTTAGTAACGTTTCATCATTCCCTTCTAATTACATTATTAATGCAGTCTGTACGGCAAATGATTTTTCTCATACACAAACGTTATTTGTTGGCACTGAAGGTGAAGGCCTACTTGAATCAAAGGATGGTGAAAAAAGTTTTGATGAGATTGAAGCATCACCACGGTATATAACAGGTCTTCTTTTTGAAAACAATGAGCTTCTCATAGGCACAGGGGATGAGGGCGTTTTCGTTATGGATCCGGCAAATAACACTTTTACTCAATCAAACAATGGTATTTTACCGTTTGACTTAAATATCAAAAGTATTGCAGGGAATGATAGTACGATTTTTATAGGGACAAATGGCGGAAGCGTGTACAAATCGATGGACGGAGGAAAGGATTGGCAAAGAGTAGGCGAAAAAGACATTCCTCCTTATAGCATTGCAGATATCTCTCTGTCAGATGCGTATTCTACGGATCAGACTGTTGTTGTAGGTACAGCAGGAAGTGGTATTTATATTTCTAAAGATGGAGGAGCACATTTTACAAATATATCCGATGCTTTACTTGAGTACCATATGTGGACGGATGGCGTACAGCTCTCACCAAAATTTTCAGAAGATAAAATGATTCTTGCAGGCTCCTGGAAAGGTGTATATTTGAGTAAAGATGCTGGAGATACGTGGGATAACATTACAGGAAACAAAGACAATAGATACGTTTATAAAGTATATTTCTCACCAGACTTTGTTTACAATAAGAGTGGTGCAATATACGTTGCGACAGAATCAGGAGGGCTTTATATATTTGACCAGAAGAAAAAGATTATTGTTAAGATGACAATAGGTAGAAAAGGAATGCTTGTCAATGGTAGGTTCGTTCCTACCGATGTTGCACCGGTTATTAAAAATAATAGGACGCTTGTCCCGATACGGTTTGTAACTGAAGCAATTGGCGCAAATGTTTCCTGGGATGGAAAGTTGAGAAAAGTAACGATAAAATTAAACAATAATATTGTAGAGCTATTTATTAATAAGAATACTGCTTATGTGAATGGTTCCCCTCGTCAGATAGACCCAAACAATCCTAAGGTCGTTCCGATTATTATGCACAATAGGACTTTTGTACCTCTGCGCTTCATAATGGAGGCATTTGGTGCAAAGGTTGGATGGGATGCAAAAACGAGAACAGTAACGATAGAATATATTGGATAAGGAGGAAAGATGAGAAGAAGAAACATATTTATATCAATAGTTTTGAGTATTTTAATATTGATTGTTTCATTTGCGCCTGCCCTTAGTAAGAGTATACCTGCTACTACCTCACCAGAGCTTATGATAGAGAACTTTTCAGGAATGACACCTATTATAAAAGCGATACAGAGTGCAAAAACATCCATACATTTAGAGATATATGGATTCACACAGTTTGATCTGGCAGATGCATTAGGGAGGGCTGCATTAAGAGGTGTAGATGTAAGGGTAATGATGGAAAAAAGTCCTGTTGGAGCAGATTCGGAGAATTGGGATGTAAAGAATAAACTCATTCATTATGGCATAGCTGTAAAATGGGCAAATCCGAACTATTTTCTTACGCATGCAAAATTTATCGTAATAGATGGAAAAGAAGCAATGGTCTTCACAGGGAACTTTACTTACAGTACATTTAATAAAAACAGAGAGTTTGGCATTGCAATAAGTGATCCGACAAAGGTAAAAGAAATAAACGAAATATTTGAAAATGATTGGAATAGAAAAAATGTGGTGAACAAAGATCCTGATATTGTTTTAAGCCCTGTAGATGCAAGAGATAAAATAGAAAAATTGTTGAACAGTGCACAGAGTTCCATTGATATATGGGAACAGGAAGTGGAAGATGATAAACTCATAGATATTCTGCAGAAAAAAATTAATCAAGGTGTAGAGGTAAGGATTATTATTCCTCCTCTATATAGAGTAGGTGGGAACTTTAGTGCAGTGGATGAATTAGGCATAAAGCATATTCGTGCACTACCTGATCCATATGTCCATGCAAAGCTTATTATCATTGATAAAAAGGTTGCTTATATAGGCTCCAACAATTTTTCTTCTGCTTCTTTGGATGAAAATAGAGAGCTTGGGATTATTTCAGATAATGCAAATATTTTAAATACTCTGAATACACTTTTTGAAATGGACTGGAAGAGAACGGTAGATCCAAATGAAGGATAAACTTTATTTAATTCCGCTTTGACAGTTCGTACTATACCTCAAAATATACATTAAGGAACCGAGAGATGAACGTAAGGAGAAAAGGCGAATATAGATTTTAATAAAATAACAGCACTATTTCATATTCTTGACAAAGGTGAAAAAATGAGATGAATAATTTTTATTTAGAAAGGTAGCACTATACTGAAAGTGTCGCAACGTGGTACAGTTTATTTTTCGTTCAAAAAAGCCCTTATTAAAGTTTCGAAGATAGAAGGAGGATAAATATTTACCCATTGATACTTGGTACCAATGGGTAGTAAATAAGTTATTGTATAAGAGTACCTTTTACAAATACACTTTTTACTGTTGTTTTTGTTTCCCAGGGTTCTCCATCAAATAGAACAATGTCAGAAGATGCTCCCTTCTTTATCACCCCATTTTTTCTCATTCCAAGTATTTTTGCAGGGACAGATGTAACCGTTGCCAGTGCTTTCTCCGGGCTTATCCCCTCGGAAATGATAAGACCAAGCTGGATACGCAAGAACTCTGCGGGATAAAATGGATGCCCTGATATTATAGCCGTTTCAATATTGTTTTCTATGAGTGTTGCGGGCACTTTTGGAGAGAGATGCTTTAATTCCACTCCAAAACGGGATAGTATGATAGGACCGTAAGCAACGGGTACCTTATTTTCTTTGAGTGTATTCATTGCCAGATCCGCCTCTGTTCCAAATGTAATTACAGAATCTAAATTAAACTCTTTTGCTATTCTGATACTTGTTGTAATATCGTCTGCACGAAATGCAGCAAAGAATGCTTTTTGTTTTCTATTTAAAACCGGAAGAAGAGATTCCTCTTTTAAGGAAAATTTTTTCTCTTTGTTTTTCCCGTACTCCTTTGCTTTGTACATTGCATCTCTTATAAGGTAGGCATTGCCCATTCTTGTCATCGGCATTTTCCTTTGCTTTGTATAAACAGATTTTGGAGTACTGTTTATGGAGAAGCGCATACCAAAAGGAGATTTGATAAGCATATTTTCTATTGTTTCGCCGTAGTTATATATAATTGCACCTCTCCCTCCAATGCTGTTTGAAAGTCCCGGGAGTACAAGACTTATCAGTACACCACCTCTTATTGCTTTTGGGAAACTTTCATCATAAGGATTGATTCCGTCCAGAGCCATCAGCTCTGGTGTCACAGGATTTGTTTCTTCATTGAAATCGTTTCCTTCTATCTGCCCTAAAGATTCTTCCTTAAGTCCAATACCGGAAGAAAGATCAATAAATCCAGGGGTTACGAATTTTGCTCTAAACGTTTTTTCCGTCTGGATCTTGTTATCTTTTCCAATGTATTGAATGCCACTTTTGTCAAATAGAATGACAGTATTTTCTATAATTCTTTTTCCGTCAAATAATTTTTCTGCTATGATTTTGTACATTTTCTCACCTCTTATAAACGATTTTTCCATTTGCAATCACCAGTTCAGCTCTGGAAGTTGAACTGAATGGGTGTCCTGAATAAATGGATATATCTGCTATTTTTCCTTCTTCAATACTTCCATAATCCTTTTCAATTTTCAGTATTCGTGCAGGGTTAATAGTAATCATTTTTAGACTATTTTCCTCTCCTGCTCCACCCTGGTATGCAACAAGTCCTGCTTGAAGCGGTAGGTACTGAATGGGGACAACAGGATGGTCTGTCATTAGTGCGGTAAGTACCCCTGCTTCGTTAAGAAGAGCAGGTGTCGTAAATGAGCTGGAGCGTGTTTCTACCTTTGGTGAAACATCAAGCAAAGGTCCTGATATAACAGGCACTTTTTCTTTTGCCAGTACTTTTCTTATTTTTGCTGCATCTGTTCCATGCTCTATAACAATATCCAATCCAAATTCATGCTTTGCAATCCGTACTGCTGTAAGGATATCGTCCGCTCTGTGTGAATGAATACGCAACGGAAGTTTGTGCTGCATTACAGGGAGCAATGCTTCCATATTCAGGTCAAAAGGCAATTTTTTCTTTCCTTTCTTCTTTTCTGCATATTCTTTTGCCTTTGCAAGTGTTTCTCTGAACACTTTTGCTGTTCCCATCCTTGTTGTAGGAAGTTGGTGTTTCTCTGTATATACACGTTTTGGATTTTCCCCGAATGCGCACTTTACTCCAGCAGGATTTTTTATAATCATTTCCTCTACAGTTTTGCCGTATGTCCTAACAATTACACTCTGCCCTCCTATAACGTTCCCTGAACCGGGTCCCGTGAATACCATTGTAATACCAGCCGAGAGTGCATCTTTAAATGCGGGATCAGAAGGGTTTATTGCATCAATCGCTCGTACCCCTGGTGTGGAGGGATTTGTCATTTCATTCCCATCTATACCTTCTTCACCTTCTTCCAGTTCAAAGAGACCAAGGTGTGTATGTGCGTCAATAAACCCTGGAAATACAAGTTTTCCTCTTGCATTTATTTTTTTTGCGTCTGTTGTTTTTATCCTGTTCTTTGAAATCTTTTTTATGCGTCCGTTGTCGCCGATGAGAATGTTTCCGTTCTCTATAATGCCATTTGTTACTGTGAAAATTGTTCCCTGTTCAATAAGAATCATTTATTACCTCCTTTCAATTTTGCAAACATAATATTATCATAATTCAATTAGCCTTTTTTGCAATATTGTTCTATATGGAATGTAGCAATTACTTTTCCACTGTAAGTATAATCATTCGAAATTTGTCAGGGTTTAAGAGTAATAGCAGCTAATAATACTTTTTTACAAATCTTATTTTACCATTACCGGTAATTTTTATACATTTTATTGACAAGACTTTTAATTTTGATATACCAAGAGTGATAAGAGTTTTGCAGTCAGACTGATTAAAGAAGGCTGCAAAAATAAAAAGATTGGAGGAGGCGTGACATGAATAAGAATCAGGAAAATGAAAGTGAAGTAATCGAGAATCAAAGAAGTGAGAATAGGAATCACGGAAGAAGAAAAAAGACGTTTTGGATTCTAGGTGCTGTTGCAGCTTTAATTATCGCTTTTAGCGTATTTGCCGGCGTCAATCTTCAAAAGGTAAACAACTTCACAAAAAATATATCTGCACAAGATTCTAAACTGCTTGACAGAGAAACAAATGCAATCTCTATGACTTCAAAACTTTCTTATAATGACTTTATTACTGAAACAAACATGATAAGTGACAGCAGGAGTAAGCTTATTAATAAAGTAGAGAACCAGAAAGTGCTTTTATTTAAAAATAAATTGGATGATTTAAAAGACAAACTAATAAGCGAAAATGAAAACATCAAAACAGAACAATTGAATCGATTAAAGAGAGAACTTAGCGCTATCGAGAAAAAGGACAATATTGCAATTGGCGATTTTATAAATATAGCTACTAACAGTAGTTTAACATGGAAAGAATCATTTGATAAGCTTGATGAAAATATAAGAAATAGGGATAAAACAATGGATAACATTAAAGATATGGATTTACTTTCATATACCTCGAGAATTTCTGGATATATTGATCTTCTTCAAGCAGAAAATAAACTCGTGAGAAGCTATTCTCAGCTATTACATGCTATGTTTAACCTATCTGTTGATGTTGACTCCCTTTTTACTGACTATTCGGATATTCTCAATGATAAAAAAGAGATAGTCAGCGATTTTTCAGAATTTCAAACTGACTATAAAGCACTACTTAATAAAGATAAAACATTTTGGCCCAGTGTTAAGGGTTTAATGCCTTCTCGTAATTTGCAACAAGCGATAACAGATTTTTATAAAAAAACCCACGACACTTTTAAATCGTTCCTTTCCTAAGAAAATTTTATGTTGGTTCTCTTTTGATATTAAATAAAAAAGGAGGGGTAATGATGAAAAAAAGATTAATAAGTATTATTTTAGCAGTTTTGTTTGTTTCGACTTTAGCATTTACAGGATGTACATCAGGAATTCCTGCAAACAGGCTATCCTATTTTAAAGGGTTGAACAATCAGAAATTCTGGACTGATAAGCCACTAAGTGTGGAGATGGAGAAAGATGATGGCCAAAAAGTAACACTCTCTCTCGGTACAAAAAAAGGAGTTTTTGAAGGAATCGAATTTGGAGAAGCGAAAATTACCAAATCTTCTGATAAAGGAGTGCCTCAAAAAGGATACATACTTGTTAAAATAATTGATGATAATGGGAAAGAATTATCTTCTTATCATATTGATATAAATGAAAATAATGAAAGTGCTATTAAAAATCTTATATCTCGGATGGAAAATAATCAGCAAAAAGTAGTAATCGAAGAGAGTAAAAAATTAATTGACAGTGGCAATTTTGCCGCCGCGATCTCTAAACTGAAAAGTATTCGGCCAACTGATGAAGTTGAAAAACTTCTTGACTTAATAGCACAACATGAGCAACAGTTGTTATCTGACGCTAAAACTCTTATGGGTAAAGCAGAATACTCTAAAGCAAAAGAAAAACTCTTAGAGCTCAAAAAACTGAACAATAGTACAACAGTAAATGAGTTGTGGAATGAATTAAACGATAAGCTAAGCAATACCTGGTTAATGGAGGCAAGTGATATTAGGGATGCTATTGCTTATGGAAAAAACAATAAAAATACATCTTTCGAGAGCTTTATGGGTCCGTGGACAATAAACCGTAACAAAAACAGTACTATTTCATGCCGTGAGTATATTTCTGTTACAACTCCGTATCTTTTGGTGGCAACTCTGGCACTATCCAATGCAGAGAAATATAAAGATACTACTTTAAATGATGCATTGAATCTACTTAAGAGTATTAAGACATTAGAAGTTTCTGCAGAGGTATATGGTGATAAGATCGATTTTGCTAAGGATGTTGATGCTGTTATTAAAATTAATGGCAAAGTAATTCACCCTGTCAAAGTTGATAAAGAAGACTTTGCAGATACTTCAGCAAAATGGCCGGATTCACCTGCTTATTACGCAGCTAATGTTTATTATTTTAACCTTAAGGACATACCGAGGAATGCAAAAATCCAATTCATTATAATTTATCCTAACAGAGAAGAGAAATTTAACATAGATCTTTCAAAGATGAAGTGAAAAGGAGGAAATATGAGATGAAGTTAGGAATGAAAAAGCTTTAGCAGTGCTTATTGCAGTATCCTTTATCTATAAACTTTTGCAATGAAAAATAAGTTATTTTACAAGTTTTATGATTAAATTCATTGTGCTTTCTGTAAAACCTTCTATGGGTGGCCATTTAAGCTTGAGGTCTTTTCCTATAATGAAGGTAGTGGGAAGAGCTTTTATCCCATATTGCTCCATATCTTTTTTGTTCACAGTATAAATGGGTAGTTTTATTCCCTCATCTTTTTTGAATTCGCTGATGTAGTTTGCTTTCTCCGGGACACAGAGAAAGAAAGCGACATCGGTTGGTAACTCGCTAAGAAAATCTTTTTCTTGAAGCATTTTGTATTCCTTATGGCAGTTTGCACAATAAATACTGCCAAAGGAAACAATTGTATATTTATGTGTTTTTGCTACATCATACAAAGATATTGTACTTCCATCCGAAGCAGTCAATTTTAAGTTAGGTACTTTTTCAGTTCCGTTTTTAATATTTTCTTCTCTTGTAATACGCAAGAGATGTGATTTATAAGTAATATATGATTTTAATTTAATAGTAGCAGTGTAAGCACCGTAAACAGCAAATGCAATTACAATAGCTATAAGAACTTTTTTCAATATGCTTTTCATTGTACCTCCGTTAGTTACTAAAAATGGAGGCACCGGTCGGAATCGAACCGACGATGAGGGTTTTGCAGACCCTTGCCTTGCCACTTGGCGACGGCGCCCCCTGGAGCGGAAGACGGGATTTGAACCCGCGACAACTGGCTTGGGAAGCCAGTGCTCTACCCCTGAGCTACTCCCGCTTACACTTCTATTATATTTTTATTTGGTTTTTAGTCAACTTAACGAATCTCATTCTTTAGCAAATCATTAAACATCTCAATAGTGTACGTATGGATAGGTTTTCTCTGCTTCATTAGAAAATAAACGTTAAGCTCAGTTTCCTTAAGTACAGCTTCTTTTAAATCTTTAAAAGAAATTTCCCTTACAATTTTTGCATCTTCAAAATTTCTTCCTCGTTCTGTAAAATCCGCTACATAGATAATTGCTTCGTTGAGGGTAATGCCTTTCCTTCCCGTTGTGTGATACTTAATGCAGTTCAATATTACAGGATCCGTAATACCGAATTCTTTTTTTGCAATTATTGCACCTACAACGGAATGTAGAAGTACTGGATTCATGTATTCAATATCATTTATCTTATAGTTATTTTCTTTAGCAATTTTTATCAATTTCTCCCCAGACATCCCTCTTGCTATGTCATGCAGGTACGCTGCATAGAGAAGTTTCTGTACATCGCCTCCCCAGATTTTATTGAGCTCTATGCTCATTTCAGCAACGTTTGCTGAGTGTTCGAACCGTTCTTTTGGGAGTCTTTTTTTTAATTCTTCTTTTAGTTTATCTATAGTAACCATTTTTAACGATGATTTCCTCTATCTTTTTGGGTAAAAGATAGCTAATAGATTTTTCTTCCTTGATTCTTTTTCTTATCAACGTTGATGAGATAGGAAAAAGGGGATGTGGAAGGAAATGAATTTTACTTTTAAATGTACTGAATCTCTTTTCAACATAATTTTTTGTTTTTTCAAAATTTCCTTCGTATCTTTTAGCTACAATAAGGGAAGAAATATTTAAAATTTCTTCTGGTAAACGCCACCTGTGAAATTGTAAAAATGCGTCTTCCCCAATAATTACAAAGATCTCGTTTTGTTCCGTTTTAAAATGTTTTAATGTATTAATGAAAAATGAAGGGATATCTCTCTCTACTTCAAACAAAGAGACTTCAAAATGTTTTTCTTCCGAAACAGCAGTTTTTACAAAGTCTGAACGAATATGTTTATTTAACAAATCTTCTTTTGGAAATACAGGGTTTCCTGTTGGGACAAAGATAATCTTTTTTAGAGAAAAAATGTCCATTGCCTCTTTTGCTATAAAAAGGTGTCCAAAATGAATTGGATTGAATGCTCCTCCTAAAATACCTATTTTATTCATCTTTTTTATATATAAAACTTTTATTACCTATAATAACCCTGTCTCCATCTTTTATATTTACTTTTCTTAATTCTCTTTCAAGATTTATCTTCTTAAAAAATCTGAGCAGTTCTGCAACACTAATAGGTCTATCAAAATTGGTAAGTTGCACTCTTCTCTCCAACTCTGTTTGCGTTACTCTCACCGTATGGTCATCTATTCTTTCGATTCTTAGAAATTTTTTAAGGTCATTTTCTGAAAGTCTTATTGTATTTTCTTTTACAGTAACTTTTCTCTTTATAGTTGTTGAAGAAATAGCAAGTTCATACAACCTCTCTAATAAATCCTCTAAACCAATTTTATGGAGTGCTGATATAAAATACACCTCTTCTCCTATATTTTTAAATTTCTCTTTTATCTCTTTTGTCCTTTTCACATTCCATAGGTCAATTTTATTAATTGCAACAACCCTTTTTTTGTCAAGAATCTCTGGTTTATAACTTCGCAACTCATTCAAGAGACTATTATACGTAGGTAAAATTTCTTTTTTGTTCGTTCCATCAATTAAAAATAATAACACTTTCGTTCTTTCAATATGCGCTAAAAATTCGTTGCCCATCCCCTTTCCTTTACTTGCTCCTTCTAAAAGTCCGGGAAGGTCGGCCATTATGAATCTTTTTCCAACGCCGATTTTTACAACACCAATCTTCGGCGAGAGTGTAGTAAAGGGGTAATCTGCTGTAGTGGGTTTTGCATTTGAAACAGTTTTAAGCAGAGTTGATTTACCTGCATTTGGCAAACCGATAATGCCTATATCTGAAAGAATCTTTAGCTTTACTTCAATATGCTTTTCTTCCCCTTTTTCTCCTTTTTCGCTGTAGTGTGGTGCACGTTCCACAGAAGTTGCAAACTTTTTGTTGCCTTTCCCGCCTTTTCCTCCTTTAGCTACAATAACAGATTTACCATTTTCATCAAGGTCAGCTATAATTTCACCATTATTCTCATCAATAAGGATAGTGCCTATCGGAACCTTTATTATTAAATCATTACCATTTTTGCCGTGTTTATTGCCACCTCTTCCATTCTCTCCATTTTCTGCAGTGAAATAATGCTGATAGAGGAAATGATTTAAGGTATTGAGTTCCTTCGTTGCCTGGATAACAACGTTTCCTCCATTTCCTCCATTTCCTCCATCTGGTCCACCATGGGGGGCAAACTTTTCGTGTCTAAAACTCACTGCACCGTTGCCCCCCTTGCCACTTTTTACAACAATGTATGCGTGGTCTATGAATTCTCTTTTATCCGTAGATTATGCCTCTCCTGATAAAACGTGGACTAATGTAACGTTTCTTTTCTTCTCAAATTTTATTATGCCGTCTCTTAAAGCAAATAGCGTGTAGTCTCTACCTTCACCAACATTTTTTCCTGGTTTTATCTTCTCGCCAATCTGCCTTACGATAATACTACCTGCTTTTGCTTTTTGCCCATCATAGAGTTTTACTCCAAGGTATTTAGGGTTGCTATCTCTTCCGTTGGTTCTGGCTTTTTTTCGTGCCATTATTGCTCACCTCTTTCCAGAATTTTACTAATTTTTACTTTTGTGTAGGGTTGCCTATGTCCGTTCTTTTTCCTGTTCCTTGTTTTGTTCCTGTAGAAAAACACAATGATTTTCTTGTCCCTTCCCTGCTCTGTAATAATTCCTTCGACAGATGCATCCTTTACAAGAGGGGTGCCGAACTTAATGTTCTCTCCGTCTTTTACCATAAGTACCTCATCAAAATGTACCTTATCGCCTACCTTTCCAGGTAATTTCTGGACTTTGATAATGTCACCCTGCTTAATTCTATATTGATGACCACCAGTTTTTATAATTGCTTCTTCCATATTAACCTCCTTTCACTATAAATAGGCACTGGTATGAGCCTTTTATAAGTGATATTTAACTTTATAAGTTTAACGATTTAGCATTTCTTGTCAAGTATGGAGAGTAGATTTATAGAACTCTGGATATAATATCTTTATTGTGTTTCTAATAAGGACAAAAGCTGGCACTGCAATAATTACTCCCAATATGCCAGCTAATTTACCTCCTATCAGAATAATCAATATAATTGCTACAGGAGGAAGATTTATTTTTCTTCCTGTAAAATATGGAATAACGATCTGTGATTGTACTATTTCAATGGCAAAAAAGAACGTGGAAAACAGAAGGAATTTATTGAGTGAGCTGAACATTGCAAATATTGCACCTATAATATAAACAGTAGTAGGCCCAACATATGGAAGTAGTTCTAAGAATGCATCCATAACTCCTATAAGCAAAAAATATTTTATTCCGATAAGATAGCACATTATACCCATTGCTATGCCAGTGCTTATTGCAACTAAGAGAATAGTACCGTAATATGCTCTGATTTCTTTATCACTCTCAGTGAGGAATTTTATCCAG
>CAJXKN010000024.1 GCA_913055585.1 uncultured Caldisericota bacterium | reverse complement strand
CTATAACGATGAATATCTTTTTTACGAGAATTAAGGCCTTTTTGGAAAAAGGCAGACCCTGCGCCATTGCCTGTTGTAAAGGAAACTGCAAAGAAATATAATATAAATTTGAATGTTTACAACAGGAAAACGTTAACTTTTGTCAGAATAGAATCAGGCTTGATAAGCCTGAGAAGAAAACTAAGAAAGTAAAAAGAGTTATTCCTAATTGAGCGATTCTTTATCACCCTGCTAAATTGTAGTGAATTTTCATAATTATAATGAAAGTTTGCAGAATTGTGAATAAAAGAGAGATGAGACTCAGGTAAAAGGCGTAAGCATGGATAGAGGTATAAGGATATGAGTGGGTAAATAATGAAAAATGTGTTAAAATAAAAAAATAAGAAAGAGGGATCAAACGAAATGGAGGTACATTAAATATGAAAAAGATTTGTAAATGGTACAGTGTTTGTCCAATGAAGCAGTTCTATGAAGAAGGGAAGATAGATAAGTTCTGGGTTGAAAACTACTGCTTTAAAGGTGGAAAAGGTTGTAAGCGATACGAAATGGAAGAGAAGGGAATCACTCACCCGGACAATATGCTTCCAAATGGGATGATTAATAAAAGTTTAGAATAGTAAATTTAGCAGGTTGTTATGTCAGACCCAAAAGAGCCCGCTTCAACTATTGAATAAACTTAAGTAGGCTATGGATTTTTACCCCCTGATAATCCATAATTGCAGGAGAATCATCCACCAGTATGTCTTTTGCGCCTATTTTTTTAGCAATGAGTAAAGCTTCAGCGGTACTATTTTTAGAAGCGATTCTGTTAGCAAGATCCTCTACAAGCCTTAGCTCTATTGGAGTCAGTGCAATAACACCAATTCTATACTTTGCTTTAATATCAGGATCCAATTTGGATTGAGAAGATGCGGAAATAAATACTTCGTTTAAATATTCGCTCTTTTTTAGCTGTAAAATCTTAGTTAACGAGGTAATATCCATTACAACACCGCCCTGGAAATGTTTTACTGCAGGATGTACTGCTTCCTTTTTGCTAACTTCTCTTCCTTGTGGCGCAAGTTGCTCTTTAGTTTTCTCTAATCTAAACTGAGAAGATTCACTCTTTACTCTTTCCAGTAAATTCTCTAAAGATGACTTTGTTTCTTCGGAAACTTTTTTCCTTTTTTTAGGCTGAATAGGGACTTCCTTTATAGAAGGTTTTTTAGCTTCCTTAATTTCTTTTTTCTCAGCAAGATTTTTTAGTTGAGCAGAGATCTCTTTTCCTTTAGCTTTAGGTTTTTCGTAAATTTTAGGCTTTTTAATTTCTTTGGGTTTTTGTGGCTTCAATAAAATGGATTCTTTTCCAACTTTTTTAGGCGCCTCCTTGATAACAGGCTTTCTCATAAGAGGCGTAGGAACCACTTTTTTAGGCTTTGCCTCTGATTTTCTAATGAGAGGTGGAGTAGCAGACTTTTTTACTTCCTTTGTTGGAATAACAGGTACGTTTTTGGATATCCTGGTAGGTTTAATCGTTTTGTATATTTTCTTTTTCTCAGGTGCTGGAATAGTCTTTGCCTTTTTAATTTTTGTTGGTGCTTTAATAGTCTTTACTTCCTTTTCTTTAATAGTTATGGGCTCTTTCTCTTCCAATACTTTTACGTTAAAAGCAGGTATCTTTTTTTTCGCTTCTTGAAGATTGACAATTGGTATGGGTTTTTCTTTTCGTCTCTTAGGGATGAGCAAAAGAATAATCAATACTAAAAGAATATAGAAAATGATTGCAGCAAGTTCATATTCACTAATGTTGGGTAAATAATTATGTATGTATGGATACAAAAGCCCAGCTGCGGGAAGAAAGAATTCAATAATTTTCTTTGAAAAATTCTTGATGTAGGGAGATATATTTACCCAAAATTCTTTCAGTGTATTCTCAATATTTCTATACCAGGTTGCATTAGATATATTATGCCGAAGCGAAGTAAAAAATGTAAACACAGGCGAAAGAAAAGAATGTGGGCTGGGAGTAGTAGGTTTACTTGGTGGAACAACGGGTTTAGTTGATAGGGGCACAACTTTTATGGAATTATCCTCCAGCGGAAGGAGCATTGATAAGAATTCCATTGAAGTACTCATTCCTATCTCAAACACAGAAATCGGCTTGTCTGAGCTTATATTTATTGGTTGGTAACTCTTTTTATAACCTACCTCATAGGTTTGTAAAGCGTTTAAAGTTACCTTTTTATTATTTACTGTAATATGGGTATCATTCTTTGAGGCAATAATAACAACATTCCTCTGATGTATAATTCCTTGAAAGTTATATATTTTGCCACTTCTGAATACAAAATTTAAGCCTTTACCTCCCACAGAAGGAATTTGCTCTCCACCAATGTTCCCAGCATTTGCATCGGAATAAACAAGCACTGGTTTCGTATAAGTTACATAAATAGGTGTATATTCGGTATTGAACGTTTTAAATGTCTTTAATATATTTTTATAATAAAAATCATTGGACTTTGATAATTTCACCGAAGGATATAATTTTTCTACAGTTTTAATACGAAGATTCGTATCAGGAAAAAGAGATGAGCATACAATATTGCCAAAGGAAACTCCTTTGAATGCGTTTAGACCTCCATAACCGACAAAATATACATTATCATCTGCACATCCGAACTGTACTGTAACAGGGTTATCCGAAGAGACTACATAGAAATCAGGTTTTAAAGAAAGGTTTTTGTATAAACCCCTTTCAGGAATGTTTCCATCAAAGATCTTTGAGCCAGAAAGAGTGTATAGTTTTAAGTGAGTGTCTTTATACGCAGAAACAAAAATTTCTTTGGGAATGAAAAGTACAAAATAGCTTCCATAAACACAAGAAATATCATCCGAGCTGGTTAAGAGGGGATGACTTTTAAGTGAACTTACCTCTGCAAAGACAGGATAAGAAGAACGAATGGTAAAGATCTCATCTTTATTAAGAGGAACAGACTTTGTTATACTCTTTTCAAGTGTACCCTGGAAAAGTATTTTTCCTTTGTTATCTATAATTTTCACAGTATTGCTGTTATGCAATGATACAATGTAAAGCATACCACTTCCAATCCCTACAAAATATGTACCTGAAAAATCAGGTTTAAAGACAGTTTGATAATTTGGTGTAACATCTTCCCCATACTTGAGAGTAAGCTTTTTATCTTCCAATGGAGAAAAATGCAAAAGTGCTTTTAACTCTACATTGCTATTTGTCTTTCTTATTATCTGAAAAGGAACTTTCTTGTCTTTGTCCAGCAATTCAAAATTGTTGCTTGAAGAGGAAAGATTAGGGATATCTACAGAAAAATTCACTACTTTGTCAGAAGGAATACTAAGAATATTTTTAGTTTCCAGCATAATAGAATCATTTCCTGCAATAGTCCTCCCTATCAACATACTAAACACAATTGCAAAAATTATAAAAACAGTTAAAAGTTTTTTCATCTTTCCTCTTCTTTTATTTTAGCAATCAGAGAAATAATTTCAAGTTAACTTTTTACCTTTTCTTTTTTAAACTCTTCTATTACTTTTTTTACCTTTGCCGCTGTTGCTGCACCTCCTACCACACAAGCGTCAACAGGGGCACGTCCCTCTGCTATTGCCTCAGCACAAGGATGGCAGCCAGGGAACCCGCAGGCACCACATTCTCCATGAGGTAAAACATCATAAATTGCTTTTGCAAGAGGGTTTTCTTCTACCTTATACTTCTCTGCAAAATACCCAAGCAAAGCACCAAATAGAGCACCAAAACCACCTACCGTTAATATGGAAATAACAAATGTTTTCATACCTCACCTCACTTTATCATACCCTGGAATCCCATAAAAGCAAGAGCAACAATCCCTGATACCATAAATGCAATAGCTTTTCCTTTGAAAAAATCGGGAAGTTCAGAATTACGCAAACGCTCTCTTATACCTGCAAGTATTAGCATAGCCATAAAATAACCAAGTGCCGAACCTGTTGCCTCTACAATTGATTCTACAAAATCAAAGTTATGCATAGAGTTGATAAATGTAACACCTAATATAAGGCAGTTCGTTGCAATAAGCGGAAGATAAATACCCATTGATTTGTACAGGTTAGGAGACATTTTCTTAATGTAAATTTCTACAAGCCCTACAAGTGAACCAATAACAAGTATGAATGACACAATCTGCAGGAATGGCTGAAGATGATAAGGAATAAGTATCCAGTGATCAATAATCCATGTTACAGCCGCAGCTACTACTGTAACAAATGTTACTGCGTAACCCATTCCTATGGAAGCATCCATATTATCTGTAAGTCCTATATAAGAGCATAATCCAAGAAATTGCAGTAGTACAATGTTGTTAACAAATGCTGAAGCAACAAAAATCTTAGCAAGATTTGCAAGATAACTCATTTTTTAGCCTCCTTCTTTTTTAGCGTAGTTTCAAGCCATCCTACAAGCACTCCTATAACAAGAAAACCTGCAGGTGGAAGAATCATAACAAGTGCAGGCTTATAAGCTGATGGAAATACCTGCAACCCCGCAATAGTTCCATTCCCAAACAATTCTCTAACTGCAGCTATTGCAAGGATAACCCAGCTGTACCCTATACTCATTCCTATTCCGTCAAACAATGAGTCAATCACAGGATTTTTATAGGCAAATGCCTCTGCCCGTCCGATAATAATACAATTTACAACGACTAACAGAATGTATAGCTTTATTGCCTCATATATGGAACTAAAATAAGCTCTGGCAAGTAGCGCAGCAATCGTCGTAAATGTAGCAATGACAACTACAAATATAGGTACCCTAATTTCATTAGGTATTGCTTTCCTTAAAGCGGAAATGATGATCTCTGAGGCTATCAATACAAAGCTAAATGCAAAACTCATAAGTAAAGCGTTTTTAACAGAATTGGTGACAGCAATGACAGAGCATAGCCCTATTGCAAGGATTAGTACAGGGTTTGATGGTGATATACCATTCCAGATAATTTTAAGATACTTTTTCATTGATTAGGATCCCCCTCCTTTCTTAAAGTAACTGTAAGCAACTTCACCTGCTATCTTTACTCCTTTGGAAACAGCAGTAGAAGTAATTGTAGCGCCAGTAATAGCAATAACATCTTTTTTGGGCACAAAAGGATCCGTTACTTTCTTATTCTTAAATTGATCAAGAAACGTAATCTTCTTTTCCTTGTTCACATAATAGTGCGGGTTAGATGCATTTGCACCAAGTCCTGGTGTCTCAAGACTCTGTAGAATTTTAACTCCACTTATTCTGCCATCTTTCTTTACACCAACAAGCATCACGATAGGTGCTTGATCTCCAGGGGAGGAAACTTTAAGAATAGCACCAATTACATTTTTACCGGATTTTACTGCGTAAACATCGCCTATTTGTATGGCAGGGTCAGGAGATTTGAGCTTTATTTCTAATTTCTTAAACTCATAATTCCCAGGAAAAACTTCTGAGAGGCCTGCCTGTAACTCTTTTGCATCCTGAGCCTTTATTACAGGTGCGGTAAATTTATAAACACCCGCCAGAGTACCTCCTGATATGGCTCCTATAAGTCCAAGTACCAGAGTAAGTTTCATTATTTTATTCATGCTTTCACCTCTTTCTTAACAAAATGCCCATAAGCTCTTGGTATCATCTTGTCAAAGAATGGTACAAAACAGTCCACAATCAGTATAGAATACATTACACCTTCAGGGGAAGCACCAAATTGCCTTAAGATAACCGTGAGAAAGCCAAGGGAAATAGCATACCATATTCTTCCTTTGGAAGTAATAGGAGAAGAGCTATAATCAGTTGCCATAAAGAATGCCCCAAGGAATAAACCTCCGGCTAGAATGGAAAAAACAGGGTCCCTGTGAAAAAGCGGAGAGAGAACAAATACGGTAGCTATATAGAACGTGGGGATGCGCCAATCAATAACTTTTCTTATAATGAGATACAATCCGCCGATGAGCAGAAGCAGGGCAGATGTTTCACCGATACATCCACCTACATTCCCAAAGAAAAGTGATTTATATAAATTTACACTTCCGCCAAAATTTGCAAGTAAAGCACTATACCCTTTCAGCTTGATGATATTAAGAGGTGTGGCTGTTGTAACGGCAGCTGTAGACGGAAAAACGGATTTTGTAAAAGGTTTTACCCAGGTCGTCATATATGTAGGCCAGGAGATCATAAGTACTGCCCTTCCTACAAGTGCAGGGTTAAACGGATTGGAGCCAATGCCACCGAAGATTTCTTTTCCTACAATAATTGCCGCAAATGCCCCAACGACAACCATCCAATATGGAGAAGAAGGAGGGAGAGTTAATGCTAAAAGTAAGCCTGTAACTACTGCAGATAAGTCAGAAAGAGAAGGTTTTCTCCTAAACATCCAACAGCTTAAATATTCGGCAGCAATTGCGGAAAGAATAGAGATAACAATAACACCCAGGGTATGTTTTGCTCCAAAGAACCATAGACCCGCAATTGTAGCTGGAATGAGAGCAATTAAAACATCCATCATAATCCCAGATGTCTTTACCTTATCACGTATATGAGGAGAGGATGTAACAACAAGGTCTACCATATTTTTATCCATTTACTTTACCTCCTTTTTTAACTTCTCTTGAGCCTCTTTTGCTTGTTTCTCCCGTAGAGCTTTGAGCTTTTCAAAAGCTGCTTGCTTTGCTGCTTCAATTTTTCTCTGCTTTAGAATCTTCTGCTTTGCTTTCCTTATATTCTCTGTAAGGTGCCTTTTGGCAGGACAAACGTATGAGCAGACACCACATTCTATACAATCAGTTGCATTGAGAGATTCTGCCAACTTTAGGTCATTCCTACGTGATGCATGATCAATGAGAACAGGCATAAGGCCCATAGGGCAGAAATCCACACAGCGAGAACAACGAATGCAGGGAGATTCATCTTGAGGCGCCATATCAAGTGCTTCTTCTCCAAAGAACAGGATTCCAGACGTACCCTTTATTGCAGGGACTTCTACTGTGGATTGTGCAAGGCCCATCATAGGACCTCCAAAGATGAGCTTTCTCAACTTTTTTGTAAGTCCTCCCGTCTGGTCTATGATGTCCTCTACCGTAGTACCTATTCTTATAATATAATTTCCAGGGTTTTTAATAGCAGTACCTGAAACAGTTGTGCCTCTTTCAATGAGTGGTTTTCCTTCAAACACTGCTTCTGCAATTGCTTTGAGTGTGCCAACGTTTTCTACCACTGCTCCTACCTCAAGCGGCAATTTTCCTGACGGAACCTCTTTCCCTAATACTGCTTTGATGAGTTGTTTCTCACCACCCTGTGGATATTTCGTTTTAACAAGTACTACTTCAATGTTTTTTAGTCCTCTTGTTTTAACTCTCTTCTCCAGCAATTCTGCTGCATCTTCCTTATTGTTCTCTACTGCAATAAATGCATGTTTTGCTCCCGTAATTCGTATTTCTATGAGAAGCCCATCAATAATTTTATCAGGGAATTCAAGCATCGTTCTGTAATCTGTTGTAAGGTATGGCTCGCATTCTGCTCCATTTGCTATGAGAGTATCAATGAGTTTACCCTTTGGAGGAGAAAGTTTCACAGCAGTAGGAAATGTAGCGCCACCCATTCCTACAATGCCTTTATCGCGTATAATTCCTACAAGATCCTTTGGTTGCACTTCCTCTAAAGAGCTTATCTTTTTTATATCTTCTACCCACTCGTCTTTGAAATCATTTTTAATAACAACGCTTGGTACTTTCGTTCCAAGTGGGTGGGGCCTAGGTTCTATAGCAATGACCTCCCCTGACACGCTTGAATGAACAGGCGCAGAAACAAAAGCTTTTGCACTGCCTATTACCTGTCCAATTTTTACGTGGTCGCCCACTTTAACAAGCGATGTGTTTGGTGCACCTATGTGCTGACTCAGTGGAATAACTACAATTTTAGGAGGCTTTAAACGAACAAATGCTTTATCTTTTGTAAGTTTACTCTCTTTTGGATGCACACCACCCGGTTTGAATGTAAATAACTTCATTTTTCCACTCCTTTCTCTTCAAAAATGTAACCGCAGTAAGGGCAAATCTTAGCATCTTTATCTACGAGCCTTCCACACTGCGGACATCGCTTTTTTAGTTGAGTAAAACAATACGGACAGTACATATAATCCGCACTTACTTCTTCACCACATACCGGACATTTCTGTACTTCTTTACTTATCATTAGCTCATAATACTTTTTTTGAAGTTCTACCACCTCCTTCTTTGTCTTCTCCTCTTCTAATTCTTCTTTTGTATAAGGGGAACGTACTGCTACATAGATAAGGAATGGTAATATTCCTCCCAAAAGAATTGTCCATATAAACCATGAAACACTCTTTCCCCCTCGAAGATTGCTATCCCGGTAAACATAAATCGCAAGGACTAAAATAATAACCAAAATTCCTGTTGCAAGAACCCAGAAATCAGAAATCGTCATCCACGGAAAACTGCTCTTTAAAAAATTTATTATATTACTCATATTTGTAACAATTATAACAAATTTTTTGAAAAAATAAAATAATTCATTAGTTTTCTTATATAACCAACAAGGTAAAGCGAGCCAGTGACACAGAGCAATTCATCCTCTTTTATGTTTCTTCTTGCAGTATAAAATGCCCTACGAGGATTCTCATCAACAACAATTCTATCTTTTGAGATATGCCTCTCTGCAATATAATTTAGCTTATCTACAGTAAGCCTCCTTGAATACGAATACGGAACCTCAGTTAAGACAAACCTTTCTCCGATAGGGGCAAGAACAGAAATAGTATCTTCTATGTTCTTATCTTTTAACATAGAAAAAAGAAAAACAATTTTTTTATCAAAAACTTTCATAAGTAAGTGAGCAAGTGCCTCTGCGCTTGCTTTATTGTGAGCACCATCAAGAACAATGAGAGGTATTTTACTTGCAATCTCTAACCTTCCTGGCCAAAATGTCTTTGATAAACCGTTGCGAATATCACTCTCATCTAAATTATACCCTTTTTCTTTTAATAGTAGTGCAGCTTGAATAGCGGAGGCAGCATTCTCTGCCTGATGTTTGCCCATCATAGGAACAAAAAGTTTTTCAAAATTTTTAGTTAAAGAGGGAGAGTGAAAATCAAAGATTGTTCCTTTTTCATATTCCTTTACATTTGTGATAAAATAATCTTTTCCGTATTCAAAATAATCTATCCTTTTTTTTCTTGCTTTGTTTACAATCGTTTCTAGTGCCTCTTTTTCTTGCTTTGCAATGACAAGCGGTGTTCCTTTTTTTATAATTCCTGCTTTCTCTGTTGCAATTTCTCTCAGGGTGTTTCCCAGAGTTTTTTGATGGTCATAGCTTATCTCTGTTATAATAGAGACAAGCGGATGTCTAATGATATTTGTAGCATCAAGTCTCCCACCTAAGCCTACTTCATACAGGGCTATATCAACCTGCTTTTCTAAAAAATAGATAAAAGAAATAATTGTAAAAGTCTCAAATGTAGAGGGTACATTTTCTTCTTCTATGGAGCTATAAATCTCTTTCAATCTATCCACAATGAGAGAAAAGCTATGTGGAGGGATAAGCGAACCATCAATAGAAATTCTTTCCGTTGCATTGACTAATGAAGGCGAAGTAAAGCTCCCTACTTTAAATTTTTGCCTCAGGATAGAGGAGAAAAAAGCAAGTGTAGAACCTTTTCCTTTTGTACCTGCAATATGGATTGTTTTTAAGGAATCTTGAGGGTTCCCTATTTTCTCAAGGACATTTAGCATACGGTCAAAGCCAAACTTCAACCGTATTTTTCTATTCCTATTTAATTTATATACATAGCTTAGGGAATGAGCATAGGAAAACATCTATTCTCCTAAATCTTTAAGATGCTGAAGTGTAAGCGTATATTCACTTTCAATTTCTTTCAGTCTATCTCTATCCTTCTTTATTACTTCAGAAGGAGCCTTTTTAAGATAAGATTCATTTTGTAACCTTGCCGTAATTTTTTCCCGCTCTAACCTAAGAGATTCTATCTTTTTATTGAAACGTTTTTTCTCTTTCTCAACGTCTATTTCTCCTGCAATATCCAGATATAAGGTTGTTCCTGACACAACACTTTTGATCGTTGTTTTTGTAGGTGCTTTATCAGTACTTTCTATATTACTCAGAAAAGCTGTACGCATTATTTTATCCTTCTCTTCTATGATAATGGATCTTTCTGTATCACTGGTTGAGGTAAATGATACTTTGACAGGACGGGTAAGGGGAATATCAAAAGTAGTTTTCAAGTTCCTGATGTTTCTTACTATGGAAAATATAAATTCGGCTTTTTTCTCTTCCTGTTCGTTAATTTTCTTTCCTTCATACTTCGGAAAATCAGATATGATAAGTGCTTTCTCTTTGTGAGGAATGTTAGAAAATATTTCTTCCGTAACGAATGGAATGAAAGGATGGAGCATCCTCAAAATTTTATTCAATGCATCCCATAAGAGAAATTGCATCTCTTGCTTCTTTTGCTGATCATCTCCGTAGAGACGTACCTTAGAGAACTCTATATACCAATCACAGAATTCTTTCCATACAAAGTCATATAGTTCTCTTGCAGCTTCGCCGAGATTATATTCTGAAAGGAGTTTTGTTTCATCTTTAATTACCTTATTTAATCTGCTTTGAAACCACTTATCCTCAAGTTCCAAATGTATATTTGAGCTATCAAAGTTAAAAGGATTGAATCCTTCAATGTTCATAATAACAAATCTTGATACATTCCATACCTTATTTACAAAATTCCTGCTCACCGTAAGTGTGCTGTTGGATAAATTAACACCCTCTGCCCCCGATGTGTCCAGATAAGCCATTGTAAAGCGCAGCGCATCTGTCCCGTATTGCTTGATTACATCTACCGGGTCAATGATGTTCTTCAGAGACTTACTCATCTTTCTTCCTTTTTCATCTCTCACTAATCCGTGAAGTATTACCGTCTTGAACGGTATTTCCCCTGTGAGTTCGAGCCCTGCCATAATCATTCGTGCTACCCAGAAAAACAAGATATCATAACCAGTGACAAGCAATGTCGTTGGGTAATAATATTTTAACTCTTCCGTTTCCTTTGGCCAGCCCATTGTTGCAAAAGGCCATAATGCAGAAGAAAACCATGTGTCCAATACATCCTCATCCTGAACAATATTTGTACTTCCACAGTGTGGGCATTTCTTAACAGGCTCTTTTGAGACAATCATTTCCCCGCAATCCTTACAATAATATACAGGTATTTGATGGCCCCACCAGAGCTGTCTGCTTATACACCAATCCTTTATATTATTGAGCCAATTATAATAAACTTTTTTCCATTTAGCCGGTTTAATATCTATATCACCATTTTCTACTGCTTTAATTGCTTTATCTGCAAGAGGTTTCATTCTCATAAACCATTGCTCTGAAAGCAGAGGCTCCACTACAGTGTGGCAACGTTGACAGTGCCCTACGGAATTTTCATAATCTTCTTCTTTTACAAGATATCCTTTCTCCTTTAAATCTTTTACAATAGCTTCTCTGCACTGCATTGTAGTAAGGCCGGCATACTTCTCAGCCACATTAAACATCCTTCCCTGAGTGTCTATTACACTGATAAAGGGAAGGTTGTGTCTCTTGGCAATTTCAAAATCATCTACAGAATGAGCTGGAGTCACCTTCAGTGCACCTGTGCCAAACTCTATATCTATTGCTTCATCAGCTATAATAGGTATTTCTCTTCCAACTAAGGGAAGTATCAATGTTTTCCCTATTACTTCTTTATATCTTTTATCGTCAGGATGTACCGCTACAGCCGTATCTCCGAGCATTGTTTCAGGACGTGTAGTCGCCACTACAATTCCTTTATCGGGATTATCTTTAAAAGGATATCTTATGTAGTACAGTTTACTTTTTGTAACTTCATATTCTACCTCAATATCAGAAATTGCAGTATGACAATGAGGACACCAGTTAATAATCCTCTTTCCCTTGTAGAGTAATCCCCTATTATAATATTTAATAAATGCTTCTTTTACGGATTCTTTGTATGCCTCATCCAGGGTAAAGCGCAATCTGCTCCAATCTGCAGAGACTCCTAACTTCTTTAATTGCTCAAGAATGGTATTACCGTACTTCTCTTTCCATTTCCACACTTCTTTAACAAATTTATCTCTGCCCAAATCATTTTTATTAATACCTTTTGCAAGGAGTTCTCTCTCTACAACTGCTTGAGTAGCTATACCTGCATGGTCTATACCTGGAAGCCAAAGTGTTTCTTTCCCCATCATTCTGTTAAAGCGCACAAATACATCTTGAATCGTAAAATCCAATGCATGTCCTGTATGAAGCCGCCCCGTTATGTTGGGGGGTGGCATTACTATAACGAAGGGTTCTTTATTAGGATTAGGAGATGAATGAAAAAAATTGTTCTCTTCCCAGAATTTATAAATCCTATCCTCTGTTTCTTGAGGTTCATATACCTTTTTTATCTCTGACATATTAATCTCCTAATTTTAAGCAGGGAATAAACCCATTATTCCATTCTTTTCCTTTTTACGTATGAGCAAGATATTTTCTAATTTTTGAATGAATACTTCTCCTGTATTGTTTATTTTTCCTCCACTGAGATGGCCCCCAATCATTTTATGGTCTTTCGTTGCCAAAGCCACGTGGATATGTATAATTGGATCTCCGTCACTCTCCGTAGTACCAATATTTCCCTGTAAAGAGACAAGCTCAACGGGATCTTTCACAAGTTCTGTAAGATACTCCTTTCCGTTCCAATAACTTATCTTCACTTCTCTCAGCATTCCTATTCCATTCAGTATTATTCCAGACTCTATCTTGTAGTTTTTACAAACAGTTTTTATAGAATCCAACAAGTCTTCTCCATCCTGAAGTCTAACACCGAGTATTCCTTTACCTTCCTTTATAATCATATTATTTTTGCCTCCTATTTGTTACTTTGCTTATCTATTATATGAATATATGAATGCAAGTCAACTTTTAAGAATTATAAAATTTCTAAAAATTGGATATAATTGAGTAGAGTGATAAAAAATTACTTAGTTAAGTACATAGTTTAATTACTGTTGTATGAGCTATGGAAACAAAACTAAAACAGTAAAAAATAGGAGGCGAAATGTTTAATCGACAGAAAACGATAATACTAATTTTAGCTTTATTGTTTGTCTTACAGGTAGGCTGCGGTAATAAAAGTAGCAATAAAGCATCCAGTGGAAGCATACATGGTGACCCGCTTACTGTTATTTCCACGGCAGTCAAAGATTTAAATTATTCTACTAATTTTGAGGCGGTAAATACCCTCATTACAAAAATTAACGGAAGTGAGGTAAGCACAAAAATATCGGAGTTTACTGTTAATTCAAGTAATACTTATGCTGTTTCTTCTATTGAATTAAGAGCAAACAACAAAAAAGTTTTGTTCAAAAGGAGGCGTATAAAAAACGTTTTATATGAATACGATCCTGGCAAGAACAGGTGGGATATAATAACACGTGACAAGGAACCTGCACTTTTTACATACAATGCATATAAATCTAACAGAGCACTTGTGCTTAATTTGATTAGCCAAATTTATTCTGAGAAAGATAATAAATTTGCTGACTTCTTAAAAAACATAAAAGAGGAAGGAACTAAAACAACTAATGGATACAATGCTACTGTTTATTCTTATAGTAGTAACATGGAAGACAGCAAACGAATAGTGAAACAAAATGGAGAAATCTTTGTTGCAAAAGTAAATAACAAACTTTATATAGTAAAGGTGCTTGATGATAAATTTATAACACTCAAAAGCAATAAAAATACTGTGGAGAATATTACAGATATAGAAATTAAAAATATTGAAAAAGCAAGAGAATTAACGCAAAAGGAATAAAATTATTTATACCTTTTCAAATTGCATTGTGTACAGCTCGTAATACAAGCCTTTTTTCTGCATTAACTCTTTGTGTGTGCCCTGTTCTATTACTCTCCCCCTGTTAATAACGTATATTCTATCTGCATTTTTGATAGTGGATAACCTATGCGCAATAACTATAGATGTTCTACCTTCCATTAATTTTTTAATACCCTTTTCAATAAGTTCTTCCGTGTTTGTATCAATGGATGCAGTGGCCTCATCCAACAGAAGTATTTTGGGGTTATAAACGAGTGCACGTGCAAATGAAATGAGCTGCCTCTCGCCCTGAGAAACATTTGTACCTTCAGTGGAGAGCTCCGTATCGTAACCTTTTGGGAATTTCATAATGAAGCTATGCACGCCGATTTCTTTTGCAGCAGAAATAATTTGCTCTTCAGTTATACTGTCATTTCCCAATGTAATATTGTCTCTTACAGTCCCCTTAAAGATAAAAACATTCTGTAGAACAATTGCCATACTTGAACGCA
>CAJXKN010000023.1 GCA_913055585.1 uncultured Caldisericota bacterium | reverse complement strand
GGGTTGGAAGACACCCCCTCAATGCTCCCCCGAAAAAGATAAAAGCAAAAATGATATTCCGAAACAAGACCTGGCGAAAAACAGCCAGGGAAAAGATTGCGGAATGACAAGAAAAAAATGAAGACAAAAGAGGAGATTCCGAAACAAGTCCGGAATGACAACCCAACAAGAGCAGAATGACAATACTAAATCCTATATCCTAAATCCCAAATCCTATATGCGGGATGCTGAAACAAGACTTGGCTTAATGGCCAGGAAAGGAACGTGACCTGACAGTCAAGGAAAAGAGTGCAGAATGACATTTTGTTTTGTCACCCTGAATTTATTTCAGGGTCTATCTTTTTCGAAAACAAAAGAGAGATGCTGAAACAAGTTCAGCATGACAATATAGGGATTCCGAAACAAGAACTGGCCTAATGGCCAAAGGGAAGATCAGGATGATAGGATAGAGAAAAAAGAAGGGATTGCACAGTAGCATAATAAGTTTTGTATAGAAAAAATGATTCAACACAGGACATAGCTCTTGGAAACAAATTAGTTTTATGGTAAAATTTAAAACAATGAAACAGAAAATGTATAAAATAAAAATTAGGGTGGTTGAGATCAGGGGCTCTGGCAAATGTCCTGCAGGTTTAAAAGTAGGAGATACATTTGAGATTGATACAAACGGACAGCCCGTGCCTATCAATTTTTGTGGCTGGGCTTTTGTGAGCTTATGGCCGTTTATCACACCTCTTCGTTATGGTGGTACGCTTCCCTGGGAGAAAGATCCGGATAAGGCTTATGTTTCCTGCCCAGACCCTGAAAATACAGTAATTTTTGAGATATCAAGAGAAAAGGATAAAAAAGAATACAAGGAACCACCTGTATTCTAATTAAGAGAATGGAAGAAGAAAAAATAAGAGCCGAAAATATTTTTCTGGAATTAATTCTTCTCCTTGCTCTGATTAGTTTTGCATATCTTTTCTATAAAAAGGAAATTTCTGTTAATAGTTTTGTTTCTACTCTTTCCGTGAAGGCACTCCCTTCATATACACTCCGCTCTTTAACAAGAATGACCCTTGCATATCTCTTTGCTCTTATATTTTCAATTGCATATGGCTTTGCTGCAGCAACAAGCGAAAGAAGAGCAAGGATTATGCTACCTGTATTGGACATTCTGCAGTCCGTTCCAATACTTGCTTTTTTCCCTGCTGCTATATTTTTCTTCATTGCAATTATTCCAAACAAATCAATCGGTGTAGAGTTTGCTTCAATCTTTTTAATATTTACATCTCAAGTGTGGAATATGGCATTCGGCATATATGAAAGTCTTACAACCATACCAGATTATGTAAGAGAATCTTATAATTTCTTTGACCCAAGAGGTATTTTGAAATTCAAACGACTCCTCTTTCCTGCAACGATACCAAAACTCATCTATAATAGTATGATAAGCTGGAGTAATGGATGGTACTTTCTTGTTGCATGCGAAATATTTGCGGTAGGTAATGCTTCGTACAGATTAGCAGGCTTAGGAAGCTTTATTATGGAAACAGCAACGTCTGGCAAAATTTCTCTCACTCTGCTTGGCATTTTAGTACTTGTGCTAATTATTGTACTTATAGACTTGTTTATCTGGAAACCACTCTCACAATGGTCAAGAAGATTTAGATATGATATTACACCTGGCGAGAAAGAGGAAAACGAAGTATGGGATGTTGTTAAGATATTCTGGAGAGCTGTAGGGAACGTTTTAAGGAAATTGAAACCAGCTGCTGAGAAATTGGAAAGCAGTTTCTCAAAATTCAGCAAAATCAAGCATAGTAAGAACTTTAAAAAATTTACTATGATTCTATCAAGAATAATTTTTACTACTATCATTGCAGTTACATTGTATTTGATTTATCGTTTTGCTTTAGCTACTCCCCATCTTATAAAAGAAATTTCACTCTCAGATTTTGTTATCTCCTTTAAGGGTCTTTACTTCTCTTTTATGCGTTTGCTTATAGCTTATCTTATATCACTTGGATGGACAGTGCCAGTGGCGATTCTTATGTTCTACCATCCGCAAGGTGCGAAAGTTATTTCTCCTGCATTACAAATAATTGCTTCAATCCCAGCAGTTTCAATATTTCCGCTTTTTCTATACTATTTTATGCGTTTCCCTCATGGGTTAGAGATAACTGCAATTATTTTAATTCTTACCGGTATGCAGTGGTATCTCTTGTTTAATATATATGGAGGATTAAAAGCAATTCCAAGCGATATGAGAGAAGTCGTTAATTCGTTTGGGTTAAAAGGAGGATTAAAGTTTAAGAGGCTCCTTTTGCCAGCAGCGTTGCCATCCCTTATGACAGGTACCATTACTGCCTGGGGCGGGGGATGGAATACTCTTATCATTGCTGAATATATTGTGCTGAAAGGGAAAATATATTCTGTAGAAGGTATTGGAAGTCTTTTAGATGCATCGCTTAGCGAAGGAAAAGAAGGGTTGTTTATCGTTTCACTTTCTCTTATGGTATTAACGATTTTTCTCATTAACCATTTTGTTTATAGACCGCTCTATAATAAGATTTCCGATAAGTTTAGGATGGAGACGTGATGGCACTACTTGAGTTAAGAAATATCAAACAAATCTTTCCCTTAAAGCAGAGAAAAGTTGCAGTGCTTGACGGTATAAACTTTTCTGTGGACAAAGATGAGTTTGTTGCTCTTGTAGGACCATCCGGTTGCGGAAAGAGCACGCTTCTCAGGATTATAGCAGGGTTAGTCAAACCAAGTAGCGGAGAGGTTTTATTCAAAGGTAAAACATTAAAGGGAATCAATAGCAATGTAAGTATTGTCTTTCAGACGTTTGGGTTACTACCCTGGCTGGATGTTACAGAAAATATTACATTAGGATTAGAGGCAAGAGGCGTTTCCTTAAAGGAAAGGTTAAGAAAAGCATTTAAATACATTGATCTTGTAGGATTGGAAGGTTTCGAAGAAGCTTACCCAAGAGAACTTTCTGGCGGAATGAAACAGAGGGTTGGTATTGCAAGAGCTCTTGTAATGGAGCCTGAACTGCTTCTTATGGATGAACCTTTCTCGGCACTGGATGCTTTTACTGCACAAAACTTGAGAGAAGAGATATTACGATTATGGAGTTCTGGTAAACTTTCTTTAAAATCCATTCTTATGGTTACACACAATATAGAGGAAGCTATATATATGGCTGACAGAGTGATTGTACTGTCTACGCATCCAGGAAGAATCATTGGAGATGTACATATTGAGCTAAAACGTCCGAGAGATAGAAATAGTGTTGAATTCACAGAACTTTATGATAAAATATATTCAATGGTTGTTACTACAAAATTATAATATTATAATAAGGAGGTGAGCCCGTTAGGGAAATTATAATGGATGATGTATCGCCGTTGCCTGAAGTAGAAGTTGGAGAAATTATAGGAATGCTTGATTATTTGAAAGAAGAGAATGGAAGGACGGATATATATGCGCTTGCATCTGACCTTAACCTTGAAATTGATGAACTTCTTCCTATCATTAAAGCAGCAGAACTTCTTGGATTTGCAAAAGTTGAAGATGGAGATTTAATCCTTATGGATTTAGGAAAATCACTACTCCGAGGAGACGAAAATAAAAGAAAGCTCATATTCAAAGAAAGGCTGAAAAAGCTTCCTATATTTGATAAGCTTATTAAACTACTCCTTCAATCACCTGATAAAACGATGGATAAAGAAGATGTTTTGGATGCCCTGAAGCAGGAAATGAGTGAAGAGGATGCAAGAAGCACGCTAAAAACGATCATAAACCTGGGTAGATACGCTGAGCTTATAGGCTATAATCCGGAAGAGAAACAAATTTATCTGGATGAACTTGGAGATTAAAATGGTAGAAGAAACATTTGTAATGATTAAACCAGACGGAGTAAAGAGGAGGCTTATAGGAGAAGTCATCAAAAGGTTTGAGCAAAAATTAATGGAGATTGTTGATATAAAGATGAAACTACTTTCAAGAGAAGAAGCAGAGAAATTGTATGCAATGCACAGAGGAAAAAGTTTCTTTGAACATCTTATTAATTATACAACTTCAGGACCTGTGGTATTAATAAAAATAAGAGGAGAAGAAGCTGTGATGAACTGCAGAATAGTGGTTGGTGAAACTTATCCTGAAAAAAGGAAGGCAGGTTCCATACGTGGTGATTTTTCTCCTTTCCTCACTGAAAACGTTGTGCATGCATCGTCATCAAAGGAAGATGCTAAAAGAGAACTTTCCATCTTCTTTTAAAAATCTAAGCTTGAATTTTTTGTTCATTCTTGTAGAATGTATACACAAAGGGAGGGGAATGAAAAGATGAAAAAAATATTGAGTGCAATACTAATAATATGTATCATTGCATCATTTGTCACTGTGGCTTATGCTTCCCTTAAGGATGTGAAAGTGCAAATCTCCTATAGAGACATAAAGATTATAAAAAATGGAAGAGAGATACCAACAGAATTTGAACCGTTTATATACAATGGTCATACATACATTGCAATAAGAGATATAGCTAACATTTTTGGGCTTCCTGTAAGTTATGATTCAAAGGATAATGCTATTATTCTGGGAAGCAAGGAAAAAAAATGGGTGGCTCTATCCGAATTATCCTTTTTGAAGGAGAAACTTGAAGAACAAGAGGACGGTTCTTTTATAAACGTTGGTTCTTCTTATAATGAGATCCTTTCTGGCATACGCTTTGCTACTATAAAAGGACAGGTTTATCGAGATACTCTATTATTTGGTGGTAGTGGAACGGAATACTTTAAGTATAATTTAAATGGTAAATACGATTCTATTCGTTTTCTTTTAGCTGCAACGGATGATTCATTTGTAAGTAGCAATAAGGATGATTATGCAATCGTTAAAATTTATGGTGATAAAAAGCTTCTCTATACTTCTCCTAAGCTGCGTCCCGATATGGAAGCAGTCCTTATGAAAATCCCTTTGAAAGGAGTAAATACGTTAACCATTGAGAAAATACTAAATGGAGATTCTATTATAAAAGTTGGTTTTGCTAATGCCCAACTCAAGATTTCTAAAAAGTAAATGAGCGTAGATATATTCAGCTATAAAAGGCCTTTAGATGGCAATACATTTACGGTAGATCCTATAGAAGAACATAGAGAATACAGGGTTTTTAAGCTTACATATGATAGCCCGATAAAAACAGAATATCCGAGGAATAATGAAGTTGTTAATTATGTGTACAAGCCGAATAGTGAGCCTAAGCGAGCAGTTGTTATTTTACATTGCCTTCATGAAAAAACAAGACTTACTCAAAGAATTATTTCCCTTTATCTTGTTTCACATAATTTCTGTGCAATCAATTTTACATTTCCTTATCACTTAGAGCGTACGCCAAAATGGCATAAATCAGGAGATATTTTTCTTACAACAAACCCTAAACAGAATTTTGAAGCATACAGACAATCCGTAGTAGACCTCAGGCTGCTTGCAGATTTTTTAGAAAGTATGGGTATTAGGTCCATTGGTATTACAGGCGTAAGTTTAGGTGCATTGGTTTTAAATACACTGATGGGGATTGATAAAAGATTCCGTGCAGGCGTACCAATTGCTGGCGGTGGAGGTTTGCATTACATAGTAGTGAAAGGAATTAAAGGCATAAGCTTAAAGTATGCATACATAAAAAGGCAGAATGGTGATGGAAAAAGCTTTGAAGAATTGAATACAATCTTTCATAATTATATTAAAAAAGTATGGGAGACCAATACTGTTTTAGAGCCACCGAGTAGCAATGAAGAATGGTTTCTCATAGACCCATTAACATATGCAAAATTTAACTCTCCTAGAAAAATATTTATGATTAATGGTGCTATAGACCTTGTTGTACCAAGAGTAGGAGTTGAAGAATTTAGAAGTGCAGTGGGTAATCCACCGATTGTATGGTTACCATCTTTTCACACTACTACTGTCCTTTTATTACCATTCGTTGTGGGAAAGATGGTAGAATTTTTTGAAGAATCCCTATAGGAGGTAGTATGAATGAAAAACTCGTTGAACTATTAACCAATGCCGCTTCCGCTACGGCAGAAGAAACGAATCTTCATCCATTTATAGAGAAAGAATTAAAGGATTATGTAGATGAAATTAAGGCTTTGAATAATGGTTCTATCTATGCTCTAAAGAAAGGTAAGCCTGGGAAATGTAGCCTTATGCTTGATGCACATCTTGACGAAGTAGCACTGTTTGTAACAGGAATTACTGAGGAAGGTTTTTTACGTATCCATTCAAGTAGCATTGACCCAAAAGTTTTGCCAGGCTCTGTTGTGTACGTGCATGGAAAAAGAGAGTTAAAAGGTGTTATTGGGCTTAAGCCATATCATTTGGAAACTCAAGGGGAGACAAAAAAGGCTGTTCCCTTTGACAAATTATTTGTTGATTGTGGTATGGAGAAAAAAGATATAGAGAAACTTGTTCCTATTGGAAGCAGTATTACTTTTTCTCCTGAATTTATCCATCTTAACAAACTTATTTCAAACAAATCTCTGGATGATAGGATTGGTGTATATGTAATTATTGAGGTATTAAAAAGATTAGAAAGAAAAATACCTCTTATCAATGTTATAGGTCATTTTGCATCGCAGGAGGAAATAACAGGATTAGGTGCCGTTACATCTACATATAAAATAAAGCCTGACTTTGCTATTGCAATTGATGTAACACATGGTAGATCCCCTGATGTCTCTGATAGAGAAGCATCTGAAATAGGCAAAGGCCCTGTTATTTTTATAGGCCCTTCAGTGGATAGAAAAATCAATAAAAAAATTATTGAAGTAGCAAAGAAATACAATATTCCTCTGCAAAAGGAGATAGGCGTATTTTCAGGTACAGATGCTACTGAAATTCAGATAGTGGAGAAAGGGATACCTGTGGGTGTTGTAAGCATTCCAGAGCGCTATATGCATACACCTATTGAAGTAATAGACCCAGAAGATGTGGACAATACGGTAAATCTCCTTTCGCTACTTATAGAAGAGATAGATGAGTCCTGGATGGAGGTGCTGTATGGAAACGTTTGAGCTCATAAAGAATCTTAGCAATGCAAACGGTGTTTCAGGTGATGAAAGGGAAGTAGCAGCAATATTGAAAAGAGAGATAAGAGGATACGTAGAAAGAATTGAAGAAGATACGGTTGGGAACCTTATTGCTCTGAAAGGATGGGAAAAGAAAGGACCGAAAGTGATGCTCAATGCTCATATGGATGAAGTAGGACTAATCATTGATTATATTGATGAAAAAGGATTTTTAAGATTTAAAAAAATAGGCGGTATAGACGATAGAGTACTTATGGGAAAAAGAGTTGTCATAGGGAAGAAGAAAATCAAAGGTGTTATTGGTGCAAAAGCAATTCATCTGCAGAAAAAAGGGGAGGCTGAAAATACTTTTGAATCTTCTAAATTGTACATTGATATAGGAGCAAAAGATAGGAAAGAAGCAGAAGGCCTCGTATCGCTGGGAGACCTTGTAGCATTTGATACTGAGTTTGAGGAAATTGAAAAAGATACATTTATAGGGAAGGCTTTTGATGATAGGCTTGGGTGTGCTGTCGTAACGGAGTTATTGAAAAAGGATTACGATTTTCCCATTATTGCACTTTTTTCAACGCAGGAAGAAATAGGATTGAGAGGCGCTGCCGTAGGAGCATACAGATATACGCCTGATATTTCCATCACTGTAGAGGGAACAATTTCTAACGATTTGCCAGAGGTAAAAGAGCATCTAAAGTGCAGCAGATTGAAAGGTGGACCAGTTATTACGATTAAAGACAGAGGGGTTATCACTGATGACGAACTAAGGAACAAACTCATTTCAACGGCGAAGCATAATAACATTCCGTATCAGTTTAAGCAGATCATTGCAGGAGGAACGGATTCCTATAGAATTCAGACAACAAAAGAAGGTGTAAAAGTTTTGGTTGTAGCAGTTCCCGTACGCTACATTCACTCTCCCGTGTCTTTATTCTTCAAGGAAGATTATTTGAATACGAAGAAGCTACTGTCTAAATTTCTTGAAACATTATAAGGAGGCAAGGATGCAAAAATTAGTAGAAAAACTCGTTTATGCTTTTGGTCCTTCTTCAAGAGAAGAAAAAGTCAAAGAGTTGATAAAAAAAGAAATTTCAAAAGAAGTTGATGAACTGTATGAAGACAAATTTGGAAATCTCGTTGCACATATTAAAGGTAAAGGAGAGTCATTAATGCTTGCAGCACATATGGACCAGATAGGTGTCATTGTTACGGATATTGATAAGGATGGCTTTTTGAGGATTGGAGAAGTAGGAGGATTACGCAAGACCTTCCTTGTAGGACAGAAAATTGTTTTTGAGGGAGGAGCAGAGGGGTTTGTATTTTATGAAGATAAAGAGATGCCCTGGGAAGTAAAAGAGCCAAAGATTGAAAAATTGTACGTGGATATTGGTGCAACAAGCAGAGCAACTGCAAAGAAACTTGTGCAGATTGGGACTGAAGGGATATATAAACCTACATTTTACATAAATGGTACGCGCATTATTGCTCCTGCACTGGACGATAGAATTGGATGCGCCATTATTATTCAACTCTTAAAGGAGCTTAAACGAAAGAGGATGAATTATGATTTATATGCTGTGTTTACAGTTCAAGAAGAAATAGGGGTAAAGGGAGCGAAAGTATCATCCTATGAAATTACTCCTGACATTGGTATAGCAGTTGATGTAACTTCTGTAGGTGATACACCTGAATGTCCAAAAGTTTCGCTTGCTCTGGAAAAAGGCCCTGCTATTAAAGTTATGGATAGAGGAATGATCAGTTCAAAAAAGATAAGGGAAGGTCTTATAGAAAAAGCAAAAAAGAATAACATTCCTTATCAATTAGAAGTAATTACAGAAGGCACAACGGATGCATATGCAATGCAAATGACAAAATCAGGTGTAGAAACAGGTGCTGTCTCTATCCCCACTCGTTACATTCATACGCCTGGCGAGGTAATAGATATAAACGATGCAGAGAATGCAGTAAAACTTCTCAAAAATTTTATAGAAAGATAGGAGGTAAGTATGAAGGGAACTAATGGGAAAGTGTTATTCGTAGATTTATCCGAGAAGAAAATTTCAGTACAAACTCTTTCGGAAACTATTTATAGAGATTATCTTGGAGGATTGGGAATTGCATCACGATTACTTTTTGACAATTTAGAACCAAAAGTAGACCCTCTATCTGAAAAGAATGTTCTTGTTATTGTACCTGGGCTTTTAGTTGGAACCGGACTTCCTACAGCTTCAAAAACAACTGTAACATTCAAATCTCCAGAAACAAACGCATTCGGAAGAAGTGTCAGTGGGGCATACCTTGGTGTTGCATTAAAAAAAGCTGGTTTTGATGGCATCGTAATTAAAGGAAAGAGTGATAAACCCGTATATCTATACATAGAAAACAGTAAAGTAGAGATAAGGGATGCAGATTACCTATGGGGTAAAGATACATTAGAGACTCAAGAAATCTTAAGGGATAAATTGGGTAAGGATTTTAGAACCTGCGCAATAGGACCTTCAGGAGAAAAACTCCTGCGCATTGCTGACATAGATTTTGAGGAGAGACAGTCAGCAAGGGCTGGCGGCGGTGCAGTTATGGGAAGCAAACTTCTTAAGGCAATTGCAGTAAAAGGAAGCGGCAGTATAGAATATGCGGATAAAGATCTGCTTAGAAAAGCAATTAATAATTGGAATAAAACAATCAATGGCTCAGAAGCACAAAAATTGGATATGGGCTACGGTTCAGGAGAATTCTATGAATGGATTAACAAAGAAAGGGGCGTTTTCCCTGTAAAAAACTGGCAGGAAAGCTTCTTTGAGGAGAGTTTTGAAAGGCATAAAGGTGGTAAATCTCCGCTTGACCCGTACTACTGGGCACCAAAATACACGGAAAAATTGCATCCCTGTCCAAACTGCACAAAACCTTGCGGCAGATTCTTTGCTATTAAGGAAGGTAAGTATGCAGGAACAAGAGTAGAAGGCGTTGAGTATGAACTTCTATATTCACTTGGTGGTGACTTAGGTATTGATAATATAGAGGTAACTGCAAAACTCAATGAGATATGCGATAGGGCAGGTGTTGATGGTATCTCTGCAGGTGTTACACTTGCCTGGGCAATGGAGGCATATGAGAGAGGTCTACTTACAAAAGATGATACGGATCATATCGATTTACGTTTTGGTAATGAAGAAGCAGCAATAAGTGCAATGGAAGAGCTCGTAAATAAAAAAGGCAAGCTCGGAGCACTCCTTGCAGATGGAGTGAAACGTGCAGCAGAAAAATTAGGAAAAGGCTCTGAAAAATTTGCACTTGAAGTGAAAGGATTGGAGCCACCTGCATATGATGTGAGAGGATTGAAAGGTATGGCTTTAGCTGAAGCTGTCTCTGTAAGAGGTGCCTGCCATCTAACCGGTGGTATCTATGCGCCAGAGCTTACAGGGGCTTTCTGGAAGATGAAGAATATTGATAGGCTTTCTTCTCAGCATAAAGGTTATGAGGTAAAAACAGGCGAAGACTTTATGACTGTTTACGATATACTCGGAATGTGCAAATTCTCCCGTAGCCTCTTCTGGATTGAAGGATTGTTGGATGGTATAAAAGCAGCAACAGGTATTGATTATACAGTGGGAGAGATAATGAATATAGGTGAAAGGGTTTACAATTTAGATAGGCTCATTAATGTACGGGAAGGTCTCAGCAGAAAAGATGATTATCTTCCATACCGTGTTACGCATGAACCCATTAAAAACGGTGTATCCAAAGGTAACTATGTAACAGAGGAAGAGCTTCAGCGAATGCTTGACGATTATTATACTGCAAGGGGCTGGTCAAAAGAAGGCATACCTACTAAGATGCGTTTATTTGAGTTAGGATTGGATAAAGAATCCGAGGATCTTGGTGCAGAAATTTAAAAACCTTTTAGAGAAATTAGAGTTGAAAAAGAGCTCCTAAGAGCTCTTTTTCTTTTTACTCTTAATTGTTATAATATAGAAGAAATGGACAAAATTTTTGCAAAGGTAAGAGAAGTATCTACTAAACATTTTGTAAAGATGATACTCTATTCATCATTAGTAGGCGTAGTATCAGGGATTGGAGCAGTGATCCTCAGATGGCTCATTGCTTTTTTTCATAATTTGTTTTTCTATGGAAAGTTTTCTCTCTCTTACAATTCTAACGCTCATTTTATATCCAGATTTGGTAACTACATTATTATTATACCCGTGATAGGTATGTTGATTGTTGGTTATATTACAGAGAGGTATGCTAAGGAAGCAAAGGGGGGCGGCGTATCTGAAGTAATAGATGCAATGCTAAGGAATAAAGGCAGGATAAGGCCTATCGTTTCTCTGATAGAGATTTTGGTTTCAGCGATTGGCATTGGGTCCGGTGAATCTGTAGGGGAAGAAGGTCCCATCGTGCTGATTGGTTCAAGCTTTGGCTCAACGTTCGGTCAGTTACTACATTTAGAGCCGAAAGATACAATCCTTCTTGTGGGTGCAGGTGCTGCAGGAGGTCTTGCAGCAATTCTTAATGCACCGATTGCAGGTGTTCTCTTTGCAATTGAACTTATTATACCTGAATTCAGTGCACAGAGTTTTATTCCTCTTATTATTTCATCTGCCATTGCAACTAACATTGCAAGAATCTTTCTTGGTGCTCAACCATCTTTTATTGTGCCACATTATGCTGTTATTTCACCCTGGGAGTATTTTTTATACTTTATTCTCGGCATTGTATCTGGTTTCGTTGCAATATTTTTTACGTATATGCACAGCAAAACAGAAGTTTTATTTGATAGGATGAAAATGTCCCCTTATATTAAACCTGCTATCGGCGGAATAGTTGTCGGCATTCTCGGGTTTCTGTTTCTGAAATGGACAGGTCATTATTACATTTTTGGAGGAGGCTATGCTTTTATTTCTGATACTCTAACAAACCAATCTATCCCACTGCTTGTTGTACTTGCACTGATAGTTGCAAAGATTATTGCTACAACGTTCTCACTTGGTTCAGGAGGCTCAGGCGGTATTTTGGTACCATCCTTTTATGTAGGTGCTGCAACTGGCGGTGCATTCGGTATCATTGTCCACCATTTTTTCCCAACAGTTACTGCTCTACCTGCTGCATATGCGATTGTAGGAATGGCCTCCGTTACTTCTGGTACTACAGGTGCAGTACTTACAACTATTGTAATGTCTTACGAACTTACCCGTTCATACGAAATTATCCTCCCCGTAATGCTTGGCGCTGTGATGAGCAGTTTTATTGCTACGTTTCTGTATGGAAAGACAGTGTATACGGAGCCTTTATTACGAAAAAAGAACGTTCTATTTAATGGGAAAAGAGAACTCAACCTTTTATCAATGATAAGGGTGAATGAAGCAATGATAAAAGATCCAATATATCTTCATCCAGATGATAAAGTAAAATATGCAAAAGAATTAGTTACAAAAAACAAGATTGGAGCAATCCCTGTAGTTGACAGAGACAATCATCTTATGGGGATAGTTCGCTATATAGACATTGTGAAGGAAGATGATGAAAAGAAAATTGCAGGATTTATAGAAAAAATTGATTTATCAATCCCTTCCTATGCAACACTTCTTGATGCATCTCACAAAATGGAGGACATAGGATTAAACGTGCTTGCTGTAGTTGATAAGGATGGACACTTTATTGGTGTCCTTCCAATTGCACGCCTCCGTGAAATATATGTAGGAAAGCGGGACGAATTATTATGAAGATACTTGTAGTTTCCGATATTCATTATCCAGATAGATTGGGAGAAATCCCAGATTTATCTCTCTACATAAGAGGGGTAGATGCAATCTTTGCTCTTGGTGATTATACCACTCTTCCTGTATTAGATTATCTCAAGAGTTTTAATAAACGTTTGTTTGCAGTTTCTGGAAATATGGATGAAGCCTCATTGAAAAAGAGACTTCCAAAGAAAATCGCCTTTGAAATAGATAATGTAAAAATTGGGCTTTTTCATGGAACAGGAGGGCCTTATGGCATTGAAAAACGTGTGAAGGCTGCTTTTGAAAAACCCCTAAACGCATATATCTTTGGCCATTCCCATATTCCTCTAAACAAAACTATTGATGAGGCACTTTTCTTTAATCCCGGAGCAATCTGCGATCCGCACCCAACGATTGGATTTATCTATATAGACTTCAAAAATATCTGGGGAGAAATTATTGATTTGTTTCCGTATTCATCTGAATAATAGCAATGATCAATACAACGAGTGCTGCATATGATAGTAGATCGGCTGTTATGAGAAAAGGATATGAAACTTTTGGTGGTATGTTAACATTCCCAAAAAACTTTGGAGAAGCGTAAGAACGCCACGTCATTACAAAAACAATATATCCTAAAACTAAGCTAACGCCAGTCGCAATGAGATAGATAATGCCACTTATCTTAAAACGTATGTCTTTCAGGAAGATGTATATTTTATAGAGCACTAAAAAATACAAAATGGCAGTGATTATTATAACAACCCAGTTTGAAATACTCTCAAACAGCAAATCCTTTTGAAGAATAGCTAACATTTTCTGGTGTGAGGTAGGATGCGTTCTTAAGATAAAATGTGCAATAGGAGTATTGATTAAACTCATAATAAGGTCTATTACAAAGATTGTAACAGAGTAGTAAAAAATTTTTCTATCATCTGCAAAGTCTGAAATAATTTTCATCGCAATAAGTATAAGAACAGTATATATTATCCATATAGCAAAATTCTCAGGCATAGGAATAAAGAGATTAGGCAATTTATGGTAAATCATAAGATCAAGACCGTATCCAATTTCAATGCCTAATCCAACAAGCCACAGTACTCTGGCATTCTTGAGTGTCATCATTTTCTTTATCTTCACTTTTTACCTCTAATATATTCTACAAGATTATCTCTTTTTTTACAAAATTACGAATTGAACCATCAAAAATCTATACGAAATAGCAATATACAATGTTGTCATCCTGCATTTCTTTCCTGGCCGTCAGGCCAGTTCTTGTTTCGGAATCCCCGGCTTGTCATCCTGAACTTGTAGGGTTGTCATGCTGCACTTGTTTCAGCATCTCCGGCTTGTCATCCTGAACTTGTTTCAGGATCTCCTCTTTTGCTTTCATCTTTTTCTTTTTTCTTTGTCATTCTGCACTCTTTTCCCTGGCCGTTTTTTGCCAGGTCTTGTTTCGGAATCTCGTATATAGGATTTGGGATTTAGTATTGTCATCCTGAACTTGTTTCAGGATCTCGCTTTTGTCTTTGTTTTTTTTTCGGGGGAGCATTGAGGGGGTGTCTTCCAACCCCCTCAAATTTAAGACCCTGAAATAAATTCAGGCTGACAAAAGGAGAATGTTATTCTGAACTTGTAGGATGTGTCATTCTGAACTTGTTTCAGAATCTCGCTTTTGTCTTTGTTTTTTTTCGGGGGAGCATTGAGGGGGTGTCTTCCAACCCCCTCAAATTTAAGAC
>CAJXKN010000022.1 GCA_913055585.1 uncultured Caldisericota bacterium | reverse complement strand
ATACCTTGTTCTTGTGCATATGAATTTGCTAATTCAAATGGATCATAACCATATTTAATAACATCATCTGTTGAGCTTAATGGAGTTATTTCTGATGGATACCATTTGAAAGCACTGGTTGGATCAATATCTCCTGTGTCTAATTTTGTTGCTCTTACTATTTTATTAGTTCCAGATGATTTTGAAAGATATTCAATATAAACATCTGGTTGACTTGTGAATTTTGGTAACTCACTTTTCAAAAATGCAGTTCCACCAGCTGATGTATTTACTTTTTCAATATATGGAACCATTTTGGTTATTTCCATTGGACCATCTGAAAAATTAACATTAACTTTTTCTGTTTTTATGTATTTATCTATACCAGTACCTAAAGATTTTGTATCTGGTATTAATGCATCACCTGTATGTGGTAAATCAGTGATTGTTGTTGCTTGGGTTGCATCTAGTTTTTTAACAGCATTAACAACTTGCATAAGGTCTTGATATTTCATAATGTATTATATCCTTTCGATTATGTGTCCATTATACACGAAAAAAAGCATATTGCAAGAAAAAAATGGATTATTCCAAAGCAGTTTGAGAAATCTATTCATCTTATGCGTTCCGCAATGCTTCTTTCAAGATGAGCAAGCTTGCTCACAGGCACCTTCTTCCTTGAAAAGCGGTATACATAATAAAGATATAATAAATCTTTCAGCATTTCATATTTGTTTTTTCTTTTAGCATACTCAAGCAGTGTTTCGTATGGTTTCTTATCCTTCCCTATGAGAGATAGTATTCTGTTGAATATTTTCTTTTTAGGCTTTTTCCCAATGAAAATGAGGAGAATAATAAGAATCGCAATGCATAAACCAATGAATTTCCATTCCCTCAAGAAGAGTTTCACAAAATTAAATATATTATTTATACCATAACTTACACTTTTAGTGGCTTTCCCTATGGAGGAAAGTAAACCAAGCTGTCTGGATGTGTCATAAGTAATTACATTCCTATACCAACTCATCTTGACACTGTCAAGCAGGAGAGAGAAATTGCTCCTTTTACTTTCTTGTGCAGCAGGAGTCGGGTCAAATCGTATCCAGCCGTAATGCGGGAAATAAACTTCTCCCCAGGTATGAGCATCCTTTGCTCTTACGATAAAATAGTTTCCTACGGGATTCCATTCGGATGTAACAAAACCTGATACAAGACGTGCAGGAACACCACTTTCTCTTAACATAAGAACAAATGCAGTGGCAAAATGCTCACAGTAGCCTTTCCTTCCGTTAATAACAAAGTCTTCAATAGAAGAGGCGTTGGGATTAAGAGAATATGTACAATGAGAATGCAGATACTGTATGACGGATTGGACTTTCCCGTATTCAGTCTTTCCTCTTGTTATTTTCTTACAAAGATTAATAAATCTATCAGACATTTTAGGAACTGCAAGATAAGAATTTTTTATATTAATGGGAATATTACCTTTTGTACTGCTAATACCTTGAGGTATTTTTTCTATCGTACTGTAGGCATCATACTTAATCGTTTTGTAATACGGCATATCTGTAAAGAAATCACCTGCTGTGTCACGCTTGAGATAGAGAAATTCTCCATATACACCGACAAACTTATCTATCCCAAACAAAACATCCGTGCCTGTCGGCTCAAGATAAATAGTTTCTTTATGCGTATTACAATTGCCATAATGATTTGAGGAATCAGGGAAAATTTTTCTTACGGGCAGTTTCAGCCATCTCTTTCCATCAAAATATATATAATGCATTCCTGTAAGATAAATAGTAGATGAAATTTTTCTATCCGGCACAATACGCATAATAATGCTATTATTCAAGTCAACACTACTGTTATCCACATCCACTTCCTTACTAAAACCCGCACTTTTCTCTGGAGCGATATTAATCCCGTGCATATACCCCAGAGAAAGGCGAGGGAAAGAGAAAAATAAGCCAAAGGAAAAGAGAAATGAAAAAATAGAAAAAAGAAAAAGCGAGGTATAGAATTTAAAAGTGAGCTGAGGTACATTTTCTCTAAATTGAGCAAGTATTAACATCAATGCACCAAAGAAAAGGAAAAGGAAAAGTAGTGCACCAAATGATATGGATATCGTTGATACAGAGGAAAGAAGCATTATAACAATTGCAACTAAAAATATCTCATAATAATCTCTTCTTTTTTTGTATAAAATAAATTTTATAATAAGTGTAATAGCAAGGAGATAGGTAAGTAAATAAAAAAGTTGCATAGAGGAAATAATACCAAAGATAAAGAACAAAAGGGGAGTGGCTTCTGCTAATTTAACCAAAAATCTATTTTTAATTTTATTTTCTAAAGGATACGCAGCAAAAATGAAAGGGATAAGAATGAGAAAATGTAAGTCATCAAGTGACATAAAAGCAAATGCAATAAGAATGAAAATCAGTGTTACGTTAATTATGAGAGGCTTTTTCATAAGTAATATCTTTATAAGAATATGCAAGAGCAGGTTCTACCAGAGGTAATTTCTCTTTTAATTCTATTAAAGAGAGGAATGTTAAAATATTCCTCAAATGTGTGGCTGAATGCCCGTACAAAAAATTTTCTTCTGATACAAGCGAAACATCTTTGCCCTGATGAATAAGTTTATACGCAAGTGAAGCAACAAGACTCACTGCCTCTTCAAATTCATCTGCATCTTTATAGCAATAGTTAGAGTTATCAATAAACAAAACAAACTTCTGGGATACTTCCTTCTCGTTCTCTATTGTCATCAGTTTGTTAAGACGTGCAGAAGTTTTCCAATGAATGCTCCGAATATCTTCCCCCTCTCTATACTCTCTCAGAGAAAAAAATTCACTGCTTCTACCTTTCTTCTGTATATTATTTTCGCCATTTATACTGCCCTTTATTTTTACCCGAACAGGGTATATTGCAGGAAATACAATAAAATCTATTTTATTGTGAATCTCCTTTTTTCTTTCAAAGAATGCAAATGGAAAAAAGGAGCGTACAACAAAAGAGTCCAGAACAAATTGCCCTCTCTTAGGGAATGATATCTTTTCTTTTTTTGATGCTTCTCCCTTTTCTCTAATGTATTCAAAATTCTTCTTAAAAAGGGGAGTTTCAACCCTTACAGCAAGTTTTGGAATAGGTGAGTAATTTTTTATACGAACAATAACATACGTAGAGGATTTTGCAAAGATAGAATTCGGGGGTGAAAGAGAAACTTCAAGTTTCCTCAGGTTGAAATAGGAAAGCAAGCCAGAAAGCACAAAAAAGGAAAGCACAGTAGTAAAAGTCAAATAAACCAAATTGTTACCTGAGTTTATAGCCACTGCACCTATAAGCAGGGTAAATAAAAAGAATAGCAACCCGATTTTTGTTATGCGGGTGTTGCTAAATCGGGACGGGTACTTCTTTAAGCGTTTGAAGTATGATTTCTTTCGCAAACTTCTTATCATCCGATTTGGTAACGATACGATGTGAAAGGGCAAAAGGTGCAATGCTCTTTACATCGTCAGGGATAACGAAATCCCTTCCTTTGATGAATGCATAACTTTTTACAGCTTTCAAAAGATCTATGCCACCTCTCGTGCTTACGCCGATCTCTATAAGGTCAGATTCTCTTGTTTTTTGTATAATACTCATTATATAGTCTATAATGGAATCCTCCACATAGACTTTTGCCGCTTCTTTTTTGAGCATTTCGATCTCTTCTATAGTTGCAACACTCTCAAGCTTTTTCACATCATTATGCAGGCTTTTTTCTTTGATAACTTCTTTTTCTATATGTTTCGGAGGATAACCCATATTAAGGGATATCATAAAGCGGTCAAGTTCGCTTTCAGGCAAAGGGTAAGTGCCTGCAAATTCCAATGGATTTTCCGTTGCTATAACCATAAATGGTGCAGGCAAATCATATGTAACACCGTCTACCGTTACCGTGCCCTCATTCATCGCTTCCAGCAAGGAGGATTGCGTTTTTGGTGAAGCTCTGTTTATTTCATCAGCAAGTACAATGTTTGCAAAGATTGGCCCTTTCTTAAATTCAAATTGATTCGTTACTTTATTGAATATTGTTATTCCTATAATATCCGCTGGCAGAAGGTCTGAAGTAAATTGTATTCTTGAAAAGGTTGCATCAATGGAACGTGCTATCGCTTCGGAAAGAGTAGACTTTCCTACACCTGGTACATCCTGAAAAATCAAATGTCCCCCACTCAATAGAGGAGTAAGAGCAATTTCTATAACATCCCTTTTGCCCCTGATTACCGTTTCGACATTTTTAATAATCCTTAATACTGTTTGATTTACTTCCATTCAAACTTTCCTCTATTATCTAAAATATATTGTACTTCATCTGATTTAGAATGAATTTTTCCTTGTATTCTTAATTTCAGAATTTCATCAAAAATCTTTCTATACTGTGGCCCTTCTTTTAAGCCCATTGCTTTTAAATCCATACCTTTTAATTCTACTTTAGTATACGACAAATTCTCAAGATAATCAAGAAGCAACGTGCGCTCCTCAGGGGAAGCCCATGAGAGATAAGCCACAACAAATGTCCTGTCTGCATTTCTTAAAAGGAAGAATAATTTTACTCTATCTATACTATGAATACTCCTGTGTAATTTCTGTAGTATTTTTTCAGTATTAACGAGCTTTTCTATGAAATTCTTTGGAAAGGAGAAATACCGTAGGATATCTTGCTTTTCTTTCTCCCTTTTTTTGGAAACAAGCAGAAAGAAATAAACTTTTGTCCTCTCTACTGCAAAACGATTTATCCACTTCTCTGCATTAAGTATTGCTCTTTTTCTCTGCCCACTGAGCCGCTTAATCCCAAAAAGCTCTTTCAATATACCTCTTTTTTCCATTTTCAGTATGGCAATTGGAGCATTGGGAGTAGCAAGCAACTCAAATAATTCATCCAGAATCCTCTTTGATTTTTTAAGCTGGAATACATTAAGACTGACAGTTCTCTCAAGTAACTTTTCTGTTTGATTTGATAAATGAAAGTCGAACTTAACTTCATATTTAATCGCTCGCAGTATACGAGATGGATCTTCTAAAAAAGAGAGTGGATGCAGTACCCTTATTATACCTTTTCTTAAATCTGTAAAACCACCAAAGAAGTCATACAGAGTGCCGAATTGCTGTGGAGTAATATCAATGGCTAATGTGTTGATAGTAAAGTCTCTTCTCCCCAGATCTTCTCTTATAGATGCAGGTTCCACAACAGGAAGAAGTGATGAAGAATTATAATATTCTCTACGTGCCGTTGTAAAATCAAATGAATATCCGTACTGCTTATACGTAGATGTCTGGAACTCTGGATGTAGAAGAACGCTCCCCCCCATTTCTTTCTGCAGTTCCCTTCCAAACTGTATTGCATCCTTACTTAAAACGAAATCAAGATCAAGGCTTTTTTTATTCAGTAAAATATCTCTTACCGCGCCACCAACAAGATAAATCTTTTGATCTAACCTCTCTGCAATCTTACCCATCTTTACAATTAGTTTAAAAATATCTGCTCCCAGCTGATTCTTCATAATAAGAGTAATATCAGAAGGCTTAGGAAGAAAAGAAGCATTCAAACTATAAGGAATCTCTTTTATATATTCCTTTGTATAAAAGGCCTTCACCAGATCGCTTCTTGAAATAATGCCTATGATTTCTCCATCTTTTTCTACAAGAACTCTGCCCACGTTATTCAAAACCATAGATTCTTCTATTTCTCTGAGGCTTGCATTGTATGGAACTTTAGTTGCATTAGACAAAAGATACTGCTTTACTGGCCTGTCTCGATGTTCAACGAGCATAATCTTTTCAATGTCCCTCTTTGATATGATGCCTATTACTTTACCATTTTCTTTTACTGGAAGACCTGAAAATCCAAATCTTACCATTATTTTCAAAGCTTCTTTAATACCTACCTTTGCCTGTATAGTTTTAACAGGAAAACTCATAATTTGACTTGCACTTAATGCAGGAAAATATGATTCTTTGATGTTTTCAAGAATTTTTTTCTTTAATCCTTCTATATTTTTGCTCTGCACAACAGCAGAGGCTGCAGTTGGATGCCCACCACCAAATGGACTTAACGCCTTCTTCAAATCATATTCAGGACTACTGCTTCTTCCTACAATAAAAGTACTATCAGAGAAAGGAACGATAACAAACAAAAAATCCGTATCTATGATCTCTTTTATACGATGAGCAATGAGTGCTATCCCTGGAACATAATGGTCCATCTTAGCCGTTGCAATCGTAACCTTTGCTCCCTTTATATTGTATTCCTCCATATGGTTAAGCAATTTCTCAAATAGGGCCATCTGTTCTTCACTTAACGATGGCGAGAGAAAATGACTGACAATTTTCATATTTATTCCGAATGAAGAGAGATACTGCATCGCAGAAAAATCGGCATAGGAAGTCGTGGGAAACATAAATGACCCCGTATCTTCATAGATACCCAGTGCAATGAATGTTGCTTCAAATTGAGTAAGGGGAATTCTTTTCTTTCTGAGTAATTCTACAAGGATTGTGGTATTTGCCCCATAGTTTCTGTAGACAATTTTTGCATTTTTAATATCCTGAGGAGAAGCAGGGTGATGGTCAAATATGATTGTCTCCACTCCTTTTTTATTGATGAATTCTCTGCCATTGCCAATGCGGTTATAAATTTTAGTATCAACAACAATAACACGCTGTACATTCTCTCTTATTTGCCTTGGCAACTCCCTCACTTTCGTAAGTTTTAGCATATCCCCAAAAAAGTGAGTGAGTTTCTGTGTACTCACATCAAGAGAGCCCGGGTGTATAAGAAAAGCATCAGGATATAATTTCCCTGCTGCATACATAGAACTTACTGCATCAAAGTCAGCACCAGAATGCGTAAGGATAACTGTGATTTTACTCATTCTATAAATTTTTTAATGCCTTCCTCTGAGACACGGTAATAAATAAGCGGTAGAGGCTGTACTTTATTCTCCTTTAGCTCAATAAGCTTTAAAAGTCTTTTCTTTGCTTCTTCCCCTTTTCCCATATCATTGGACAATATTTCTGCAATTTTATCTCCTTTTTTTACAAAGTCTCCTACTTTTTTAGGGAAAAGAATCCCTACAGAGAGATCAATTTTTTCTCCTTTCTTTGTCCTTCCAGCACCTAAAAAAGCTGCAAGTTTACCAACTTCTTCGGTTTCAATATGTGAAATGTATCCACTTTCTTCTGCTTTTACTTCTATCCTGAACTTTGCTTTGGGAAATAGAGAAAAATTCTCAGTAACGTGAGGATTGCCTCCCTGTGCCTGGATGATTTCTCTAAATTTTCTCAAGCCTGTGCCATCTTCAATGGCTCTTTCTATCATTTCCTGTCCCTGCTGCGTATCTTTTGCCTTTCCACCTAACGTAAGCATTTCCCCGCCTAAGGTTTTTATTACATTAACGAGACGCTTGCCGCCCTTTCCTTTCAGTACATCTATTGCTTCTTCTACTTCTATGGCATTTCCTATGGCATCACCGAGTGGTTCATTCATATCCGTGATGTATGCCACTGTTTTCCTCTTTGCAAGTGACCCAATATCAACCATTGTTTTTGCAAGCGTTAAAGCGTCACTCAGATTCTTCATAAAAGCACCATCCCCTACCTTTACATCCAGTACAATAGCATCAGCACCTGCCGCGATTTTTTTACTCATAATGCTTGATGCAATAAGGGGAACAGAATCAACAGTAGCCGTTACATCTCTTAAGGCATACATTTTTTTATCTGCAATAACAAGATTTTTACTCTGAGCAACAATGGCGCCTTTTACCCTTTTCACAATGTTTATAAATTCTTCAATAGGAATCTCTGTTTTAAGGCCAGGGATAGATTCAAGTTTGTCAATCGTACCGCCTGTGTGCCCCAGTCCTCTCCCGGACATCTTTGCTACAGGCACACCGTTTGCTGCTACGAGTGCCACGAGTGGAAGGGAAACAGTATCGGCTACACCACCCGAACTGTGCTTATCTACTTTTATACCATCAATTTGAGAGAGATCTACCGTTTCTCCGCTTTTTACCATTGACAATGTGAGATTTGTTGTTTCTTCTCTGTCCAGCCCTTTGCACCAGATTGCCATAAGAAGTGCAGAAATTTGATAATCTGGAATAGTGTCTCTGGAATATCCCTGTACAAAAAAATCAATCTCCTCTTTTGTGAGTTTATTCCCTCTTTTCTTTTTCTCAATGATGTCAATAATGTTCATCTATACCTCCTTTATAATGTAAGTTTGCTATAAATATCAGGTAGCTCTTCAATTAAAGAATTTGGCATAGTTTACTGCTAATGCCATATCGCTATATTCTTATTACAAATCAATTAAAAGAATACCACGTGAGGCTTTTTTGTCAAATAAAAGATTGTATGTTGACTTAATGATAAATTCTGCTAACATAAATAATAAAGGAGAGCAATGAGATGATAGGATTAATTATATTTTTGTTATACTTTGTATTTTTTATACCGCTTATTATGAGGACAAGCAAAGCTCATAGTATGACTTTTCAATTTAGAGATGTTAAAGGACCTTTAATTATTGCTTTTATTGGCATAATAGGTGTATCTTTGTTTCTTAGCCTTATTAATTTTGATGTTGCGTTTATGTGGTTCAAGAGCTTACATTTTCTTTCTGCTTTTATTACCCGTATCTCCGCACAAATTGTGCTTTATATTGTTGGTTTCTTTTTTTCCTGGGCAATATTTTCCCTCTTCTTTTACATTCCAAAGCGAAGGGAAGAATTAGAATTAGGAGAGAAAGCTATAAAGTATTCCAAAATCTTTATCCCCATTCTTTTAGCGCTATTTGCAGCAGGCAGTCTATCAGGAAACTTTATGACTATCCTTATGTACTTCCACCGTTATGTTTCTTCCGTACAGGATCCAATATTTCATAAATCAGTTTCTTTTTATATGTTTTCTTACCCTTTCTTCTCAACAATCCTTTCTTACCTTATAGGAATTTTTGTGGTTGCATTTATCATTGAGGAAAGCGTTTATTGGTTGTATATAAAACCAAATTTTCACAGTAAGTCTGCCGCATCGAGAAAGGCTACAAACCTTCTCTCCGTTGTAGGGGGAATTCTGTTTGTCCTTATAGGCTTAAAGATATATATAAGTATCTATTCACTTCTTCTTTCTTCAAGAGGAGCGGTATTTGGTATAGGCTACACGGATTACCACGTACGTATCCCTATGTTTAAGTTCCTTTCAGTTATGTTTATTGCAAGTGGTATATTTCTCTTTATCTATGCAATTTTCCCAAGGTTTACAAGGAGGGATGTCGTTATTAAAATCCTCGTTGCAGGGACTCTGACAGGTATTCTGCTATATGGAATTCTACCCTCCACTTATCAGGCATTGTCTGTCAAACCAAACGAACTGAAAAAGGAATACACGTATCTCAAATATAATATTGCGGGTACGAGAGAAGGGTACGGTTTAGACAAAATAAAATTAAAGCCGTTTCCTGAGATTACGCCTCTCACGCTAAACAAACTAAACAAGGAAAAGGGTATTGTAGATAATATCAGGCTATGGGACTGGCGTGCATTAAAAGATACATACCAGCAAGTGCAATCTATTCGTTTGTATTATACATTTAAGGATATAGACGTGGACCGTTATTACATTAATGGTAAATATAGAGAAGTAATGGTAGGTGCAAGAGAGTTGGATCATAGTCTTTTGCCGGCTAACTCAAAAAGCTGGGTGAACCTGCATCTGAAATACACACATGGCTATGGTATCTGTATGAATACTGTAAATGAATTTACTCCTGATGGTTTGCCAAAATTTCTTATAAAAGATATTCCCCCTGTTTCTTCTATAAGTGGAATTACCGTGAAGAGGCCGGAAATTTATTTTGGTGAAACAACGAATGATTATGTATTTGTAGATACCAGAGCCCCTGAGTTTGATTATCCTACGGGGGAAGAGAATGCTTATGTAACTTATAAAGGAGACGGTGGTATTCCTATCTCTGCGCTCTCACGATTCATCTTTGCTGCGCACTATAATGATGCAAGTATCCTTCTCACACATTATTTGAAAAGTGGCAGCAGAATTATGATTAATAGAAACATTAAAGATAGAGTGAAGGATATTGCACCTTTCCTTTTGTTTGACAGAGATCCCTATATTGTGTTAGGGGACGACGGAAAATTGTACTGGATGGGTGATGCATATACATATTCGTCGCTGTATCCTTATTCTGAGCAAATGGGTATAGACGGGCAGAACATTAACTATATAAGGAACAGTATAAAATATGTTGTTGACCCTTACAATGGAAAAGTTCATTTCTACATTATTGACAAAACAGATCCTCTTGCTGAAACGTATAAAAATATCTTCCCTTCTTTATTTGAAGATGTATCAAAATGCCCCGAATTTTTAGTAAAACATTTCCGTTACCCTGATGACTTGATGCAAATTCAAGGTGAGGTTTATAATGTTTATCATATGAACGATCCTGAAGTCTTTTATAATAAAGAAGATCAATGGAATATTGCAAAGGAAAAGTACCGTGAATCTACACAGCAGGTATTGCCATATTTTGTCATTTTGAAGAACCCTGATACTAAAAAGTATGAGTTTGTTTCCATTTATCCATTTACTCCATATGGGAAAAACAATCTTATTGCACTTGCAGTAGCACAGTGTGATCCTGGGAACTATGGGAAAATAAGTGTCTATCAATTTTCTAAAGAGAAATTATTCTACGGACCTCTGCAGATTGAAGCACGCATAGACCAAAATTCTGATATATCAAAGGTGCTTACTCTATGGAATCAACAAGGTTCTGAAGTTATTAGGGGAAATATGCTTACCATTCCTATAGAAGATTCCATCCTGTACGTGGAGCCTATATACCTCCAGGCAAGTGCAAGCCGATTCCCTCAGCTCAAAAAGGTCGTTGTTGCTACGCAAACTCAACTTGTATGGGGAGATACATTTGATGATGCAGTTTCACTTCTCTTTTCTCAATACAAACCGACACCTTCTGAGAAACCAGGAAAAGTAATATCAAATGCGGAGCTCATCAGTTCTGCTTATGACCATATTGAGAAGTATAAAAAATATATGGGACAGGGCGAATTTGAACTCGCAGGAAAAGAGCTCAACGCACTGGAAGATGTTTTAAGGCAACTGAATGAAGCAACTAATAAGCCTTAATAGGGAGAGATTGAATAAGTTCAGAAACATATATAAATGGGCAAAAGTTTCGCCATTGTGCAATTCTTTCCTTGCAAAAGGCAGGTGAATATGCGGAAGTATCTGACTCTATATACGAAACAGAAGAAAAACCGAGGCTAAGATAACATTATCTTAAATAGGTTAATATAAATAAGGAGGCAAATATGTTCATTGCAAATGAAAAACAAATTAAAAAAGGTTTAACAACAGACATCTATTTTGCAAGGACAGAGAAAATTCTTCAGGAAATGCATATTAACAAAACTGTCGTTGCAGAAGTTACCGTCCAGTCTCTTCCACATAGTTGGGCTGTGTTTGTAGGACTGCCCGAGGTGTTAGAACTCCTTCAGGGCAAAGATATAAACGTATGGGCAATGAGAGAGGGAACAATTTTTACATCACACGACGAAAATGGCATTCCTATTCCAGTTATGGTGATTCAGGGTATATACAAAGACTTCGCAATTTATGAAACTCCTCTTCTTGGAATGATCTGCGAAGCATCTGGCATTGCAACAAAAGCAGCAAGAATTAAAAAAGTTGCTTTTGATAAAATCGTTCTTTCATTTGGCATAAGAAGGATGCATCCTGCCATTGCCCCAATGATTGACCGTGCATCATACATTGGAGGATGCGATGGCGTTTCCAGTATTATTGGAGCCGAAACTATCGGCAAAAAACCCTCAGGTACAATTCCTCATGCATTTATTATTAACCTTGGCAATATAGCAGATGCAATTAAGGCATTTGACAAATATACTGATCCGGACGTACCTCGCATTGCCCTGGTGGATACGTATGGAGATGAGAAATTGGAAGCAGTACAGGCTGCAGAAGCAATAGGTAAGAAGCTATACGGTGTTCGCCTGGATACACCACGCTCAAGGAGAGGTAAACTTTCCGATATTATAAGAGAGGTAAAATGGGAACTTGCCATAAGAGGATTTAAGAATGTAAAAGTAATTGTTTCTGGCGGATTAGATGAAAACACAATACCAGAGCTTATAAAGGCAGGGGCAGATGGATTTGGTGTCGGTACATCTATATCAAATGCACGTACAGTAGATTTTGCAATGGACATCGTTGAAATGGATGGAAAACCTGTCGCAAAGAGAGGAAAGTTTGGCGGAAGGAAAAAAGTATACAGATACAAGAAAAATGGAGAAACGAAATTTGCAGTTGTTCCCTTTAATAAACCGTTTAACACAAAAGCAGAGGAAATGCTTATCCCTGTCATTAAAAAAGGTAAAATTATCTACAAAGAACCAGATGTAGATGATATACGTAAATATGTATTAAAACAGCTTAAAGAAATTAATGAAACTTTTTGAGTCAAAAGGGAAAAGAATAGTTCAACCACTGGCTGATAGAGTAAGGCCAAGAACTCTCTCTGAATTCATCGGGCAGAAGCACGTGCTCTCCCCTGGCAAACCTCTGTATGAGATGATAAAGAATAATAACCTTCACTCTTTTCTTATATACGGTCCGCCAGGGAGTGGCAAAACGACTATTTCACTTATTGCATCAAAAGGAAGAAAAAGGACATTTATAACTGCAACAACTACGCACATAAAGGATGTAAGAGAAATGCTTCTTGGGTTAAAAAAGGAAAAAGAATTCTCTGATGTTCAAAATGTTTTAATAGTAGATGAAATTCAGCATTTTACAAGAAGAGAGCAAGATGCATTTCTTGCACCCGTAGAAAACGGCGACATCACGCTCATTGCATTAACTACAGAAAATCCTTCTTTTTATATCAATTCTGCTCTTCTTTCGAGGCTTTCTATCTTCGTATTTAATAGACTTACTGAAGAGGAAATAAAAGAAGTTGTGCGTCAAGCACTGGAAAAAGATGAGGTAATAAGGGGTAAAAAAATTACCAAAGAAGCCTTGAACAAAATTGCGGTGATGGCTGATGGGGACGCAAGGAAAGCGTTAAACATTGTTGAATCTGCCGCAACAAATAGTAGAAAAAACATCATAGGAAAAGAAGACATAGAAAATATTGCAGTAAGCTCACCATACTACGGCAAGGAGAAGCATTTTGACCTTATATCTGCCTTTATCAAAAGTATGCGGGGAAGTGATGCTGATGCAGCACTTTATTACTTTTACAGGATGATTATTGCAGGGGAGGACCCTCTTTACATAGCGCGGCGTATGATACGTTTTGCAGCAGAGGACATTGGTTTAAAAGATACAAATGCACTTGTTATAGCAAACGAAGCAAGAAATGCTTTTCAAAACATAGGGCCTCCTGAAGGTTATCTTGTACTTGCAGAAGCGGCTGTTTACCTTGCAGAAACACAAAAAAGTAATGCATTGTACCGTGCAGAGAAAGAAGTAATAAATACAATTAACGAGACGGGCAGTCTCGAAGTACCTAAAAAGCTGAGAAACCCTGTAACTCCATTAATGAAAAAATGGGGATATGGCAAAGAATACAAGTACCCACATAATTTCCCAGGGCATAAAATAGAAGGAGAAACGTATCTTCCTGATAAAATTAAAGAGAAAAAGTTCTACAAGGAAGAGTAAATTACTACAAAATCTTTTCTATTTTCTGTATGCCTTCCTTCATATTAAACATTACCATACCGAGTTTTGCATTCTTGTCAGTAACAGCAAGCAGAGTAGCAACGCCCTTTATACTCATAACAAGAATGTAGCCGTTCTCTCCCTTTGCGTATGTTTGTTCAAGTTTTCCCATTCTAAGTTCATTAGATGCCCTCTCAGCAAGTGAAGATAGTGTAGCTGAAATAGCAGCAACCCTGTCTTCCTCAATGCCCTCTGGGAGTAAACTTGACATCGGAAGTCCATCCGGAGTAACTACAGCAAGCGCTGTAAAGTTAGGATTCACCTGTTTCATTTCTTTCAGTACTTCTAAAATTTGTGCTTGTCTTCCTGGAACCATTATAACCTCCTTTATTTTTTGTATTACATTTATAAAAAATAATAAATTATAACTCAAATTACGTCTATTAACTCGAGTCTCTGTTCATCAAAACATCATTACATTATATAATATCCATTTTTTTATTCCTGTCAATAAAAACGAACTGAATCATCAAAAATCTATATGAGTAACGCTACTTCATTAAAATCCTTTTGTTACCCTGAATTCGTTTCGCTCCACCATGTCACCCTGAATTTAGTTCAGGGTCTTTAACTTAGAGGGAACACATTTCCCTCAAGGCTCCTACTAAAAATGAGATTCTGAAACAAGACTTGGCCTAACGGCCAAGGAAAAGAGCGAAATGACATGATAGAAACAAAAACAGAGATTGCCACGGGCACTACGTGCCCTCGCAATGGCGAATGTGCGCAATGGCGTATGGTTGTGCCACTGCGAGGCTGCGCTTCTTGCAGCCGTGG
>CAJXKN010000021.1 GCA_913055585.1 uncultured Caldisericota bacterium | reverse complement strand
AGCAGGATAATCAATTGCCTGCGGGATAAGGAATGGGACTACGGTGCTGTGTGGAAAATATTTCTTCACAAATGGCAGAAGATTCATAATCCCGTGGTCCCAAAAAACAGCAGTGTCGCTAGGGGCAATTGGGTTGTCCCTGGCAAGTTCGTTCAGGAGTACCTTGTTTATCTTAACACCTGAAAATTCTTTGCTCTCCACCGTGATAAATTTATCCTCAAAAAGGTTGCCTTTATTGAAATGGTCAGGAGAGAAAATAATGATTGTATCAGGATTTGAATGCTTTGAAGTATATTTGAAGAAATTGTCAATAACGTCCCGTGCAAGGAGATGGTGTGGTGTAACTCCTGAGCATACAGAATTACCTACAGAGAGTTCTATAAAAGAAAAACCGCATATTGAAATAAAAAGAATCAGTATGATGATAAAAATGGTAGTTCTCTTCACAACTCAGTGTCCTTCACCTACATAGAAATTATTTGTCCAGGGCGGTGTATCAGGATGTGTCCCTGCAAGCATCTTTCTCCACTCTTCGTCGGTAAGTCTATTTGACACAGGCTGTTTAAATTCGTAGTAGCTCATTACAGGCCCTGCTCCAAGAACCACTCTACCATCCGGCACTTTAAATGCGATTACTATCGTTTTTATAAATCCCGTACCCTCCTCCAGTGCTATCTTTGTATTGCCATCCGTGTGAGCATCTGCAACCATCGAGCTGTTCAATACTTTTGAATCCATTGAATCTCCCATAAACAAGTCCCTCAAAATTCTATCGAGACTGTCGGAAAAATGTTTTATAAAATCGTATTCATATGATTCAAGCTGTTTGTTTTCCAATTCCTTCTTTGATATTTTCTCTAATTCTTGCAAAAGAGAGTACATAGAATTGAGGGAATAATTCACATATACTTTATCCATATCTTCCTTTGAAAGGATTTTTTTCAGCCCATCATTTGTGAGTTTTGTAAGATTTGCTAACCTCAAATAGAATTCTGGTACAGGCTCAATATATCCGGGATATGGCTCCAGTGGGATTTGAGCCCCTTCTCCCTTCTCCGCCATTACATAGCTCTGCTTTACGTACAGGATTGTATCATGCCTCAGTTCTGCCCAAGAAGCAAGGGCAGTATTAAGCTCTTTGCCCTGCCACGCTTCTGTCTGCATAAATGTTTGATAACCTTTTCCATAGGGTGTGATAAGGCCCTTCAATGCATAGAGCCAATTCATATAAACGTTTTTATGCCAATCATCTGTGCTGAGTGAATCAACAGTTTTCTTTAATTCATTAAACCTCTTTTCATAATCAGAATAATTTGTATCTCCTTCTTCGATGAGGATTTCCTTTGCCCTCTTCGAACCAAGCAGTGCCATTAAATCAAGCCCTCTTGGGAATCCTCTTACTTCTCTTCCGGTAGGGCATCCTTCTACGTTCGTTTCTACCCAGGTAAATGGATAATCCTTTTTGTATCCATCATTCCACATAAAAGTAAAAGGTTTTTTGTCTGCGGGAAGCGGTGACATTTTGCCAGTGTATTTACCTGAGTATGGAGAAACAATTTGGGAGAAAAGATATGAATCCAGCGTAAACTTCTGTCCCATTATTCTAAAACCTTTTGTTTCATCCAATAAGTATTTTGCCTCTGTTTTCAGCTGCTTAAGTGCTTTATCAGATAGAGGAGGGCAGGGCATAACAAGCTCACATCCACCTAATCCGCTGTATATTCTCGGGTTGTAAGGAATGCTTTCTAATTTCTCTTTTATCTTTGAATAGTTCTGTTCGATTCTTTCAGGTGTGACATCCTCACCCAGAACCTCTTTCAAAACTTTTGCATATTCGACAGGTCCTAAATCATCAGAAAACCCCACGATAAACGAGGTAATTTTGTACATTTGCGACCATTTATCCTGGATATCTCTGCGCAAAAGGAAATTGTAGGTGATAAGATTTGCCTGTAGTGTTTGAATCTTTGCATCATAATTTGAGATAATGCCGCTGCTTCCGCCGCATACAGATTGTCCTTTTTGGAGACTGCTATTGCCTTTAATAAGAGCTGTCGCCCTGCCCATCCACATTAATGCTTTGAAATAATTTTTTAGAATTTCTGATGTAGTATAATGCCCTCTTGGAACGTACTGTGAATAATCTTCTTTATAGATAAATATAGGTGAGTATGCCCACCCCTTGTGTTGCTCTATAAGCTTAAGTTCCTTATCTACAATGTCCTTCACGAAATCAGGTGTTCTAAAACTATACTTTTTGAGGTCATTTTCAGTGAAAATTCCAAGACTGTACTTCATCATTTCCATTATGTTTTTGCATCTTTCATCTGACATATACGAGGTACAGTATCTCTTTTTCAGTTCTTCGTCACTCATTATCTGCTCTTTCTTTGGCTTGAGAAGCTCAAGCGTTACAGAGAGGTAGGCAACATTCCTCTTTGCTGCTTCCTTTAAATCTGCTGAGCTTGCACTATTATATTCTTTTACAGAATCGTCAAGGAGAGTTTTAGAAATATCCCATACATCATCGTAAAATAATCCTTTTTCCATTCTCATAAGCATCGTATCAAACAGGATGTGATAGTAGTGAAGCAGCGTATCCGTTGTTACAAAAACGGGGATATCTTTATCTTCAACGGCAAGATAGTATGGAAGGAAATTGTTCAGTGCATCCAGGTCCTTTCCGGTGGTATAATAAGATGGGACTGTTGTTTTTGCTATATCCTGAGGCGTATTAATAACGACAAATCCATTTTTTAGAAGTATCTTTTTTGCATCATTTGAGAGTGGAATTTTCTTCAAGAACTTTTCGTAATCGGATATGTCAGTCGGTTTGAGAGGAAGTGCATACTGAAGAATCTGAGGAGTTATACTGAGATTGTTCTCGATGGTTTCTTTTGTGAGAGGAAAGTTTTTGCTCAGTGCAAAAGAGATTGTTTGTGACTCTGAAGGTGTTTTTTCAGAAGGTTTCTCTTTCGCTGTTTCATTCGACGGTGTTTCCACTGATGGGGGGTTGCTTGCTATCTTCTGCTTTTTCCACAGAAATACGCCAGCCACACTCCCTGTAACCAAAGCTGCAATGATGATAACTACAACGATTTTTGAAAATCCTACAGATAATAATTTACTTTGTCGAGTAAACATTTCAGCCTCCTATCTTTTATTTTATTATAACATTGAGTATAGCCTCCCTCACAGAACTGCCTACCTCTGCGTAGCACACAAACAAGCCTTTCCTGCATTAGACTTTAAGCGGTAAGAAATTACAAACTTTCCCTGGCACACTGATACTCACCTCCTATCAAAAAATGGATTTTTACCGGAAATGCTCAAGGGTATTCCATATATCATCTTTACATCTTCGCCAAGCAGGGCAAGATTTGATGCAGCCAAACCAATGCTCAGCATCACTCTGTTATCGACTTTTAATTGTGAAGCGGTTGAAACGGCTGAGCCGATTGCAATACCTAAGTCTACGGCAGACTCAATGCATTGTCCTATTCTTTCATTATGAGGCATACAGAATGCAGATTGATGAGTTTTCAGAGTTGTGCCGACTAGAACAACTACTTTATTTTCAATTTTTTTTGCATCTCTTATCAAAAAGTTCAGATTCTTTTCTTTCCCTATCCTTTGCATTTCTTCTTGTAACTTTTTAAGCTCTTTGCCATAAACTATTCCTGTAACAATTTTATCTTCACCATATGCTTTTGGTGCGGTTCTTGCAGCAATGCAGATATGCTCTGCTGCTCTTAACAAAATTTCACTACTCCCCTCCGGGTTTACCTTTAACATTACATACCACCTCCGTTTAATCAAATTTTCGCTACCTAAATTGAGCGATTTTTTACTATTTTATGCAATTATATCAATTTTTAAGAACTACAAAAGTTGTAGGTTCAATTAATGAGTTTCTAAAATTAGTTACTAATCAATAAATTTTTTCTGATGCACTTCTTTCCTTAAGCAGGTATGCCTTTAGATTTATTTGTTAACTGTGAAAAGGTATCCCATTGTTCATCTTTGCCTCTACCTATAAGGACATCCTTATGAATTAATTGCAAATATATGTATTATGCGTCCCAATTCTACATAAGATATAGATTTACCTATATCAGAACTTACTATTCCAAAATGTCAAAAAGTATAGACAAAATAAGATACTGCTAACAAAAATGATTTTCCAAATATGATGAAAATGTTTAAACTTCAAAGAACGCCTATAATGGAAGAGATAACTTCACTCAAAAAAATACGTGCAGAAAAAAAGAAGTAGCAACAATGAGAAGGATAATTCTAAAATATTCTTTCACTACTGGGTGCTATGCTGTCTTCCTTAAATGCCACCCTTACTCTGTTTCATACCTTCCTTTATGTATGCATAGAACATTCCTTTAGTGTTGTGGGCAAATGAAATATTTCCATTTTTGTCCATTGCGATGAGGCCTGCTTTTCCATTAACAACATCAAGGTCTTTTACAGATTGTGATACTGCACTGTTCAAGTCTTTTTTTCCGAAATCAAGATAAAATCCTACCCTTGCCGAAAGAGTAATTTTCATAATATCTTCCCCGATACCAGTCGCTACAGCTCCGTAAGAACCATTTGCATAAAAACCTGATCCAACAAGTGGTGAATCTCCAACACGGCCTTTATGTTTATGCGGTGTGCCCCCCGTAGAGACTGCAACAGCAATTTTGCCCGATTGATCCAGAGCCACTGCTCCTACCGTATCACCAAACTTTGATTTATGAAATTTTATGGTACGCTCCGTAAGGAAATAGTAGAACGGCATAAATTGTATTCCTATTTCTTTTGCAAACGCTTCAGCCCCCTCTCCAATGAGAAAATTATGCGGGGATTTTTCCATAATGAGGCGTGCAAGTTCAACAGGATTCTTTACCCGGTGAATACCAGCGACAGCACCAATGTCGAGCGTATTGCCGTTCATCACTGCCGCATCCATTTCTATATCACCCTCTTCATTAAGATAACTACCTCTGCCTGCATTGAATAAAGGATGATCCTCAAGAACTTTCACTGCTGCTACAACTGCGTTAGTTGCGCTACTTCCCTTTTTTAATAAAGAGAATCCAGCAAGGCTTGCTTTTTTGCATACTTCAATACGTGCAGGTACTTCTTCATTTAATTTAATGTCGCCCGCACCACCATGCACAATAATTCCTATCATACCTACCTCCTTTAGTCCTGCACATCGTTTAAGAGAGAACTTCTCTTAAAAGGTCAAGATACTGAATCAAAAGGCGTGTAATGAGAAAGTTCTTACGTACAGATTCCTTACCTTTGCTTCCAATCCTTGCTGCAAGTTCCTTATCTTTTAAAATCTGAATGACACGTTTTGCAAATCCATCTATGTCGTGTGGATCAAGAAGAAATCCGTTTATCCCGTCTTTAATTTGGAGTTTTATACCGCCTATATTTGATGCAACAACTGGTGTGCCCTTCCAGAGTGCTTCAGTTACAGTAAGGCCAAACCCTTCCCTTATGGATTTTTGTATGATTACGCTGGAGACTCGTTGCAGGACATTCACAAGAATATTGTTCTCACTTGTAATAAGAATAACATCACCTTTTTCTATAAGACTCTTTGCCTTTTGTTCTACTTTCCTATATATTTTGTATCCTTCAGGATCGTCTGTTGCCATATTCCCACAGAGTACTAGCCTTGTGTCAACTTCTTCCTTTACTTTTTTGAAGATATCTATTACTCCTTCAGGATCCTTCCATGGGTCAAAGCGTGAAATTTGTGTAATTATAGGTTTATCCATTGGAATATCAAACTTCTTGAGGTATTTCTGTATTGTGTTCTCTGGGAGTTCCATATTCTTTGGAGAAAGTGGATCTATTGCAGGCATAATTACTCTTTGTTCTACAGGCAAGTCGTTATGTCTGTACTCCTTATCTGAAATAATTACTACATCATAGCGTAAAATAAACGTTTTAAGATAATTCCATACATCAGGATTTGGTGCAGTAAGGTCAATATGACAACGCCATATCCATGGTTGTCTTTTCTTGTAAAATATAATTAAAGGAAGTGGCTGTGGATCATGTATTATTACTGCGTCATGTTTTATGTGAGTATATATAGAGAAATCTTCATTTGTTTTAACATAAAGATTTTTCTTGAGGTCTGTTAAATTTATTTCTGCTCCCTGCAATGCATTGTGAAATTTTTTTGTTACAGTAAAAAAATCTGGATTTCCATGCAAAATCCTCCAGTCTACATCAAGCCCTGTATTATTCATTAGTGGAACAAGCGAGGAAAGCATTTCTGCAACTCCCCCTCCCTGATATGTAGAATTAACATTCAGTATGTATTTACTATAAATTTTACGTGACTTCCTATAAATCTCTGCAATAACCTCATCCCCGACAATTTTTCTATATAATTCAGGATCATAACGCATATACACCATCTCCTTTTTTTCTGAATCATAGCATTTCCAGAAAAAATTGCAATGACTTCATTTATTCGTTTTCTTCTGCATGGTGCTTTATGACCTTGCTCTGTACAATATATACAACATCCTCTCCTATGTTTGTCGCAAGATCTGCAACGCGCTCAATGTTCTCTGAGATGCGGATAATCTGCAAGGAACGGTTAATCGTCCGTGGGTCACCTATCATAAATGTAATAAGCTCCCTTATAATTTGCTGGTTTAAACCATCTACAATATCATCCCTTTTGCATACTTCCCTTGCTAATTCTGCATCCTGCGAAACAAATGCGGATATTGCATCGTCCAGCATTTTAATAGCAGTATCAGCCATTCTTGGAAGATCAATGTATGGTTTCACGTCAGGCTGAGGAATGAGCTGTAAGGCAAACTGTGCTATATTTGTTGACAAATCTCCCACTCTTTCCAGATCACCATTTATTTTCATAATCATTGCAACGGTCCGTAGATCCTTTGCTTCTGGTTGGAATAGAGCAATGGTTTCAATAGCATTTTCATCAATTTTAATTTCAAGTTTATTTACTTTTGGTTCGTCATTTTCTATAACTTCTCTGGCAAGTTCTTCGTTCTTTTCTGTTAAGGCCTTTATGCTCTTTTTTACCATATCTTCAGCAATGTTAGCCATCTTTAAAAGTTGTTCTTTTAATATTGCTATTCTTTTAGTTAGCATTTATATCCTCCTTAAAGTTTATTTTTAACTAAATTTCCCTGTAATGTAATCTTCTGTCCTTTTGTCTTCTGGCGCTGTGAATATTTTCTCTGTCCTGTTAAATTCAATAAGTTCTCCTACATAGAGAAAGGCTGTGTACTGTGAAACACGTGCAGCCTGCTGGATGTTATGTGTAACAATAACAATGGTATAATCTTTTTTTAACTCCTCAACAAGGTTTTCAAAACGTTTTGTTGCAATAGGGTCTAAGGCGGATGTTGGCTCGTCCATTAAAATTACTTCTGGCTTTATTGCAATGGCTCTTGCAATACAGAGGCGCTGCTGCTGTCCACCAGAAAGACTGAATGCATTATCAAATAACTTGTCTTTTACTTCATTCCAGAGGTTTGCATCTCTTAGCGATTTCTCTACAGTTTCTTGAATCATTTTCTTATCTTTTATCCCATGAATTTTAAGTCCGTATGCAATGTTTTCATATATGGTTTTTGGAAACGGGTTAGGTTTTTGGAATACCATCCCTACTTTTTTCCTAAGCTCAAAAACATTTACATCAGGACTATAGATATTCTTTCCATCCAGATATACTTTTCCCTCTATCTTAACTCCTTTAATAAAGTCATTCATTCTATTTAGGCTCCGCAGGAAGGTTGATTTTCCGCAGCCAGAAGGACCAATGATTGCTAGAACGGATTTCTCAGGAATTGACATAGATATCTCCTTTAATATTTTTTTGTTACCAAACCATAACTTTAAATCCTTTACCTCTATTTTTACCATTTTCTATTCCTCCGACTCTTTAATCTTATTATAATAGCAATAATACTCATAGTAAAGACAAGTAGAAGTAGAATTGTACTGGCCCCATACGCTATAGGGATTTGTTTATCAGGAAATGTGCCCGTTGTCATCAATCCGTAGATAAGATAAGGTAAAGCCATTACTTCATCAAAAATACTTTTTGGTAATCTTCCGGTATAGAATGTTGCAGCAGTAAAAAGAATAGGTGCAGTTTCACCTGCAGCTCTTCCAATACTAAGGATGATACCTGTAAGTATGCCAGATATACCTGTTGGCAGGACAATGTTTTTTACTGTTTGCCATTTCGTTGCACCAATTCCAAATGATGCTTCTCTGAATGAATAGGGTACGGAGCGTAATGCTTCTATTGTAGCCTGAATAACTGTTGGAAGTATAAGTATTCCTAATGTGAGACCACCGGAGAGAATTGATACGCCAAAGTGCATCTTATTCACAAAGATGGCAAGTCCGAACAAACCAAACACAATGGATGGTACACCCGACAGTATATTTACAGAGACACGAATAAACTGTGTAAATCTGTTTTCTTCAGTATATTCTGCAATATATACACCTGCTAATATTCCTATTGGTACGGCAAAAATGAACGAGACAAGCACAAGATAAAATGTACCTAAAATAGCAGGAAAGATACCACCTTCTGTGATACCATTTCTTGGCACATCCGTGAGAAAACGGATATTAATGACTTTGAATCCCCTGAAAAAGATATACCCAAGTAATGTTGCAAGGAATACTACAGATAAGTATGCAAGTATTTTAATAACTGCAAAAATAATTTCTTGTTTTTTTGTTTTCTCCATATCAGCCTCTCATACGTGTAAATTTTTGATGAAAATATTCAGCAACAACATTAAAGATAGTAACAAGTAGAAGCAATTCACAGGCAAGGGCAAACAATGCATGATAATGTAATCCCCCTACTGGCGTTTCACCCATTTCTGCAGCGATTGTTGCAGTAATCGGTCTCATAGGGCTAAATATGGAGTGTGGCATACCTAATGCACCACCTCCTACCATAAGCACGGCCATTGTTTCACCTATTGCTCTCCCAAAACCCAGAGAGACGGCAGTGATAATACCAGGTGTTGCTGCAGGTATAACAATATGAATTAAAGTTTCTAACTTTGATGCACCTAAAGCAAAGGATGCCCATTCAAAGCTTGCAGGTACAGCAGTAATTGCATCCTCTGATATGCTTGCAATTGTAGGAAGAGACATAAATGCAAGGATAAGCCCTGCAGTAAAACCTGTTTGTCCTATGGGAAGATGCAAGACTTTTTGTACAAGGGGAGCAATAAAGACAATGCCGAAGAATCCGTATACGACAGAAGGAATACTTGCAAGTAACTCGACAATTGGTTTTAAAATATCTTTTACTTTATCGTTTGCAAGTTTTCCAATGTAAATTGCTGTTGCAAGTCCAAGAGGAATGGCTATTATCATTGCTACAATTGAAACGATACAAGTTGAAACTAACAGAGGTAGTGAGCCAAGTTTAGCTGGTTCTTCCGTTGGTCTCCATGCAGTTCCCGTGAGAAATTTCCATAAAGAATACGATTTAAATGTAGTAACGCCCTCTGTAAAAATTGTTATAACAATGGCAAAGAGGGCAACCACTGCAATGTAACCAAATATTGGCAAGAAATATTCAATAACTGCTCTTTTTTTCATATCTAATTCAATTATACCTCCCTTTGCAAAACTAAAAAAACCTCTCCTTAGAAAGGAGAGGTATAAGTATGTATTATACTGTTTTATGGCTGTGTTGGCTTTACTGCAACATAGCCTACTTGTTCGGCAATGGTTTGACCCTCTGGGCTCATTACAAAATCAATGAAGTCTTTTGCAATACCAGTAGGTTCGCCATTTGTATACATAAACAAAGGACGGGAAAGCACATATGAGCTATCAAGTACTGTCTTTTTGCTTGGTAAAACACCTTCATATTTTAGTGGCTTTACTGAACTATCTACGTAGCCTAATCCTATATACCCGATTGCGCCCGGCGTTTTTGCAACGGTTTCTTTCACTGCCTGGTTGGATGCTTGAACAACTGCTTTATCCGTCATTTCAACACCTTTTCCAAGTACTTTTTCCTCAAATATTTCAAATGTACCAGAGGATGAATCCCTTGTAATGGGAACAATTTTCATATCCTTTCCACCGAGAGTTTTCCAGTTAGTAATTTTACCGGTATAGATATCCTTTAGCTGGTCATGAGTAATTGCACTTATAGGATTATCCGGATTTACCACAACTGCAATACCATCCTTTGCGACAACAGTTGCAACAGGATTTATTCCTTTTGATTTTGCTTTCTGAATTTCAGACTCCTTCATCGGACGAGAAGCATCTGCAATGTCGCAAGTACCATTGATTAAAGCAGCAATTCCATTGCCTGAACCTGTGCCGCGTACAGAAATATTTACGTTTGGATGTGATTTCATATACTCCTCTGCTGCCTTCTGTGCAATAGGGAATACTGTTGTAGAACCATTAAGCTGGAGAGTAACACTTTTCGAGCTTTCCGAGTTTGATGGCTTAGAAGGCTCAGTTTTTTTGTTGCAGCCCGTCACTGCTGTCACAATGATAACGGCTACAATCAACACGGTAAAAATTTTTTTCATTTTAACCTCCTTGTAATTTTTGTATTTCTATTTTCATTATACAAGGAGGCTCTATACCTCCAATATAAATACCATTAAAATTGTGTTAATAAAAAGTGAATTATTCTTCATAGAGCGGAAGCTGCACGATAAATGCTGTTCCTTTTCCTATTTTACTTTTTACGGAAATATTTCCGTTGTGCAATTTTACAATATCTTTTGCGATGGAAAGCCCCAATCCTGTACCCTCCTTTTTATCTTTTACACTGTTTGCTCTATAGAATTTGTTAAAAATGAAAGGAAGTACATCCTCTTCAATCCCTATTCCTGTATCACTGATTTCTATATTTGCAAAAGTATCTTTATAAATAGCTATTTTAACTGTACCTCTATTTGTATAGCGTATTGCATTCTCCACGATATTTTGAATCATTTCTTCAATAAGGAATGGCTCCCCCCTAATTACTACATCTTTTTCCGTATCTATTATCAGAGAAATTTTCTTTCTCTCTGCTGCTAACAGATTCCTCTTGTATACAATTTTTACAATATCAGCAAGATTTATTTTCTTGTTTGAGATTTCTTTGAGATTTTCTATTTCATTCAATTTCAAAAACTTCTCCACAAGCTTTTTCATTCTTAAACTGTTTCTTCTGATAATTTTTATAAACTGCTTTTGTTCCTCAACGGTAAGTTGGTTTGCTTCCAGTGTTTCAGCGTAACCATCTATAATGGATATTGGAGTTTTCAATTCATGTGAAATACTATTTATAAAGTTCTTTTCCATTCTTCTTGTTTTTTCTTTTCCCGTTATATCTTTCATAATGCAGATAGATATCTTTCTTTCAGAATAACCACGCCATGGAAACAAGTTCACTTCATATATTACATTATTTATTTGAATTGCTTTTGTAACAAATCCATTTAATGAAATGCTTTCCTTAATAAAGTCAATAAGATCCTGGCTTTTCAATAGTTCATAATAGTAAAAGTTTTTATCTTTATTTTCAGCCCTTCTAAGAAGTTTATTTGTCGCATTATTCCACAGTAACATTTTGCCTGATGTACTGATAGTAAATATAGGTGCATCAATACTACTTATTAGCATCTTCACTTCCTTTTCCCATGAATTCTGGTTTTCGAATAGAAGTTTTGTTGTTTCTCCAATATCATTTATTATGCTTTCTATGTTTGTAAATTCACTCCTTCCAATGGAAATTTTCTCAGAGAATTTATTCTCTTTTATATCTCTTAGAGCCTTATAGAAGATTCTGAGATGAGAGGAAACTGAATAATAATTTAAAAGTAGCAAGATAACTGCTATTGAGAAGCTGCAGATGCTTATTATATGCCAGTGTAAACTAAGAAATACTAAAGAAATTCCGAATAGCAATATTTCAGCAAAGAGCTTTGTTTTCATTTTTCTAAGGAGAACTTATACCCTATTCCTCTTATTGTTTTTAAATAACAGCCGCATTTACCCAATTTTTCCCTTATATGTTTGATGTGCACATCTACTGCCCTGTGTGTCGGAGAAGCGCTATATCCCCATACTCTATTGAGCAGGTCCTCTCTTGTGAAAACTTTTTCCTCATTTTTTGCAAGAATTTCAAGCATTTTGAATTCTGTAGGAGTAAGAGTAATAAGCTCTGTTCCGCAGTTTACTCTATGCTTTTCAATATCTATTGAAAGCTCGTTTCTTTTTATAATCTTTTCATCCTTTCTTTTCTTTGTTAAAACTTTTACTTTTGCTGTAAGTACTCTTGGGCTGAATGGTTTTGTTACATAATTATCTGCTCCTGCTTCAAGGCCAGTGATAATATCCTCTTCACTTCCTTTTGCTGTAAGCATTATTAAAGGAATATTTGCTGTTTTTTCATTTGCTTTTAGAAACTTTGTAATGGAAATACCATCAATCCCAGGCAGCATAAGGTCCAGTATAATACAATCATACGTTTCCTTTGCCAGGCTTTTTATAAAGTCTTCTCCATTGAAGAATTTGCGTACAGAGAAGCCTTCTCTCTTTAGATGAAATGCAACAAGGTTTGTTATGTCCTTTTCATCATCTACTACTGCTATTACTTTCATATACTCTCTATATTATACTGAATAAATTGCTTTAGGGCAAATCTATTCTTCTTCTGTTTTTACTCACAAACTTTCCATACTTGATTTTTTTGTTTATTTTTTTACAATAAAATATAGTGAATTCACACCCTCTGGATTTCAAGGATTGTGCACGAAGTGTCTCCTGAAAGAAGAAGGAGGGGAGGAAAAACAAAAATAGGAGGTATTATTAATGGCAATTGTAACGATGAAAGAGTTACTTGAAGCAGGTGCACATTTTGGGCACCAGACGAGGAGATGGGATCCCAGGATGAAAGATTACATTTATGCTGAGAGAAATGGGATTCATATTTTCGATCTAAGACTTACTGTAAAGAAAATTGAAGAAGCATATGCTTTTGTTTCCAATCTCTCAAAGGAAGGTAAAACAATTATTTTTGTGGGAACAAAAAAAGCAGCGCAGGACATCGTAAAAGAAGAAGCAAATAGATGTGGTATGATGTATGTAAATCAGCGTTGGGTAGGTGGTTTGCTTACAAACTTTGCTACTGTTAGGGTTCGTATTAATAGATTAAAAGAACTGGAGAAATTAGTAGAAGAAGGGTATCTTGAGACAATAACAATTAAGGAAAAGGTAAAGCTTGAACGTGAACTTGCCAAGCTGCAAAAACTTTTTGAAGGTGTTAAGGATATGGATGCTCTTCCAGGTGCAGTCTTTGTAACAGATACGCATAAAGAGCGCAGTGCAATATTAGAGGCGAGAAGGTTACATATTCCTGTAATAGGTATTGTAGATTCTAATTCAAATCCAGAAGAGATTGATTATCCGCTTCCTGGTAATGATGATGCAATCAGGTCCTTAAGGCTATTCACTTCTATAATTGCAAATGCTGTAATTGAAGGAAAAGAAGGGAAGGTAGAGAATGATGAAGAAAAGAAGAATCTTGAAGGGGAAGAATTATCTGAAAGTTTACTAAAAAATCCAACAAAGGAGTTAAAAAAATGAATTTAGAACTTATTAAGGAATTGCGTAAAAGAACAAATGCTGGCATTGTTGATTGTAAAAAAGCACTTGTAGAAGCAAATAATGATATTGAAAAGGCTGTTGAAATTTTGAGAGAAAGGGGAATTGCAAAGGCAGTTAAAAAGGCTGGTAGACCAACAGAGCAGGGTATTATTGCTTCTTATATTCATCCTGGAGCACAACTTGGCGTATTAGTTGAACTGAATTGTGAAACAGATTTTGTAGCAAGGACAGATGAGTTTAAAGTTCTTGGAAATGAAATTGCTCTGCAGATTGCAGCTACTGATCCGGATTATATTGCAAGGACGGATGTGCCAAAAGATGTGTTGGAGAAAGAAAGAGAAATTTATAGAAAGCAATTTGAAGGGCAAAAGAAGCCGAAGAATGTTATTGAGAAGATTGTAGAGGGCAAAATTGAATCATTCTATAAAGAGCATTGCTTGCTTGAAATGCCCTATATACGTGATGAGAAAAAAACAGTACAGGAGCTCATAAAAGAGTATATTTCAAAGTTTGGAGAGAATATTTCTGTGAGGAGATTCGCTCGTTTTAAGGTGGGAGAGGAGTAATTGCAACAGCTTAAGAGAATTCTTTTGAAACTTAGCGGAGAGGCACTGCTTGGTAAAAAGGAGTTTGGCATCGATACAGAAGTGTTAAACGACATTGCAGATCAAATAAATATACTCCAAGCACATAATATTGAGATAGGAATAGTAATAGGTGGAGGCAACATCTTTAGAGGGGTAGAAAGTAAAAGCTTTAATATTGACAGAGCTACTGCAGATTATATGGGCATGCTTGCTACAGTGATTAATGCTCTTGCCCTACAGGGTGTGCTTACAAAAAAAGGGACTGATGTAAGAGTTATGTCATCCTTGAGTCTTACACAAGTGGCGGAGCCTTACATTCTTACTAAGGCGCTCTCGCATTTACGCAAAAAGCGTGTAGTAATATTTGCAGGAGGGACAGGCCTTCCATTCTTCACTACTGATACAACTGCAGCTTTGCGTGCCATTGAAATAAAGGCAGATGCTTTGTTTAAAGCCACCAAAGTGGATGCTATTTATTCTGCCGATCCTCTAAAAAATAAGAATGCACGTAAATATACCTCTATATCCTACACTGAATTTCTTACAAAAGATTTAAAAGCAATGGACTCAACTGCTATTTCTCTTTGTAGAGAGTACAA
>CAJXKN010000020.1 GCA_913055585.1 uncultured Caldisericota bacterium | reverse complement strand
ATGCTTATCATTGCAAAGTATCTGAAGAAGAAAAATAAACTTTCTGCAAATAAAGTTGTCGGTACAGTGATGAGTAATATGGGCGTCGAAAGAGCGTTTAATAAAGCAGGAATAACTTTTTTGCGTGCGAAAGTAGGGGATCGGTACGTACTACAGAAGATGCAGGAAAATAATGCAATTATTGGTGGAGAACAATCCGGACATATCATTATCCTTGAAGAAAGCCACACAGGCGATGGGCTTATCACAGCATTGTATTTATTAAAGGTAATGAAGGAAGAAGATATGCCTTTAAGTGAATTAAGAAAAGGTGTCGTGCATTTTCCTCAGATCCTTTTGAATGTGAGAGTAAAAGATAAAAAGATTTTAAATGATTTAAAGGTACAGGATTTTATAGATAAAGAAAAAAAGAAGCTTTCTAACAGAGAAAGAATAGTCGTTCGTGCATCAGGTACTGAACCCTTGATTCGCATTATGGTAGAAGGCAAAGATAAAAAAGAAATAACAGAGATTGCAGAAAAAATCAAAAACTTTTTAGAGGAGGCAAAGCAATGTGCGGAATAGTAGGTTACATAGGGAATAAAAAGGCACTTCCTCTCCTTATTGATGGGTTGAAGCATCTGGAATACAGAGGATACGATTCTGCAGGTGTTGCTGTGCTGGGTGATGATCTAAATGTTGTAAAAACTCAAGGACGGATAAAGGTACTGGAAAAAAAGCTCAAGGAGTTTCCATTAAAAGGTACTTTAGGTATAGGACATACACGATGGGCAACACATGGAATACCAAATGAAGTAAATGCACATCCCCATTACAGCGAAAGCAAAAACATTGTTGTTGTACACAATGGCATTGTGGAGAATTACCTCGAACTAAAGAAAATGCTAATTAAGGAAGGGCACAATTTCCGCTCGGAAACGGACACAGAAGTTATTCCATATCTCATTGAAGAATTCTATGATGGTAATTTACTTGAGGCAGTACAGAGAGCTCTAAACATCATTGAAGGTTCCTACGCTATTGCTGTAATAGCAAAGTCTGAAAAAGATAAACTTGTTGTAGCAAGAAATGATAGCCCGCTTGTCATTGGATTAGGTAAAAATGAAAACTTTGTTGCATCAGACATTACTGCACTCTTACCATATACACACAAAATTATTACGCTTGAAAATGGTGATATTGCAGAGATTACAAAAAAAGAAGTAAATATATATGATAAACAAGGAAATAAGATAGAAAGACCTGTACAAAGTATACAGTGGAACGCAGAAGATGCACAAAAAGGTGGATTCAAACACTTTATGCTGAAGGAGATCTTTGAAGAGCCACACGTGATAAAAGAAGCAATGCGTGGCAGAATAAAGAACGATTCCATTGAAATCCCTGAGCTTAAAAACTTATCAAAAGATTATTTGAAGAACATCAATCAAGTCTTTTTCGTTGCTTGTGGCACTGCATACCATGCTGGTGTCGTAGGCAAGTATCTATCAGAAAAATACTTAAAAATTCCTTCTAAAGCTGAAGTGGCATCTGAATTTCGTTATAGTGACCCTGTAATAGATGATAAAACACTCCTCTTTGTGATAAGCCAATCAGGAGAGACAGCTGATACTTTAGCAGCTCTGAGACTCGGTAAGGAAAAAGGTGCAAAAACAATTGGCATCGTAAATGTCGTTGGAAGTTCTGTGGCTCGTGAGGTGGATAACGTTGTATACGTTCATGCAGGTCCAGAGATTGCAGTAGCTTCAACAAAGGCATACGTAGCACAGGTAGAAGTTATTGGACTTATTATCTCTTATCTTGCAAAATCTTTAGGCAAACTATCAGAATCTTCCGAAAGAACAATTGTAAAAGAGTTAAAAATGCTCCCAGAGAAAGCACAGTCAATATTGGATAGAGCAGATGCAATTGCAGAGTTTGTTTACAATACAACCAAAAATATTGAAGAAACATTTTACATCGGAAGAAATCTTGACTACGCACTTTCGCTTGAAGGTGCATTGAAACTCAAAGAGATTTCGTATGTACATGCAGAAGGTTATCCTGCAGGTGAATTAAAACATGGACCTTTAGCTTTAGTTACACCAAAATCGCTGATTATTGCTATTGACACGTATGCACCTCTCTATAAAAAAACGTTGAGTAACATAAAAGAAGTAAAAGCAAGAAAAGGTAAAGTGCTTGCTATAACAAGAAAAGGGTATAAAGATATGGAAAGCGTTGCTGATAAAACATTCTACGTTCCTGAAACAATCCCTGACCTTTCTCCTATTATTTCTGTTATCCCTTTGCAGCTCATTGCATATTATACAGCAGAGTCGAGAGGGTTAGACATTGATAAACCACGAAATCTAGCAAAATCTGTAACAGTTGAGTAAGCGCCTGTAGCCTAACGGATAAGGCGGTGGCCTCCGGAGCCGCAGATAGGGGTTCGATTCCCCTCAGGCGTACCATATTAGACTATAAGGGATGGAATTATGGCAAAGTTTTAATTTTCTCAGAAATTGACTTTTGAATTTTTGAGATTTGTATTATAATTAGAAAGTAACAATTAAAAAATAATAGAGGTGAAATGATGAAAAATATGAAAAAAATTATAACAGTTTTTGTCATTCTTGTACTTTTATTTTCCGTTATTTCTTTCTCCAGCTGCAAGCCAAAAAAGGAATTATCAAAGGGGAAACCTTTGAACGTGATTATAATGTGGCACAACCATCAGCCTTTCTATAAAAATCCTGTATCAGGCGAATATATACTTCCCTGGGTGAGGCTGCACGGGGTAAAAGATTATTACAGAATGCCTTACATCGTTTCTCAGCATCCTGATATAAAAGTCTCTTTTGATCTCTCTGGCTCACTTATTGCACAATTAAAAGATTATTTGAATGGGGCAAAGGACACAAGAGAGATTATTTCTCTTATTCCTCCCGAAAAACTTACAGAGACACAAAAATGGGAGATACTTCAGATACCCGGTGGCTTTTTTGACATAAACTGGGCTCATATCGTAAATAAAGTTCCTATGTACAAAGATATATTAGATAAAAGACAGGAGGTATTTAAAAAATATGGAAGCCTCCCCGAGAAAGAAAGAATAGAAAAGATTACTTCTACCTTCTCTAATCAATACTATACAAATCTTATTGCTTTGTTTAACCTCTTCTGGATGGACAATGAATATGTAAAGAATGATTCCTCTTTAAAGCCACTCTATGATAAAGCTTTTAACAATAATGATTATACTGAAGCAGACATTCAGAAAATAATGAACGCTCAAAATATGATTTTGAAAAAGATTCTTCCTGAATATAAAAAGTTGCTTGATAAAAAACAGATAGAAGTTGTTACGACACCATATGCACATCCGATCTCTGCTCTTCTTATGGATTTTGGATGGGATAATGATTTAAAGATGCAAATAGACAAGGCAAATACAGTTTTTAAAAGTACGTTTGGCTCAGAGCCTAAAGGCGTATGGGCACCCGAGTGTGCGATAAACGATGCAGCACTTAATATGTTCCATAATGCCGGATGGAACTGGACGATTTCCGATGCAGACAATTTAAGTAAGCTTGGAATGGATGTTGGTAAAGATCCACTTGCAAAATTTATGCCTTATAGTACAGATGGGGTTACCGTATTTTTCAGAGATAAATATCTCTCTGACGGTATAGGCTTTAGATATTCTGGTAAAAGTGTGCAGGATGCAGTAAATGATGTTGCAAATACTCTGCTTAATGTAGAAAAGCAGAATACGAATGGAAATTTGGTTTACACAATTGCATTGGATGGAGAGAATGCATGGGAAAATTATAATAATGACGGAAATGATTTCCTGAATGCTTTTTATAAGAAGCTTTCGGATCTTCAAAAAGAGGGTAAAATAAGAACCATTACACCAAGTGAATACATAAAGGAATTCGGGAAAGGAAAAACGGTTCCTATACATAACGTTACTACGCTTAATCTGAAAAATAAAGATATTTCTGATATTACACGTTATTCTGACCTCCCTACGGAAACAGTTAGCGGACAGTTTGGCGAATCAAGCTGGGTTAACCCTACATTAGATACATGGATTGGAGAAAAACAGGAAAATATGGGATGGATGATCCTTAAAGATGCAAGGAATGCCTTTCTTGAAAGTAACGTAAATGGAGATGCTAAAACTGAGGCAGAAGAGGATTTAATGCGCGCAGAAGGAAGCGATTGGTTCTGGTGGTATGGAAACGATCAGGATTCAGGAAACGATATGGGTTTTGACAGACTTTTTAAGATGTATCTTTTCAAGGTTTATAGGCTTATAGGAAAAACGCCCCCTGCGTATTTATTCGGCAACTATTTTCCTGATGGAGCACCTTACAGAAGTACCACACTATATCTTGAAAAAGGAAAGTTTACCAATGTTCCCGTTTTACAGCAAAATACTGAAATAAAACTTATGTACGATGGCAAGTTTATAGAAGCTTCTATCAATGCAAAAACGAATGATATGAAAACGGCCATTTTTGACGGTAAGAGCATAAAAAAACCGTTCTTTCTTATAAATGGCGTACCGAGTGCATTTCATATGAATCCATTCCCTTATGATAGTTCTAATATTGGTATTCCGATAGATGAACTATTTGAAGTAACATCAACTGGCAGGCAAATACAGAATAAAACGATCTCTATAGATATAAATAACCTGGATAAATCCAACATATATATTGCATTTGCAGGCAATAAGGAAGACGGAACATTCATTCCCTACACGATTCCTATTCACATAAAGCTTCCCCTTGAAATTAAAGGTAACGTCGTTGGCGAGCTTCTGGATGACAAAGGGGATGATAATGGTCCTGGCACATATCAATATCCGCTTGATCCTGTGTTTAAAAATGCAGGGAAAGGTTTATTTGACCTTATCTCATTTAAAATGATAGATAGCGGCAAGAATTATATGCTTCAATATAAAATGGCAAACCTTGGTGGTAATCCCTGGAATGGCCCAAATGGTATGTCATTCCAGATTCTTGAAACGTACATTGATTTTAAGAATGGCGGTAAAACATCTACCATAACAAAAGGTCCTAATGTACAGCTTGATAAAAAACATCCCTGGGATATAGCACTGCGTATTGCAGGCTGGTCTTATGGAAACTATATTGAACTTGCAAATGGTACAATTGCACAGGGAGAACTCACTATTAGTGTAGATCAGAAGAACAATATTATCACAGTTGCTTTGCCTAAAAAATACATTCAGCTAAGCAAGAGCTATAAGCCATACGTTGCTATTATCTCTGGCAGCCAGGATGGATATGGCGTAGGCTACTGGAGACAGGTCTTAACTACTGCTTCTGAGTGGCAACTGGGTGGCGCAGATCCTGATGCGTTTAATGCAGGTGTCTCCCCAAATGTATGCGATATATTTGTACCGAAGGGCAAAACGCAAAGTCAAATTTTAAGAAGTTACAATGCAAATAGTAAAACACTTGCAACGATTCCTTTTTTACCGCTCGAGAAGATAAAGCCTCTGCCCAAAATTGTAGAGGATGTTAAGGCAGAAGCTGAAAAAACAGTGAAACCAGCGGATGAAATTCCTATAAATATTTCGCTTGAAAATATAGGGAAAGGAATTCAGAAGGACGATCCTTCAAATGATGAATTTACATTGGAAATCCCTGATAAGACAACTGTTATTCAGAAGAGCATAAAGTCTACTAAAGGAAAAGTAGAAATAGAGAATAATGTATTGAAATGGAATGGCAGCATCAAGCCGGGTGAAAATGTAAAAATTAATTTTCTACTAAAATTAGATAAGGATATACCCAACGGTAAACTTATTGATCTGAAGGGCGTTGTATTTGAAGACTCTAATGGTGATGGGAAAGATGATGAAAAAGTAAGTAGAGAAGAAAAATTCTTTGTAAATTATACTGTAACGCTTACAGTTTATTTAGAGAAAAACACATTCACAAGGAATGGAGAAGTATGGCAGATAGATCCTGTAAAGCACATCCAGGCAGTATATATTGATAAATGGGATGATGTAGGCGCACCCGTTGAGCAGATCGTTAAAGCTCTTGGAGGTACATATAAATTCTCTCCCAAAGAGAATAATGTTACTATACAATTTATGGGAAATAAACTCGTTCACTGGATCGGGCAGAACAAATTTTTATTAAATAATTCTGCAATGCCACTTTACCCCGGAAACCCGGATGTGAGAAGCTTTATCAAAGAAGGTATACCAATTCTCCCATTAAAATCAATTGCATATGCTTTTAACTTAAAGTACAGTTTTAATAAGGATAAATCTGTAGTAAAGATACAATATTTACCTTAATTATAGAATAAGGAGGTAAACTTTGAAAGGCAAAAATCAAAGCAGCCTAAAAGAGGAAAATACATCCGTTGTACTGAAACTCCTGAGAGAAAATCAAGGGATGTCCAGAGCTGATATAGTACGGAGTACTAACTTAACGCCTCCTACCGTTTCCAGGATTGTTGCTTTTTTGATAGAAAATAACTTATTAACGGAAAAGAAGATTAAAAGCAATAATGTAGGAAGAAATCCAATAGGCCTTTATTTTAATAACGATGCATTCTATATAATAAGTATTGATTTCTCTTATCTTCACATTATTGGTGCTGTAATGAATCTTTCGGGAAAAATCATTGAGCAAACATCAATTGAGGTAAAGAGTGATTCATTCTCAAGAAGGGATATGGATAAGGTTGAGAGAATCATTTCTTCTTTTGTCAACCATTTTCCCATAAGAAGAATATTGGGTATAGGTTTTTCCTGCCCTGGAATGATTGACCATGACAAAGGCATTGTTATTAGTGTCCCTCATTTTCCTAAAATAAATAACCTTCCAGTAAAAAAGATACTGGAGGAAAAATATGGCCTTCGTACAATTGTTATAAATGATGCGAATGCAGAGGCTGTAGGAGAGAAGTATTTTGGTTCAGGAAGAGGTGTATCTGATTTTCTTCTGCTTCACCTCGGTTATGGTATTGGATCAGGCATTATTTTAAACAATAAGCTTTATACAGGTAATTTCGGAGTTTCTGGAGAAATTGGCCATACATCCATTGATAGAAAGGGAGGTAAACAGTGCGACTGTGGTAATAGAGGATGTGTAGAATTATATGCCGGTTTAAATGGAATACTGTCAGATGTTTCAAAGTCTTGCGGAAGGAAGGTTTCTACAGTATCTCAACTTAGGGAACTTGTATCACACAAGAACGAGAGAACAATTAAAATATTGGAAGATAAAGCAAAGCTTATAGGATATGTGTTGGTCAACGCTGTAAATCTTCTTGCACCAAAGAAAATTATCATTTCTGGCCCTCTTACTTCATTGGAAGATGTTATTATTAAACCGATGCGTGAATTAATAGAAAAACGTTCATTTTATGGTATAGGTAAAAAGATTCCAATTGTACGCTCAAAGTTAGAGGGAAACAACTGCCTCATAGGTGCAATGACAGTTGTATTGGAAGAATTTTTAGAAAAACCGTATGATTTTATTTCATAGTTATCCCATTCTTTACAGGAGAGGTAGAAGCATTAAAACTTTACAAGAAAAAGTATAACACCGAGAGAAATAAAAAAAAGAGTGAGGATAATAATAGCCTGCTTCTGTGTATTTTGAAGCTCATAGTTTTTTGTTATGATGTAACGTTTTGTTTCCCTGTTTATCAAAAATTTTATAATAACTGCTGTCCAGGTGATAATGATTGCTAAAGCTATTGTTCCTCTCTCTGGAGTAGTATTAAATTGTCCCAGGATGAGGTAGAATGTAAACACTCCAGTATGCATCACCCTTGCAAGAAACGCAGTTGATTGCTTGAAAAATATGAGTGCGATTAGTAAAGCAGTTGCAAAAATAATCTGTACGTATGAAAGTACGACAAGGCCAATGCGTGCCCAATTCTTCTTAAGGGCAAGGAAGACAAGCAAAAAGATATATGTAATAGCAAAGGCAACGGCATAAAGAAAAAAAGTCTTTTCTCTGAACTTTGTATAGAAATCAACGGAGTAGAGCAGGAAATATGTAAGCCCCACTGTAATAATGTAGATTGTAAGTTTAAATTCTTTTGGCATCCTATCAGTTCTTTTGTCCATTTTTTATCTCTATCCCCAGATCATTGAGTTGGCCTTTTGTTACTTCACCTGGCGCATCCGTCAAAGGACAGATGCCTGCTGTTGTCTTTGGAAATGCAATAACGTCTCTTAAGCTTTTTGCATTGCTCATAATCCATACAAGTCTATCAAGTCCAAATGCAATGCCACCATGAGGAGGTGCCCCTAACTTTAATGCTTTGATGAGAAATCCAAATTTCTCTTTAGCTTCATCCTCTTTTAATCCGATTGCTTTAAAAATACGTGTTTGCAAAGCCGGATTGTGCACTCTGATACTTCCTCCTCCTAATTCATTGCCGTTCAGCACCAAATCATATGCAAGTGCGTGAATATGGTCTTTATCCGTTTCAAGCTTATCCAATTCATCTGGATTTGGCATAGTAAAAGGATGGTGCTCTGCTTCGTATCGATTCTCTTCTTCATTGAACGAGAAGAAAGGGAAATCAGTAATCCATAAGAAATTCCATTTTCCTTTTGGGATGAGGTGAAATTTTTCTGCAAGAAATACTCTTATTCTTCCTATTGTTTCCTGCCCCTTTTTTGGATGTACAATGAAAAGCATAGCTAAGTCATTTGTTTCGCCCATTTTGAGAAGCAACTCTTTTTCATCTTTTTTAAGGTACTTTGCATAGGATGATGTAACAATATTATCCTTTATCTTAAATTCAATAAATCCATTTACTCCCTTTTCTTTTACCTCTTCCTTTAAGTCATTGATTTCTTTTCTTGAAAGCGATGCACCGCCAGGTAAAAACAGCGCAAGGAGTTTTTGTTCCTTTTCTATGTTGCTTCGTATAATGTTTATGTTACTATCCTTAAAGGCTTCTGTTAAATCTTTTATCTCCATACCAAAACGTGTATCCGGTTTGTCCGTACCAAAACGTAACATCGCTTCATCGTACTTCATCCTTTTAAAAGGTATAGTCAATTCTACATCCAATATTTCTTTAAAAAGATTTTTGTACATACCTTCCACTAACCTAATGATGTCCTCCTGCTCAACAAAAGACATCTCGATATCAATCTGTGTAAATTCTGGCTGCCTGTCCTGTCGTAAGTCCTCATCTCTAAAGCAGCGTGCAATCTGAAAATATTTCTCAAAGCCGCCAATCATAAGGATTTGTTTGAAAAGTTGTGGCGATTGTGGCAATGCATAAAATTTGCCTTTGTTCAACCGAGATGGCACGATAAAATCTCTTGCACCTTCTGGAGTACTCTTCGTAAGAATTGGCGTTTCAACCTCTATAAAATTATGATTAATCAAATAGTTTCTTATACTCTGTGTAACTTTTGCACGTAACTCAAGTATTTTTCTTACTTCAGGTTTTCTCAAATCAAGATATCTATACTTTAACCTTATTGTTTCATCCGTATTCTCATCTGTAAATGGGCTGAAAGGCAAGTCCTCAGCTTCTGCAAATACCTCTACTGATTTACCTGCAATTTCTAATAAACCTGTCTTAAGCTTTGGATTTGCTTTGATACGTTTTCTTACCGTACCTTTAATGCCAACAACAGACTCCACCTTTAATGACTGTAGCATTTTGAACAGTTCTTTTTCTGTTGTCGCAGGGTCAAATACCACCTGAACAATACCAGAACGATCTCTTATATCCATAAAGAGAAGGCCACCAAGATTTCTTTTCCTGTGCAGCCATCCATTGATAATAACCTCCATTCCAATATCTTTTTCTTCAATTTCACCACAATTTATTGTTCTTTTAAGCATTTTTTCTCCATTCTTTAAGAAAAGTTACAATCTCACCTTTTGGTATTTCCTTTTGTTCTTTTGTTTTCATATTCTTCACTTGTACCGTATTCTTTTCTTTTTCTTCTTCTCCTATAATTACCGTATAGGAAGCATTTCTCTTTGAGCTTCTTTCAAACTGTTTCTTAAAACTTCCACCTTTTATATCAAGCAGAGTAATGAATCCTTCGCCTCTCAGTTTATTAGCAATCTCTATTGCCTCTTTCAATGCCTCTTTCTGATATGCAATGTATATAACAGGGTCTTTACGTACTATTTTATTCTCTGCTTTTAAAATTGTCATCAATCGTTCCATACCCATCGCAAACCCTACAGCAGGTACAGGCCGACCGCCCAATTCCTCGATAAGATAATCATATCTTCCACCACCAAGCAAAGCATTTTGTGCACCAAGGTCTGTTGAGATAACTTCAAAAACAGTTTTTGTGTAATAGTCCAATCCCCTCACGAGTGTGTGGTCTAACTCAAACGGAATATTCATCAAGCTGAGATATTCTTTTACTTTATCAAAGTGATTTCTGCATTCATCACAGAGATAATCCGTAATCTTTGGTAAACTCTCTTTAAGCTCTTTACTTTCTTTTTTGCAGTCTAAAATACGCAGAGGATTCGTGTAAAAGCGCCTTTTGCAATCAGAGCAGAGTTCCTCATAATGTGGCTTCAGTGCTTCTTTCAATGCCTCTTTATAGTGCGGTCTGCATTTTCTGCATCCGATACTGTTTAGCCTCACTTTTATATTTTTCAGAGAAAATTGCTTTGCAATGTTATATGCAAGTGATATCACTTCTGCATCTATCAACGGGGAAATATCACCTATTGCCTCTACTCCAAATTGGTAAAATTCTCTGTAACGCCCTTTCTGAGGCTTTTCATATCTAAAGCAAGGACCTATGTAATATTTCCTGAGAGGTGCTGGCAGGGTTTCAAAATGATTTTCTACATAGCTTCTTGCAACGGATGCAGTAATCTCTGGCCTGAGCGTAAGGCTTCTTCCACCTTTATCCTGAAATGTGTACATCTCCTTTTCTACAATATCTGTATCTTCTCCTACAGAGCGCTGAAAAAGTTCTGAATATTCAATAATCGGTGTAATTATCTTTGTATAACCATAAGATTCGGCCATTTTTGAAAGTACATTCTCAATGTACTGAAAGAGCTCCATCTCTCTTCCATATATATCTTTGCAGCCTTTTACCGTTTTAATCATATCTACTCCTTCCTACTATTAACTACAATTTTGAAGAATTTTCTTTTACCTACTTTGATCACATCGCCTTCTTTCAATACTACTTTTTCTCTAAAGTCACTGAGTTTTTTCTCGTTTATCTCTACTGCCCCCTGCTGGATAAGTCTCTTTCCGTAAGACTTTGATGGCACAATATTATTCTCTTTGAGCAGTGTTACAATATCTATTTTCTCATCTCTTTTCAGGTCAATATAAATTGCTTCCATTTCTTCGGGGAGTTCCTTTCTGCTGAATACCTTTTTGAAATTTTCTTCCGCTCTCTCAGCCTCTTCCTCAGAGTGAAACAGTGCAACGATTTCTCTTGCAAGCTGCATCTTAAGCTTCATCGGATTTACTTCTCCTGTTTGTATTATCCTGTCTATTTCTTTCGCTTCTTCCTCTGATCTGTCCAGCACAAGAAAGTAGTATTCAGAAATTATTGTATCTGGTATAGACATAACTTTTCCAAACATAGAATAGGCATCTTCGGTAATTCCTATGTAATTTCCCAGACTTTTACTCATTTTCTTCACTCCGTCGGTACCTCTGAGAATAGGCATAACGATGGCTACCTGCGGAGGCTCATTCATTGCTTCCTGTAATCTCCTCCCCATCATCAGGTTGAATTTTTGGTCTGTTCCTCCTAATTCCACATCTGCTTTTACTGCAATGGAATCATATGCTTGCATTACAGGGTAGAAAAACTCATGGAAGAAAATAGGTATACCTGCTCTGTAACGGTTGAAAAAATCGTCCCTTTCTAATATCCTTGCAACGGTAAAGTTTGAAGAAATACGAATCCATCTTTCCAGATTTATCTTTGATAGCCATTCAGAATTAAAATGAATTTCTGTTTTCTTCCTATCCAGTATTTTGAATACCTGATCAAAGTATGTTTTTGCATTTTCCTCAATCTGCACCCTTTGAAGCGCAGGACGTGTTTTGGAACGTCCGGACGGATCACCTATTAGAGCAGTGAAATCACCTATAATGAATACGATAGTATGCCCGAGCTCTTGAAAGTCCCTGAGTTTTCTCATTACAACGTAATGACCAAGGTGCAGATCAGGTGCAGTAGGATCTGCTCCTAATTTTATGCGGAGTTTTTTCCCACTCTTAAGTCTTTCTTCAAGCTCTGTTGTATTAATTATTTCTACTGTTTTATGTTTTATTTTCTCTAATGCATTCTTCACCTTTGCCTCCTAATTTTTATATATTTTAAAGAAACTTCATTTAAAGTCAAACGTTCGAATCCAACTTGCCACTGCCAAATGATAACATAATAACATAAGACTTTATTTGAAAAATGATTTTCTGAATACAAACACTAATGTGTTAACTTACATAGAGTTGACATTCTCCCGTATACATCGACAAAAATCAAAACTACACTCTCATTAATATAAAGAGATAAATAATGTTCCGCTTAAAAAATGTAAGCAAAGAAAATTCCATAATAGAATAAAAAGGAGTCATGGGTTGCCTATTCTTCCTTGATGAAAAATAGATCTATCAATTTTTATTGTAATATTTATCTACTGCATTTTCTATTTCTTTCAAGCTCCTTACAAACAAGTTAGTGCCTGGGTTTGGAATCATAGGAGCGTAAAGCAGAGGATTTACTTTAGCGTTTTTGGCACCATAAAAATCAATCCTTTCTGAGTCCCCAATATGTACAGTTTCTTCCGGAAGTACATTAAATACTCTACAGGGAAGAAGAAATATCTTTGGATCCGGTTTTCGTAGTTTTACTTCATCGGAAAAAATAAGCATATCAAAGTAGGAGAGAATATTCAATTTTTCAAGAATTTTTCTCAGTACCTTTCCAGGGGTTTTCCCTGTATTTGAAATGAGAGCAAGCTTATATTTTTCCTTAAGCTTTTTTAATGTATCTGGTACATCCTTCTCAGTAAGTGAAGGTGGACTATCAAGAGCACATTCTGTATAGAATTTTAATATTTCTTCAAATTGCCTGCTGCTTGGGTTTACATTCAAACTTTTAAATAAGTGTAAAAGCTGAGTCTCTGGAAGAAGTGCCCATTCGTTCTCTTTTGAGGGATGTTTGAATATCTGTGTAAGCCCTGTAAGATAATCAAGAATTTTTTCCCTGTAACTCACTGGAAGATTCATTATTTTTATTATGAAGTCAGTACGGAGTAGATCTCTTTTTCTCTCATTAGCCTTGTTATCAGAGATGAGCGTATCCCATAAATCAATAGTAATAAGCTTTATCATTTTGAGAACTCCTTTTCAAATCTTCCAATCTCAGAGGTTTTTCCAACGAGAAACAGTAGATCACCCTTCAAAATCTTCTCATCTGCACCAGGTGATACGATTACATTCGTATCCCTCTTGATTGCAATAATCGTTATCCCAAATTTGTTTCTTAATGAAAGTTCTCTAAGCGTTTTACCCAATAAGCTCTTTTGCGCACTGTATTTTACAATATCAAACTCTTTTGATATTGAAATATAGTCAAGAATGTTTGAAGAAGTAATTTTGTTTGCAGTGCGAATTCCCATATCTTTCTCGGGAAAAACGATATCTTTTATTCCTATTTTTTTCAATACTCTTCCATGTATTTCGCTACTTGCTTTCGCTAAAATATGAGTTATTCCTAATTCCTCCAAAATAAGCGAAACCAGTATGTTTGATTGTGTGTCACCAATAGCAACAACAACTGTATCGCAATTTTTGATACCTGCAGCATCAAGTGCCTCAGGGTCTGTTGCTTCTACAACTTCTGCAAAACTTACATCATCTTTGATTGCATCAACAAGATCAGGGTCTCTATCAATAGCAAGTACAGGATAACCTAACTCTTCAAGGTGTCTGGCAACAGCTATACCAAACCTTCCCAATCCTATTACGCCAAATTGTTTTTTCATTATTTTTTACCTCCTATCCTACTGCAATTTTTTCCTCAGGATAACCTATATGAGGTGTTTTTCTCTTACCCATCATACTAATGATTAAACTTATTGGCCCTACTCTTCCTACAAACATTGTAACAATAATTACTAAACGTGAAAGAGATGAGAGGTGTGGTGTGATCCCCGTTGAAAGCCCTACTGTACCAAATGCAGAAAATACTTCAAACATTACCTGCAAAAGTGTAAATTCATTTCCTTGCACTGCAAGGATAATAAGCATAGAAGTAGTAATTGTCAGAACGGCAAATCCAAATATGAATATAGCTCTCAATACAACTTCCTTATTTATTGTCCTCCTTCCTACAACTACTCTACCTTCTCCAGTTATTGCATTGATAATAAAGACTAAAATTACAATGAATGTCGTAGTCTTTATGCCACCTGCAGTGCCTCCTGGTGAACCGCCTATAAACATAAGAAGCATTAGGATAACTAAAGTAGATTGATTAAGATTAGATATTGGTATTGTATTAAACCCTGCAGTACGTGCTGTAACAGATTGAAAAAATGCAGCAAGTAGCTTTGCACGCAGAGGTAGATTTGCTATACTTTTTGGATTATGCCATTCAAATAGGAGAAAGAACCCTGCTCCGATAAGAATGAGATATAACGTTGTCTTCAATACAATTCTTGTATGAAGGCTCAGCCTTCGTCTGGTTGGATGAATGAATCCCCACAATACATAAAAACCAATTCCTCCCATAATAATAAGTATCATTACAGTCAAATTGACGGTAAGATCATTTGTATATCCTACAAAACTCTTAAAATTGCCTACAATATCAAAACCTGCATTGCAAAATGCAGATACAGAATGAAATACCCCCATTGCTACAGCTCTTTTGAAAGAATAGTCTTTTAAGAAACGAAGTGTGAGCGCAATAGCACCTATCCCTTCCATACTTGCAACAACAACAAGTGTTGTTTTCATAAAATGCATAATGCCAGATAGCTTTGATACATTTAACCCTTCCTTTAAAATCATTCTTTGCCCTAAGGAAACTCTTCTATTGAGAAGAATGAGGAAAAAAGTAGCAATAGTCATATACCCAAGACCACCAAACTGGATAAGGAGCAGTATGATAAGCTTTCCCCATTCGGACCAGTATGTTTCTGTATCCACCACAACCAAGCCTGTTACACAGGTCGCTGAAGTAGCGGTGAAATATGCTGTTATGGGGTTAGTGAAATGATGTCCTCTGCAGGCAAAAGGAAACATCAGCAATGTACCTCCGATAAGAATAATCGCAAGGAAACTCAATACCACAAATCTGGCTGGCGTATTTTTCTTTTTCATCTATATTTTTTCAATAGCAATTTCGTAGCTTTTATAATTTATAATTATCTTTTTCTTAATATCAGGATTGCTTAATTGCCCTACCTCTCTTGCAAGTGTTT
>CAJXKN010000019.1 GCA_913055585.1 uncultured Caldisericota bacterium | reverse complement strand
CTTTATCTCCGCCTGGGTACTATTCATAATCTCCGCTTTATGATGAGATTAATTCACTTCCTCCGCGATAATATTTGATAATTGACTTGATTAGTTATTAGTGCTACAATATTATCGCTCGAAATGGTAAGGCAAAAATAGCAGATTGAAAAATAGTCTATATAAATTGAAAGGAGGTGAGATAAATGGTTATTTTTACATTCATAGCTACTATTGCAGAAGTAGTGGCTATGTTTTACGTATTTTTTGGAAATAAAGAGGACAATTAAAGAGGTTGGGGAGCACAATAGCTCCCTTTTTTATTTTCTTTATATTCTTGTTATAATACAGTAAATTATGGATTATGAAATGATTTTACTCACTGGATTTGGCGGAGGAGTAGTAAGAGGACTAGTAGGCTTCATTAAACACCAACGAGCATATAAAAGTGTTCCTTTTAATTTACCTTATTTTCTTACAATGATGTTTATTTCCGGTGTAATCGGTCTTCTTACTGCCGCGGCAGTAAAGAATACAGGAATGACTTTTCTAGGAGTGAGCAATTTTAGTCCTGCCTTAGCATTCATTATAGGTTATGCCGGTGGTGATTTCTTAGAAAATATTTACAAAATCTTAACTAAAAAAGCTTCCTTCTACCATTAAATGAAAAATTGGGCTAGAAAATTCAACCCTCATAAAACTGGCTATCGCACTCCAGCTTTATTTCGTTTGCGAAGACACTACCAAATCATTAAAAGGAAAATTAAGAACCAAATAAGATTCAAAAAATATGAAAGAGGCCACCCTCTATAAAAAATTAAAAAACAATTCTGTTCAGTGTCTTGCTTGTCACAACAAATGCATCATTCCTGAGGGAAAATGGGGGATTTGCGGTATCAGAAAAAATATTAAAGGTAAACTTTATCTTGCTCCTTTTGGAAAAGCTATTGCTGTTAATATTGACCCGATAGAGAAAAAGCCGCTTTTCCATTTTTACCCAGGGACAAGCGTACTCTCCTTAGGTACATGGAGCTGCAATTTCCGCTGCAGAGGATGCCAGAATTATGAGCTCTCCCGTTTCCATCCTGACGAAGAAACAATTGCAATGGTCAGTGAGAAGGTTCCCCCTGAAAAAGCAGTTGAGCTTGCAAAATCATACGGAGCCAGAGGTATTGCATGGACGTATAACGAACCTACAATATGGTTTGAATATACGCTAAAGACTGCTAAGCTTGCAAAGAAAGCAGGACTCTACACTGTATATGTTACGAACGGTTCTATAACAGAGCAAGCTCTGGATTTGATAGGGCCGTACCTGGATGCTTTTAGCGTTGATATAAAAGCATTTTCCAATAAAAGTTATGAGAAGATTACCCCGATTTTTGATTGGCACAAGATACTGGACAGTATCGTTTATGCAAAAAATAAATGGAATATTCATATAGAAGTTGTGACAAACATTGTACCTACTATTAATGATGACCCTGTAGAACTTAGAAACCTTGCAAGATGGATAAGGAATAATCTTGGCAAAAAGACACCGTGGCATGTCACGAGATTCTTTCCATACCTTGAATTCTCCCATCTTCCACCTACACCTATCTCAACACTTGAAAAAGCACATAACATAGGAATAAGCGAAGGGCTTGAATTTGTATATGCAGGAAATATATTGGGGCATCCGTACGAAGATACGTACTGTCCACACTGTAAAAGAAGGGTGATCAAGAGGCGCGGATTTGAAATTGTTGAGAAGCATACACATAACGGTAAATGTGATTTTTGTGGGGAGGATTTGAATATCATTGAATAAGAAAAATGTCATTACAGTACTGGGATGGATATTTGTAGCAACGGTCGTTGCATTTGCATTCGTTCGTAAGTTTAATGATATCCCTGCGACAACTGAAATATACACAATGAACACAATCGCAGATATAAAGGTATATGGCAGCAACAAAAAAGTAGTCCTGCAAAAAGTAGTAGAAGAAATAAACAAAATAAATGAGCTTACGGATGATTTTTCTCCTCATTCCGACGTGTACAAAATAAATGAAAATGCAGGAATAAAAGCTGTTTATGTGCATCCAGAGACGGTAGATATGGTTAAAAAAGCAGTGGAAATTGCACGCCTTACCAATGGTAGTTTTGACCCTGCTATTCGCCCTTTATCGCAAATATGGGGATTTAAGGACAAAAATTACAGGATACCTTCCAAGGAAACAATTAAAAATACATTAAAACTTATTAATTATAATGATATCGTGATAAATAAAAATACAATTTTTCTGAAAAAGAAAGGAGAGGGAATAGACCTTGGCGGTATTGCAAAAGGTTACACTCTGGACTGTATAAAAACAATTCTCAAAGAAATGCATACAGAAAGAGCAATTATTAATATGGGTGGGAATGTGCTAACGTATGGCAATGCTCCTAACGGATACTGGCGTATTGGTGTAAAAAACCCAAGAGGGGATGGCATTATTGGTATTTTAAAGGTTAAAGGTACTACTTTTATTTCTACTTCAGGCGATTATGAGCGTTTCTTTATTAAGAATGGCAAGCGCTACTGTCATATCCTTGACCCAAATAGCGGATATCCTGCTAGTAAAATCGTATCCGTTACAGTGGTATCAGATAGAGGGTACGTTGGGGATGCACTTTCCACCGCATTTTTTGTAATGGGTAAAGATAAGGCTCTACAGAATGCAAAAAAGTTTGGTGTTAATATTGTAGGTATTGATAAAAATCTTAAACTATTCTTTACGAAAGGTATAGAAAAATCCTTTGTACCCGAAAATGAGAAAGGGCGATAGGATAGTTATATTAATTCTTCTATTTGTTACTCTTTTCGTAGCAGGACAGTACCTGTATTCCCATTCAAATAAAGTATTGAAAAAAGAGGTCATTATAAGAAGCGATGGAAAAGTGATAAAGAGAATAGCATTGAATGATGCAACGAAAATGATGTTTACTGTGAAAAGCAAGGAAGGATTTTTAATTGTTCAGATAAATAATGAGCGTGTTAGAGTAATTAAATCTACCTGTAGAGATAAACTTTGTATGAAACAAGGGTGGATTGATAGGCCTGGGGAAAGCATTGTATGTTTGCCTAACCGCATATCTATTACAATACAAGGTGAAAAAAATGGCGTCGACTCAGTCACCTACTAAATTAAAAGAGCTTATCTACATTTCTGTTCTCATCGCAGTGGGTATTGTTTTAAACCTTGTAGAGCCGCCTGTATTTACTTCGATACCCGGCCCAAAATTAGGACTTGCAAATATTGCTACACTGCTTGCACTACTTCTCTTTGGAAACGGTGAAGCAATTATTGTTGCATCAATACGGCCTATCCTTTCGTCATTCTTTAAAGGAGCACTGCACCCTATACCTTTCTTCACAAGCGTCGTTGGCAGTATAACAGCTGCAACTATAATGATAATCTTTTACAATTTATTCAAAAAACAGTTCAGCATTGTAGGGATAAGTATCATAGGAGGAATAACAAATAATCTTGCTCAATTCTTCGTTGTGCTGTATATTACAAGAAATACTGCATTCTGGTACTATTTGCCTGTTCTTCTCCTTTTGGGAGGAGTAAGCGGATGGATTATTGGACTAATTGTTAAAATACTCTATAATAGAATGGGAGTTGTGATAAAAAATGGACAGCCATAGGTTCTGGATAATGATATTGTATATATTTATTGGTGCTGTGTTAGGTACAGTGCTGGGAATAGGACTTGGAAAAGCTTTTCCCATCCTGAATAAAGCTGTTTCATTTGGATTTACTCCCTTTACGTTGAAACTTGTAATAATGGACATTACTTTCGGAATGAATTTCTATCTCAATGTAGGTACTATAATCGGAGTGATACTGTTTCTCTATTTCTTTTTGACATTATGAAGTTTATTCTTGCTTCTACTTCTCCAAGGAGAATTGATATACTTAAAAAATGGGGCTTTGATTTTGTTGCAGAGCCTTCTTCTTATAAAGAGGAAAAGTTTTTTTGTGATGCAAAAAGAACTGCAATGGCAAATGCATATAATAAAGCATTTTCCGTGTATAAAAAACACACAGATAGAACAGTTGTTGGAGCTGATACTGTTGTTGCTATAGATAGTAAGATTCTTGGAAAGCCTGAGGATAATGATAAACTGAGGGAGATGCTTAAATTACTCTCAGGGAGAACACATCGAGTTATTACAGCTATTGCAGTTATTAAAAAGGAAAAAATTGCAGTAGATTTTGCAGAAACAGAGGTGCAGTTTAGAAAGCTTACAAATAGTGAGATAGAAGCATATATTGCTACTAACGAAGGCATTGATAAAGCAGGCGGATATGCTATTCAAGGTATTGCTTCAAGCTTTATTGAACGTACAGATGGACCCTTGGATAATGTGATAGGTATGCCTGTCGCACTTTTAAGAAAATTATTAAAAAAATGAAAGAGGTGAAAAATGGGATTATTCAGCAAAAAATTAGCTATTGACTTAGGTACTGCAAACACGGTTGTTTATATGTGCGGAAAAGGTATTGTGTTAAGAGAGCCAACTATCATTGCGCTGAACTCGAAAAATAAAATTATTGCAGTAGGGAATGAAGCTAAGAGAATGGCAGGAAGAGTGCCCTTTGAGGTAAGAGTAGTACGTCCTATGCGTGACGGAGTTATTGCAGATTTTGACGTAGCAGAGAAGATGCTTGATTATTTTATAACAAGAGCAGGAGGAAAAAAAGGTATCTTTAGGCCAGAAGTCTTGGTTGGAGTCCCTTCAGGTATTACTCAAGTAGAAAGAAAAGCAGTTATTGAAGCATCCATACTTGCTGGAGCAAAAAAAGCATTTGTTATTGAAGAGCCAATGGCTGCAGCTATCGGAGCAGGACTTCCCATATCCGAAGCAAGAGGGTCAATGATTGTAGATATAGGAGGCGGCACAGCAGAAGCAGCTGTAATTTCAATGAAAGGAATAGTAGTGTCCAAGTCCATCCGTGTAGCAGGCGACGAAGTAAACGAAGCAATCATTACATATTTAAGAAGGAAGTACAGTTTACTCGTTGGAGAGACAACTGCAGAACAGATAAAAATTCGGATTGGAAACGCATACCCTCTGGAAAAAGTAGAAAAGATGGAAGTAAGAGGAAGGGACCTCGTCAATGGTCTACCGAAATCCGTGCAAATTACATCGGAGGAAATAAGAAAAGCAATACAGCAGGTAGTAGAAGAGATTTTAGATACAATTAAATCAGTACTTGAAATTACTCCACCGGAACTTGCTGCAGATATAATGGATAGAGGAATTATGCTTTCAGGAGGTGGCGCTCTTCTAAGAAATCTTGATAAGTTTATCTCTCAGAGGACAGGAATACTCGTTACCATAGCTGAGGATCCACTTTCTGCAGTTGCCCTTGGCGCAGGAAAAGTATTGGAAAATAACAAGTTTTTTCATGATACAATCTTTTAACATTGAAAGAAAATAAAAATTTTAAGATATTAATAGCACTCTTTCTTATTATCATCGTTGTACTTGTTGCAGGACTTTCCGGAAAGGGTATTACACTGTTCGACATTGCAGATTTCGTGTTTATAAGGCCTGCAATGGGTATTGTAACTTATATGCATAAGAGAAGCACCTATGTATTTCATTTGTATGGTATATTAAAGAGTAAAGTAGAGCTTGAAAATGAAAATGCTAAATTGAAAGAAAAAGTAAACATATTAAACGAAAGGCTTAAGTTGACTCAGGGAATATATGAGGAGAATGAAAGGCTACGTAACATTTTAAATATTAAGAAGCAATATCCTTTTAAATTTATAGTAGGAAAAGTAATAAGTAGCAGTAGAGGAAACTTTAATTTATTAATTATAAATAGAGGAAAAGAGGATGGTGTTAAAAAGATGATGCCAGTTACCTGCAGTTATGATGGAAAAGAGGTAAATCTTGTGGGTATTGTAATAGATACATCTCCTCATTTTTCCAAAGTGCTTATCGTAACAGACCCTCATTTTAATGTAGGTGTAAGGGATATAGAGACAAACGAGGTTGGCATCGCAAAGGGAAATGGTAAAAGTCTCTCCATAATAAGCAAAATCTCTACTCCCAAGATAAAAAATGGTGACCTTATTGCAACAACAGGCGTCAGTGATATCTATCCTGAAAACATCATTGTAGGAAGCGTTACTACCGTTCAAAAGAAAAATAGTATTACAACTGAAGTAACGATAGAACCTTTCGTTAATTTTGATACGCTCTCTGAAGTAATGATTATATATAAGAAATGAGCAAAAAAATTGTACTATTTTTCGTTTTTGCTTTTTTGTTTATTTCAATGGATATTATACTTTCGCCTATTTTAAAGATATATTTCTCATTTATATATATCTCTTACATTATTTCTCTTTTTGATGCACCATATATCTTTTACTCTTCCGTTATTTTTGGCATTTTCTTTGATATGATTTTTGCTGCTTACATCGGTCCGTATACAGTTACATTTTTCCTTATGGCACTTTTTACTTATCTTATACACTTGTTTTATGATATTAAAAAATTCTTCCTGAGGCTTCTTCTTGTCCCAATTTGCTTTATCCCATCTTTACTGATAAATAGAAGTATTAAAGGGACATTATATTCTTTGTTATTCACAGAAATCATTGCTCTTGCAATTTATCCTTTATTAGACTATATTAATAAAAGGATAAGTAATGAAAAAGCTTAACGAAGAGACAAAAATAAGGTTGCTTTATACAATCGTCATTATCCTTATCGGTATTTTAATTCTTCGATTATTTTATCTTCAGGTTTTGAATGGTGCATACTATTTTGAGCAGTCAGAGAACAATAGCATAAGAATAGAGACTCTGCAACCTGTCCGTGGAAAGATCCTGGACAGAAACGGTGTAGTACTTGCAGAGAATTTGCCTTCTTATGATCTTGAAATTGTGCCTGAAGACGTGAAGGATGAGAAGAAAGAATTTGCTTTTCTCTCCTCAGTGATAGGAATCCCGGAAGAGAAAATTGAAGATACTATAAAACAAGCAAAATTACCATCCTATGCGCATATAAAAATAAAGAGAAATTTAACAAAAAAAGAGGTAATAAGAATAAAGGAACATTTGATTGACCTTCCAGGTGTTTATGTAAGCCTTACAAGCTATAGATACTACCCTTTTAAGAGCATTGCCTCCGAAATTTTAGGGTTTGTAGGGCCTGTTACAAAAGAAGATATAGAAAAGGATAGCTTTTATCAGCCTTCCAGTATAATAGGAAAACAAGGAATAGAAGCAGAATATGAAAAGCTTCTCAGAGGTAAAAATGGAAAAACTGAGGTACAGGTAGATGCATCTGGAAGAGTAAGAAAGGTTCTGTACAGTTTGCCTGCCGAGCCTGGAGATAATATCTATCTTACCATTGATATAAGATTACAGAAAGAATTGGAAAAACTTGTAGGAAATAGAAAAGGAGTTGCCATTTTGCTTAACCCAAACAACGGAGAAATTCTTGCTATGGTTTCGCATCCTGCGTTTGACCCAAATTTATTTGTTAAAGGCATTAGCCAAAAGGAACTTAATAAGCTCTACAGTGAGAATGCATTTATCAATAGAGCTATCCAGGGGCAATACCCATCTGGTTCTACTTTCAAGCCCATTACACTGCTTGCAGCATTGAATAAAGGTACTGTTACTTCTAAAACCGTTATTTATTGCAGAAACTCCATTGTTATAGGAGGAAGAAGATTCAGGGATTGGATCTATCCATCCTCCTTTGGATATCAAAACCCCGTACAGGCACTTGCAAACTCCTCTGATGTGTTTTTCTACACAATTGGTCTTAAAACGGGTGTAGAAGAAATCGTAAAATATGCTAAACTTTTTGGGCTGGGTGAAAGGACAGGAATAGATCTTCCTGCTGAGAACGCTGGTCTTATACCTACACCTCAATGGAAAAAGGAAAATGTCGGAGAGGATTGGTATCCCGGAGATACAGCAAATCTTTCTATAGGTCAGGGATATCTACTTGTTACTCCTCTACAAATTGCTATAATGTATGAAGGGATTGCTGAGGATGGTGTTGAATATAAACCGCATCTTCTATTAAAAGCAGTATCTCCCGAAGGGAAGGTTGTTAAAGAATTTAAAAAGCAAATAAGATTGGAAATAAAACTAAATAAAGAGAATATAGAGACAGTGAAAGATGGCTTAGAGGAGGCAGTGGATAAAATGTACGGAGGAATAATAAAGGCATATGGTGGCAGTGCCTGTGCCAAGACTGGTACGGCAGAGGTAGGAAAAGATAAAGTGGATCACTGGCTCGTTGCATTTGCACCTCGCAAGAATCCTAAAGTAGTAGGTTTACTCTTTTTTGAACACTCTGATTTTCCATCAAGCCATTCGCTTGCACCTCTAATGTCTGATGCATTCAAAAAATTTTTTAGCATAGGAGGAGAATAAAATGGATAAACCAGCCTTATTCAGAGGAACAGGAGAAGGCATCACAATAGTTTTTAACCCAGATGCATATTTTCGTGAAATTCTGGAATTTCTCAAAAAGGTTTTGGACGAAAGAAAAACATTCTTTTCAGGCGGTACAGTTGTTGTTGATCCCAACGGTACGGTATTCGGCGAAAGTGAGGAAAAACTGCTGAGAGATTTATTTTCGGAGTATGGAGTGCAGCTCAAATTAAGCAAAAGCAGTAAATTTCTTCCAAAATCAGAAGTAAATGCTATTCAAGAAAAAACTGTTACTGTACCTCATACGTTGCGCTCTGGGCAGTACATCAATTTTAATGGTGACGTTGTAGTGCTTGGTGATGTAAACGAAGGAGCAGAAATAAAAGATGCTAAAAGTGTATATGTATTTGGTATCATAAGAGGTATCGTGGAAGCACGTGAATCTGTTGTATCCTTAGGGTTCCAGCCGCTTCGTATGACGATTGGCGGTATACCTTACAATGAAAAGAACAATGGAAAAAGGTATAGAAAACCAAGAATCGCTAAAGTTATCGATGGAAAGATCAAAATAAAGATGCTTGGAGAGAAAAAATCCTTGAGGAAAAAATAAATGGGGCGCTCAATAGTTGTAACATCCGGGAAAGGTGGCGTTGGAAAAACAACGATTACCGCAAACCTCGGTGCATCTCTTGCAAGACTCAAAAAAAGAGTAGTGGTAGTAGATATGGATATTGGGTTAAGAAACCTGGACGTCGTAATGGGATTAGAAAACAAGATTGTTTACAATATAATGGATGTTGCAGAAGGAAGATGTAAGATAGGGCAAGCTTTAATAAAGGATAGGTATCTCACTAATTCTTTATTCCTTCTCCCCGCCTCCCAGATGCACACAAAGGAAGATATAGATATCAAAAAAATTACGGAAATAATAAGAACGATAAAAGAAAGTTTTGACTATGTACTGATTGATTCACCTGCTGGCATTGAGCACGGCTTTAACTCTGCCGTTGCTTCGGCAGATGAAGCATTGGTTGTAGTAACTCCTGATGTTTCTTCCGTAAGGGATGCAGATAGAGTGATAGGACTTTTAGAAAATAGAGATATAGAAGCTACTTCGCTGATAGTAAATCGGTATAATTCCGAGCTTATAAGGAAGAAAAAGATGCTTGACGTGAAGAGTATCTTAGATGTATTGGGTATAGACTTAATTGGAATTATACCTGATGACAATGAGGTAATTGACTTTTCAAACAGAGGGGAGATCCTTGCCCTGCATAGAAATAGTCTTACCGCAAAAGCATTTAAAAATACAGCTAAAAGAATAGAGGGTGATGATGTACCTTTCTTAGACTTTGAAAGAAGAGGTTTCTTCGGTTTATTTGGTAAAAGATGATAAGGGATAAAATAATGCAGCTTTTCAGAAGAAAAAGTAGCAGAACCATTGCAAGGGAGCGGCTGAAATTCATTATTATACAGGATAGAACACTTCTCTCGCCTCCTCTTCTTACGGCAATGAAAGAAGAAATGCTGGACGTAATCAATAGATACCTCAATATAAACAGAAAGCATATCAAACTATCCGTAGAGAGAAGGAATAAAAAAACCGTTTTAGAAATAGTGATTCCGGTGGAAGGAATAAAAAAGAAAAACGTATGAAGAAGATCCCTCTCACTCTGCTTATAGCACTGCTTGCACTGTCATTTATTTCTCTTTTTACCCTGTATGCTACAAAGGTTAATTTTTCATTACTAAAAAGGCAGACTCTCTATATTATAATTGGATTTTTTATCGTATATGCAATGCTTCTTTTTGATTTCAGAAGTTTAAAATATTTTGTATGGCTTTTCTATTTCACAGGCATAGCTGCACTAATTGCCGTATTGGTTATTGGAAGAGGCGCTTATGGTGCACAGCGATGGATTTCATTGAAAGTCTTTTCCCTTCAGCCATCTGAATTCGAAAAAGTCATTCTTATTTTATTCATTTCATACATTTTTTCTTCGGATTACAGCGAGATAAAAAAGTTTATTTTTTCTCTTATAGGTATCATATTGCCAGCTCTGCTCATATTCAAGGAACCTGATTTAGGAACAACAATTATTATTTTTACCATCTACCTTTTTCTTCTCCTCTTCTCGCTTGATTTGAAATACTTTTTTTCAATTGTTGCAGCTTCACTTGCATCTATTCCTGTTGCCATTAAACTGTTAAAACCTTATCAAATATCAAGAGTCCTTACATTCCTAAACCCACTTAGAGACCCTCTGGGTAGCGGATACAACGTTATCCAATCACTCATTGCAGTAGGTGCAGGAAGAGTAACAGGGAAATGGTTTAGCAGTACGCAGACAACACTTCATTTTGTCCCGGTACAGTACGCAGACTTCATCTTTTCTGCTATCGGAGAAATGGAAGGCTTCGTTGGAAGTCTACTACTGCTTTTCCTTTATTTTATACTTTTGTTTTTTATTATAAAGGTATATAGATCTCTTAAGAACCCATTCGGCAAATATATCGTTTTAGGTGTGTTTGTAATGTTTGTTACGCAGATTTTCATCAATATAGGAATGTGTATTGGCATTATGCCAGTTACCGGTATTCCTTTGCCATTCGTAAGTTACGGAGGAAGCTCTATGCTTACAAATTTCATTGCCATAGGATTAGTATTAAACGTCTATATTTACAGGGAGGAGATTAATATTGCATTATGAAAGACAGATATTTACTGAGATTTAGAAAACCTTATTCATATTTTGGACAGGAATTGAACAGTATTCACAGGTCACATAAAGGGAAAATAAAGATTGCATTTGTGTATCCAGATTTATACGAGATAGGTATGTGCTCCCTTGGATTTAAAATTCTATACCATTTAATGAACGACATACCTGATGTTGTTGCTGAAAGGGTATTCGCTCCCTTGCCAGACCTTGAAGCATATTTAAGAGAGAAAAACATTCCTCTTTTTACGCTTGAGTCGCATACGCCTGTAAAGGATTTTGATATTGTAATGATTAGCATTCAAACAAGCCTGGATTACACAAATATATTGAATATTCTAGATTTGTCGCATATAAAGATACATAAAAAGGACAGAGACCATCCCATAGTGCTTGCAGGTGGGACTTCAATGTACAACCCTGCACCCATCTCTCCATTTATTGATTTTTTCTCTATTGGCGAAGGTGAGTATCAGATACCTAAAATTATCAAGACATTTAGGGAATGGGACAGAAAAAATAAAAACGATTTTTTGAATGCAGTTTCCCATATAAATGGCATTTACGTACCTTCCATTCATAATGAGAATCATAAGATTGTAAAGGACATTGTGCCTGACCTGAATAGTTCATACGTGCCGTTAAAACCTATCGTACCGTTTGGCAAAGTAGTAATGGATAAGGCAAACATTGAAGTTTTTAGAGGGTGTACAAGAGGGTGTAGGTTCTGTCAGGCGGGTATTGTATATAGACCTGTAAGGGAGAAAAGCATTGAACGCATCAAGTACGAAGCAGAGGAGATATTAAAAAACACAGGCTATGAAGAGCTGACCTTTCTTTCCTTGAGTAGCAGTGATTATTCTCATCTTGATGAACTGATAGATTTATCCAAAGAACTTATAAAAAAATATCATATTTCTGTTTCCGTGCCTTCCCTCCGTATTGACAAATTTCCTGTCTCTTTAGGTAAAATGATTGTCAGTGAGAGAGTGCATTCAATTACATTTGCCATAGAAGCGGCCACTGAAAGATTAAGAAATGTCATTAACAAGACAATCAACGAAGAAGATATATTCAATACAGTTAAGACTGTAGCATCGCTTGGCTTTCACACGATAAAATTTTACTTTATTATAGGTCTTCCCACGGAAACTGACCAGGATATTCTCGCAATTCCCACTCTTGTAAGAAGAATTTATTCATTTGCTAAAAAGTATAAGACTGCAAAAAGGCCTATTTCTATTCATCTCAGTATTAATCCTTTTATGCCACAGCCAAATACCGTTTTCCAATGGGAGAAATTCGACTCACTTGATAATTTACAGAGAAAATTAGATATGATAAAAAATGGGCTTAAAGGCAAGCAATTCAAAATAAATTTTACAAACTTTGAGATGAACTATATTGAAACGATTCTGGGAAGAGGAGACGAAAGCTTATCAAAAGTTATTGAAACTGCCTGGAGGAATGGCGCAAAGATGGACGGATGGCAGGAAAGTTTTGATTTCTCCGTATGGAATAATGCATTTAAAGTATGCGGTATAGACCCAAAACCTTATGTTTCTTCAATCCCTCTTGATAAAGCACTACCCTGGGACCATATATCCTCCGGTGTTTCAAAGGATTTCCTGAAAAGGGAATATGCAAAAGCAATGAGAGGGGAAACAACGGAAGATTGCAGGAATGGTAAATGCAAAGGCTGCGGGATAACAGATTACTTTGTTTGCCCTGCCCTGCAAAAACATTAACCTTTTACATGCTCTTGACAAAAAACAAACTTTTCATACAATGTGTATATGCGGTTGGGCTTCTAGCTCAGTTGGTTAGAGCGCGTCCCTGATAAGGACGAGGTCTCTGGTTCGAGTCCAGAGAGGCCCACCATTTTTCTGTGGGGATGTAGCTCAGCGGGAGAGCACCTGCTTTGCACGCAGGGGGTCAGGGGTTCAAATCCCCTCATCTCCACCAATAATTTAAAATGCTCTTTTCTTATTCCGTTTACCATTCTATTTTTATGTATCAATAAACAATTATCATCTATCTAGTTAAATAGCATATTATTTCTTTTGTTAGCACTCTTTCTATAATACTCTTTAAGAAAAATTATGAGGAAAGTTGGAGAATCGCTAAAGTAAGGCTAATATAAATTAGGCGCATAACATTTTAAAAAAATAAAACTGTGCTATAACTATATTATTCTTATAAATAGGAGAGAAGCAAATGAAAGTAAAAGATGTACATAAGTACATAACGATTGAACCACCTATTCTGCATAAGGATGCGACAATTAAAGATGTAATAGAAACATTGCTGAAGGACCCGCGTTCAAGAAGCGTATATATTGTTGATGATAAGAATACACTCATAGGTATTATCCCTACAAGTACAATATTAAAAGCAACACACATTCTAAAAGGAAAGAAAACTCTGAGAAAAGAAGATACATTTGATGCCCTAAAAATATCAACTGCTCGATATGCAAAAGATATAATGCATCCTCCTGTATATGTTTTTGAAGATGAAGATATAAAAGATGTTTTAGAATCAATGGTTACTGAAGGATATCAAGAACTCCCTGTCGTAAACAAAGATAAGAAAGTTATTGGGGACTTGAACTGCCTTGAAATAATAAAAGCTATCTGGGAAAAGTAAAATGGATGTATTTGTGTATACGTTTCTTCTACTTGCGTCTGCTCTATTCTTCGGGCATCTTGCAATACGCTTTAAACAGCCGCAGATTGTAGGAGAAATCATCGGGGGTATTATCGTAGGTCCTGTTATGCTTCTCATTCTTCCGGGTATCTTCGTACCAGAAGGACATGCCATTCTACGTTTCTTCTCCCACGAAGAAGCAAGCAGTCTTATGAAAGCTTTAATTGATTTTAGCGGTGTATTTCTAATGCTTGGTGCAGGACTGGAAATAAATTTGAGTGATTTGGTTCATGCTGGGAAGAACTCTACTCTTACTGCAGTATTTGGTGTTATCACGCCATTTACAATTGGCTATTTTTCAGCATTACATATCCTTCATCTTTCTTTTGCCGCTTCACTCTATATTGCAACATCCGTTTCTATCACTGCTGTAGCTTTATCTGTTGCAACTCTCATACAAATTGGTAAGCTCAACACAAAAGCAGGTATGACAATTGTAGGAGCAGCAGTAGTAGACGACATAATAGGTATTATAATGCTTTCCATTTTAACGAGCATCACTGCAACTGGTACATTACCAAACGCAAAAATGCTTATAAAAGTATTCATCGTCCCTGTATTATTTGTTGGTCTCTCCATCTGGTTAGCTCCTTTGTTCGGTAGTCTTATCTTCAAAAAGGTGGAGAAGCTCTCCATAAATGAGAGGCTTTCCCTTATACTGCTCTGGGTTTTTATATTTTCTATGCTTGCATATATCAGCGGGTTACACGTCATTATAGGTGCTTTCATTGGCGGTTTAACTATCAGGTCTTTTTTAAGAAAAGCTGAATCTGATGCCATTGAGCGCTGGATATGGGGATTCTTTGCTCCTCTGTTCTTTGCATGGACTGGTTTTGCAGTGGTATTTTCAAAAGAAGCATTTGGGCTGCCTTTACTTATAATTGTAGTTGTAGCATTCGTAGGAAAAATTGTAGGGGGAGGGTTTGGTGCATTTATATCAGGCATTCCAATAAAACAATCGTTTGTTGTGGGCATCGGGATGAATGCAAGAGCAGCAGTAGAACTTATTGTAGCAAACATTGCCCTCATGCAAGGAATCATAAATAGGGATATCTATTCAACCATTGTATTTATGGCAATGATTAGTGCACTTGCAACACCTATTTTATTAAAGAAATTTGCAGAAAAATATATTTAATCTAAAGTAATTACAAGAAGTATTACATCTTATAGCCAAATTTTCGTAGAAGTTCTTTCCTTTTTGCGATATCCTCTTCTGTTTCTATACCTTTAGGCTTAATCCCATCTATCACTCCAAGGATTCCTCTTCCCTGCTGAGTCTCTCCAATAATAACTTCCAGAGGATTTGCGCTTGCTACATATATACGGCATACTTCCTGCACATTCTTTATTGCATTCAGCACATTAATTGGATAGGCATCCTGTAAAAAGATAATGAAAGAATGCCCTGCCCCTATCTTGTATGCATTTTCCTTAGCAAGTTCAACAAGCTTCTCGTCGTTTCCAGCCCATCTTATCAAAGCATCACCTGACGATTCTACAAATCCTATGCCAAATTTAATTGTAGGTGCAGAAGTAATGAGTGCTTCATACAAATCCTCCACTGATTTTATAAAATGCGATTGACCAATGATCGTATTGAGCCCTTCAGGCTTATCCACTTTCACGATTTTAATTTCCAAATTCATATTTATTTCCTCCTTTCATTCCTAAGATATTGTAACATGGAGTTATTCATTGTCAAATATTATCCAATGACTGCTCTTTCCTGAATAAGTTTTCCTGTTTTAAAACGTTTAAGCGTAAGGTTATTTGCTTGAGGGATATACATATTGCCTTGAGTAATGAGAGAGGCAAGGAGTTTTCCCACAACAGGACCTAACATAAATCCATGTCCTGAGTAACCACAGCCCAATATAAATCCATCTACTTCCGTAGGACCCAATATCGGATGTCGGTCCGGTGTTACAATATAAAAACCAGCCCATTGCCGCATTATATTGACTCCTGAAAGGATAGGCAAAACGTCTATAACCTCTCTTGCATACTCTTCAAGGAAATTTAATGTAGAATTAATTGATGAAATAGGAGGCTCATTCAAGTCTGTTCCTCCTACAATCCGCCCCCTATGCGTTTGCAGAAAGTATAGCTCTCCCTTTACAATCATTGGCCCTAAAAAACTCTTTATTGGTTCGCTTGCTGCAATTTGGTGTCTGTAAGGTGTAAGGGGAAGATCTATATGTACAAGTTCTGCAATGTGCTTTGCTCCGAAACCCGCACCATTCACAACAGTATGAGTTATGTATCTATCTTTATCTGTAATAACCTGCTGTATTAAACCATTTTTTACTTTGATATCCTTTACTTCTTCAAATGTATTTATCTCTACACCTTTTTCTTTTAGATAAAGTTGCAGTGCATCCACTACGTCAAATGGATATGCACTTCCGTCCGTGGGGCACCAGCTTGC
>CAJXKN010000018.1 GCA_913055585.1 uncultured Caldisericota bacterium | reverse complement strand
CAAATGACCAAGAAAGAACTGCTGAGGATAGCAAAGCTACATGGGATAAAAGGAAGACATAGGATGAAAAAAGCAGACCTTATTAAGGCAATCAAAGCGAAGAATAAACCGATAAAGAAACTTTCTGAGATTGAAAAGGAGATAAAATCAAAAAAGCTTGAGGAAAATTACAACAAGAACCATATAGAGCTTCTGCCTCAAGAGCCAGGGAGTGTCTACGTGCATTGGGACCTCAGTAAGAGAAGAAAAAAAGAAAACGTAACTCTTCGTCTGAAAAGCAAGAGAAAAACAATACTTGAAATTCCTGTTCCTTCAAGCAAAGGAAAAGGTTACCTGCGAGTGGAAGAAGGAGAGCCTTTAAAAGCATCTGTAGGCATTAAAAAGGGTAAAAAGTTTGTTCCTATTGTTTCTTCTGAGGAGATATTGGTTCCTTATAGTAAACCTGTGTCAAACAAGAAAGTTATATGGGCTAAGGTAAATCCTGAAACTGGCAAAGTATCAAAAGAAAAGGAGAAACTATTAGAAGAGAAAGTAGATAAACTTGATAAAAAGCGGGAAAAGACAGAAAAAGAAGCAAAAACAGTAAAATACATAAGAATTCCTAAAGAAAAATAGGCATGCGAAAAGGATACTTAAGTATTATACTTCACTCACATTTGCCTTTTATTAAGCATCCAGAGTACGAGTACTTTCTGGAAGAGAATTGGCTGTACGAAGCAATTACAGAAACGTATCTTCCGCTTTATATTGCTTTTGACAAATTAAGAAAAGAGGGTATTAAATTTCAGATTACAATGTCTATTACACCTCCGCTTGTTCATATGCTTACTGACCCTTTACTCACAAAAAGGTATAAACGTTATCTTAAAAATAGGATACTTCTTGTAAAAGAGCTGCTTAAAAGGGATAAAGAAAGAAAAGAAATTCTAAAATTCTATTTAGACCGCTTTGAAATGCTCTATGAGGTTTTTCACAACGAGTTAAATGAAAATATTCTGTCTGGCTTTAAAGAACTGCAGGAGCAGGGCTTTCTTGAAATCATTACCTGTACTGCAACGCACGAGATACTCCCTCTTGAACTAAACGAGCGAATAAGAGAGGTACAGGTAGAAATAGGCGTTGAAACGTACAAAAGGACATTTGGAAAGCCACCCAAAGGTATATGGCTCGGGGAGTGTGCTTATACAAGAGGAATAGAAAAGATACTGAAAGATAACGATATAAGATTTACTATACTGGATACACACGGCATTTTGTATGCAGACCCCACTCCTCTGTACGGTGTGCATGCGCCAATTTACTCAGAAGAAGGCGTTGCATTTTTCGGGAGAGACCCGGAGGCATCAAAGCAGGTATGGAGTGCACAGGAAGGTTATCCTGGTGATTTTAATTATAGAGAGTTTTATAGAGATATTGGTTATGATATTCCTGTTGAAATGGTAAAAAAGTATCTACACCCTGCAGGATTTAGATTTGATTCTGGTATTAAAATGCATAGAATTACCGGAAAAGTCCCCTTGAGTGAGAAAAAGCTCTACAATCGAAAAAGAGCACTTGAAATGGTAGATACGCATGCAGGAAACTTTATGTTTAACAGGGAAAGAGAAGTGGAGTATTTGCTCAGTATAATGGATAGAGAGCCTATCATTGTCGCACCGTTTGATACGGAACTCTTTGGCCACTGGTGGTTTGAAGGCCCGGACTTTATTGAAGCAGTATTAAGAAAAATTGATAGATATTCGCATATCATCCAGACAATTACACCATCCAATTACTTAAAGAAATATCCAGTAAATCAGGTTTCCCTTCCTGCTCCTTCCACATGGGGGGATGGGGGATACTTTAAAGTATGGCTGAATGATAAAAATGACTGGATATACCCATATCTAAATACAATGGGGAAAAGGATGATAGAGCTTGCAGAGCAGATTGAAAACCCGGATAAAATCACGGAGAGAGCATTAAATCAGTTAGGTAGAGAATTACTGCTTGCTGAAAGTAGCGATTGGGCATTCCTTATTACGGTTGGCACTGCCGTTGATTATTCTGTTGACAGAGAGAAATTTCACATCAATGCATTCAATGAGCTTGAAAAAGAAATAAAATCAAATAACATTAATGAAAGGTTATTAGCGTTCCTCAGCGAAAAAGATAGTATTTTTCCATTTCTTAACTATAGAATATTCAGGAGGAAGGGATGACGAGAAAAGTAATGAGGGTAATAAACAGGGAACAATGCATAGGTTGTTATTCCTGTATGTATGCATGTTCAAGGACGTATTTTCATATAGCAACAACGAAACTCTCAGCGATGCGCATAAAAAATTATCCCGGTGTGGAAGGCGCATTTTCAATACGTATATGTGCGGGCTGTCCTGACCCGGATTGTGCAAAGGCCTGCCCCACTGAAGCATTAACAGTAAGAAAAGGCGGAGGCGTAGACTTTCATGAAGAAAAGTGTATACATTGCCACAAATGTGTTGATGCATGCCTTCTGGATGCACTGCAGTGGGACCCCGTATTAAAAGAACCGCTGGTTTGTTCTCAATGCGGTGTTTGTGCTGCATTTTGTCCGAACAACGTAATAGCTTTAGTGGAGGTGGATGATGAGTAAGATTTTGCATATTGATCTTTCCAAAAAGACGTTTGAAGCATATGAAGATCATAAACTGTACGATGAATACATTGGTGGCACAGGGGTTGCAACAAAACTATTATACGATATGCATATTGAAAATATCCACCCATACGATGAAAATTCTCCCATAATCTTTTCCATTGGTCCTTTTAATGGCATTTATCCTATGGCAACGAAAACAATTGCTATGTTTAAATCGCCTCTCACAGGAAATCTTGGGGAATCACATGCAGGAGGCAGGCTTTTTATGTCAATGTACGATGCAGGACTCTCCGCTATTGTCATTACAGGCAAACTCAGTGAACCCTCATACATTGCAATAGAGGATGAAAATGTACATTTTGTGCGTGCCACATCCATATGGGGACAATCCGCACCTGCTACTGAACGAATTTTAAGAGGGCAGGAAGCAGGTGTTGGTAAAAGAAGCATCATCCGCATAGGACCTGCAGGGGAACATCTCTCTCCAATGGCTGCTGTTACAGTGGATACTGCCAGGCATTTTGGAAGGCTTGGCCTTGGTGGTGTAATGGGTAGTAAAAACTTGAAAGCAATTGTTATCTCGGGCAGTAAAAGAAGGAAAATGAATAATTTTCCTGCATTCAACAAAATTTACACTGAAATTTATTCAAAGGCCGTGCACTCCTCTGCAATGAAAAAATACCATAATCTCGGGACGCCACAAAATGTATTGCCATTAAATAAAATTAATGGATTACCCACTCGTAATTTCTCACAGGGATTCTTCGAAGGGGCCAAGTTCCTTTCCGGCGAAAATATGGCACATAACTACCTTGCTCAGCAAATTGCCTGTGCAAATTGCCCTGTAGGATGCATACATTTAGCTGTTCTTAGAAAACCTTTTCAGGATGATATTCACTATAAAACATTTAAGGTTTCGTATGACTATGAGCCAATCTATGCTTTAGGGACGAATCTCAGTATAAATGACCCGGAGGAACTGCTTGACATATTGAATATTGTCGAAAAGGCAGGATGGGATGCAATGGAAACAGGTGTTACGCTTTCCTGGGCAACAGAAGCATTTGAAAAAGGACTTATCAGTACAAAAGAAACAAAGGGACTTATTTTAAATTTCGGAAATGCAGAAGTATATAAAAAAGTTTTATTAAAAATGCTGGAAAATAAGGATGAATTTTTCAAAGATTTAAACAGAGGCTCCGCATACTGTGCTAACAAGTATGGAGGCAAATCATTTGCTATTAACTTTGGCGGCCTTGGTTCACCTGGATACATAACAGGGAGAGATGCATTTCTTGGTTTCTTAATGGGCGTAAGGCACTCACACCTTGATAGTGCAGGCTATTCGCTGGATGAACAGATTGTTAACGGGACGCTTACGCCTGATGAAAAGAAAGAAGTAGACCTGCTTATTAAGGAAGAAGAATGGCGTTTTATATTAAATTCTCTTGCAGTTTGCCTCTTTGCCCGCAAGATATACAGTGAAGAATTAGTTATAAGAGGGCTTAAGGCTCTGGGAATAACAAAAACATCGGATGATCTATTAAAAATAAGCAAAAAAATTCATAGGTTGAAGTACAAAATAAAAATATCAAATGGTTTTGATATGAATAAGTTAAGCTTTCCTGAGAAGCTCTATACCGTACAAACGTCACGTGGAAAGATGGATAAGGAAACAATAAAGCGAATGATTAAAGATTACAGAAGCAGAATAGAAAATCTGCTTTACGCAATATAAAAAAGGAGGTTTTTATGGAATTTGATAGAGATAAATTTTTTGAGGAATTAAAGAAAAGAGTGAAGGACGAGCATCTGATCAAGCATATGCTTGCAACAGAAGCAGTAATGAGAGCTCTGGCAAAGAGATTAGGAGAGGATGAAGAAAAATGGGGTATCACAGGGTTACTGCATGATATTGACTACGAGCTCACTAAAAATGATCCTGAAAAACACAGCCTGATAGGAGCAGAATGGCTTAAAGAAATGGGGTTACCAGATGACGTTGTTTATGCTGTAAAAGTACATAATGAACGGCACGGCCTGCCAAGGAAAAGTTTACTTGATAAGGCCTTATATGCAGTAGACCCGCTTACCGGTTTTATCACTGCTGTAGCGCTGGTTATGCCTGATAAAAAACTTGCTACAGTGAAAGTAAAATCCTTGAAAAAGAAATTCAAGGATAAACGTTTTGCAGCAGGAGCAAGTAGAGAGCAAATAAGAACCTGCGAAAAAGAGCTTGGTATTCCTTTAAATGAATTCTTTGAAATTGCCCTGAAAGCAATGCAAGGTATATCAGATCAGTTAGGTTTATGAACAACAGGGATAATGCAGACAGATTTATTGCTATCTACAATGAGCTTGATCACTACTTAAGGAACCTTTTGCACAGACGAGAGTGGGTGAGTTTTAAGGAATTAGTGATAACAGCCTCAAAGTTCAATAGAGTAGTAAGAAAATACAGAGAAGACCTACTTCAGATTGCAGATTTAAGAAATATACTGGTGCATACTTTTACTGGAAAGACTATTGCAGAACCAACGGATTATACAATAGAAATTGCAAATAGAATTAAAGAACTTATCATTTCACCTCCTACAGCAATGCCCAGATTTTGGAAAAAAGTTATTACAGTGGAGAGCAGTGAAAGGATAAAAGATGTCATAAAAAGAATGAAGCAAACTAATCTCTCCAAGTTTCCTGTCTATGATGGAAATCATTTTATCGGTTTGCTTACAGCGGAAACAATTGTAAGGTGGTTAGCATTTTCTACGAACATTGATGAAACTAAAGTAGGAGAGGTTATTTTACACGCAAAGCACAAGGATAATTATGTATTTATGCCAAAAAATGTGAATTTGTTCCAAATAGCAGAAGCATTTGAAATTTATCATAGAAACGGAAAACATCTGGATGCTATCCTCATTACAAACTCCGGGAAAATGGATGAGGCTCCCATAGGCATTGTCACTATCTATGACTTAGGGGAAGTGTACAGATCAATAGAAATAAGAGAAATAGATAAATTGTAAGAAAAGTGGGCACATATCGTGCCCACTAAAAAATTATTATATAAGCAAAGGAGGCTACAAAACTCTCTCTTTTATCTCTTTCTTTACCCTATCTATAAACTCTTCTAATCGTACTGCTCCCTCATTACCTACTTTTCTTTTTCTTACGGAAACAGTTTTATTCTGTACTTCCTTATCGCCAATTACAAGTATGTAAGGTACCTTTTCTTTTTCTGCGTCTCTTATTTTTGCATTCATCTTTTCATTTCTTGCATCAAGCTCCACTCTGATATTATTATCAAATAGTTTTTTATAAACATCTTTTGCATATTTATGATGTACATCAGAAATCGGGACAATTTTTACCTGCACAGGAGCAAGCCAAACGGGAAAGGCACCTGCATAATGTTCAATAAGAGTGCCAAAGAAGCGTTCCATAGAACCCAAAACAACTCTATGCAGCATAATTGGTTGGTGTTCTTTTCCATCAGCTCCTATATACGTCATATTGAACCGTTCTGGCAGATTGAAGTCAACCTGAACAGTAGGACCCTGCCATTCCCTTCCCAATGCATCAACGAGTTTCACATCAATCTTTGGCCCGTAGAATACACCTTCTCCGGGATCAATTTTATAAGGCCAATGCATATCCTCAACTGCTTTCTTTAGAGCATTTGTTGCAAGCTCCCATTTATCCAAGGTACCTACGTATTTCTCAGGGCGTGTGGAAAGATATACGTTATATTTTGAAAATCCAAAAGACTCAATCATAAATTTCGTGAAATCAAGTACTCCAACGATTTCTTCTTCAAGCTGTTCAGGCGTTACAAAGAGATGTGCATCATCCTGAGTAAAACCTCTTACACGGAGCAAACCGTGAAGGACACCAGACTTCTCATATCTGTACACAGTGCCAAGCTCTGCATAACGAATGGGTAGATCCCTGTAACTTCTTTCTTTTGATTTGTATATCATAATGTGAAACGGGCAATTCATTGGCTTAACCATATAGGAACCTTTGTCCACTTCAATCGGAGAAAACATATTCTCCCTATAAAAATCCCAGTGCCCTGAGGTTTTCCACAAGTCTAACCGTGCAATATGCGGGGTATACACAAATTCATAGCCTCTCTTGATATGTTCATCACGCCAAAAATCCTCTATTACCTTTCTTATAATAGCACCTTTAGGATGCCAGAGGATAAGCCCCGGCCCAATATCTTCATTAATGCTGAACAAGTCGAGCTCTCTGCCCAATTTTCTATGGTCTCTCTTCTTTGCTTCTTCAAGAAGATTTAGATATTCCTTTAATTCTTTCTTCGTGGCAAAAGCAGTACCATAGATTCGCTGAAGCATTTTATTCTTTTCATCTCCCCGCCAGTATGCACCCGCAACAGAGAGGAGTTTAAAGTTCTTCGCATACTTAGTGGATGGGATATGTGGGCCTCTGCAGAGGTCAACGAAATCTCCCTGTTTATAAATAGTCACTTTTTCATCAGGTATCTCATCCAGTATCTCTAATTTATAGATTTCTTTCTTCTCTTTAAAATATTTTCTTGCTTCTTCCTTATCCATTTCTTTTCTCTCAAAAGGATAATCAGCCTGAATAATTTTTTTCATTTCCTCTGTAATATTTTTCAGGTCATCTGGTGTAAAAGAATGTTCCAAATCAAAATCGTAGTAAAAACCATTTTCAATAGCTGGGCCTATGGCAAAGTGTACATCAGGAAAAAGGTGCATTACTGCCTGAGCAAGAATATGCGCAGTGCTATGCCTCAATATCTTTTCTCCCTCGGGGCTATCAATTTTTATCGGTTGAAGCACTGTATCTTCAGTAATTTTTGCTGAAAGGTCCAATTCCTTGTCTTCCGATTTCGCAGCAATAACATCTTTATTTAAACCTACTTTCTCAAATATATCTTTTACTGAACTTCCTGCTACAACAGATATTTCTCTATCGTCTATTTTTACCTTTATCTCTTTTAGCATTTTTCCTCCTATATACAAATGGTGGGCGATAGTGGAATCGGACCACTGACCTCTTCGGTGTCAACGAAGCGTTCTACCTCTGAACTAACCGCCCACATTTTTATATGTTATACAAGATATTTATTCTCTGTCAAGAGCCCGAATCATCAAAAACAATTTCTACTGAAAAACAAAAGAAGGGATTGTTTTGACTTGGCAAAATGCTTGCCAAGGAAAAGAGCGCAATGGCATATGGTTATGCTACTTTTTTGTCACCCTGCGTAATGTCACCCTGAACTTGTTTCAGGGTCTACTAATTTGAGGAGGTTAAAAAGCACCCCCTCAATGCTCCCCCGAAAAAACTTTTTTGTCACCCTGAATTTATTTCAGGGTCTATCTTTAAAAAACAAAAAAGATGAGATTCCGAAACAAGTTCGGAATGACATTTTTTGTCACCCTGAATTTATTTCAGGGTCTAATCTTTGAGGGGGCTGGTGATTTAAATATCGTTTCTTTTCCTTTTTTAGATGCTTTTTTATTTGTAATAATTGTACTCTGTAACGTATCTATTTTCTTCTCCAATTTGTCAATTCTTTCAAGAAGCTTTGCAATGGTAATTTTTTCTGAAAGAAGCGAAACTACAAATTGATTTAAACTTACACCTTCTTTTTTTGCCTGATCTGCCAAATTCTTGTGCAGATGTTTAGGAACTCTTACGAGAAACTTACCACTGTATTTCTTCATAACATCAGGCAAAGGAATCTCTAATCCATCTTCTATTGCAACTTCAAGCCAACCTCTCATTGCATCGTGAATCATTCCAATCGCTTCTTCTACAGTATCTCCCGCACTCATACATCCGGGAAGTTCCTTAACTTTAACAAAATATGTCCCGTCCTCTTCAGGGATAAGCTCAATTGTATAAGGAAGTTTCATATACTTTTCAACTTCTTTCAAAACATCCTTTTTATTTTTCACCATATTTTTCCTCCAATATTATCATCCTGATGCTGAAACAAGTAATGTCACCCTGAATTTATTTCAGGGTCTATCTTTTTGAGGGAACGCATTTCCCTCTAACTCCTATTTTTGTTTTTTGTCACCCTGAACTTGTTTCAGGGTCTCTAATTCTACAATTCATTTTCTTTGTTTTGTCACCCTGAATTTATTTCAGGGTCTATCTTTTAGAGGGAACACATTTCCCTTAATACTCCTATTAAAAAGACAAAAACAAAGAGGAGATGCTGAAACAAGTTCAGCATGACAGAACAAAGGAAAAGGCAGAGATTGCCACGGGCACTACGTGCCCTCGCAATGGCAGTGGGGCTGTGGGATTGCCACGTCGGATGCTTACGCATCCTCACTTGCCAAAGGCAAGAAAAAGAGTGCGCAATGGCGGATGTGCGCAATGGCGGAGAGGAGATGCTGAAACAAGACTTCGCCTAATGGTCAGGGAAAAGATTGCGGAATGACAAAGAAAAGAGATAAAGATATTACGCTGCAATACTGATTGATGCTCAATTTCTTAGCTTATACATAATGAAATTGATTTTTAAAGGAATTTCAATATAATAAACACTATGAAAATAATTGAAGATTTGCACTTGCATACGCATATTTCAAAGGATTCAAAACAGAATCCTGAAGAATATGTAAAGGAAGCAATTAAAAGAAGAATAGAATATCTTGGTTTTAGTGACCATCTTGACCTTGACCCTACTGATAAAGATTACGGCTATTACAATTATGAGAATGCATATGCTGACTATGTAGCATTAAAGAAAAAGTATGGAAAACAGCTGAACCTCCTTTTTGGTGTGGAGGTTACCTATCAAAGCACGCTAAAAGATACTGTAGTTAGCAGTACAATTAACAAACCGTATGATTATATGATTGGATCAGTGCATAGATTGGAAGGATTTACAATTGCAGGAGTGAGAGGGCTACCCTTTTTTGAGGGTAAAAATGAATTTACTGCCTATATGGCTTATTTTGAGGAAATGGCAAAACTTGTTGACCTCAATTACTTTCAAATTATAGGGCATTTTGATGTGATAAAAAGGTTTGGGGTACAATTTTACGGGAAGTTTAATGCAAAAAAATATGAAGGAATCATTAGAAGTATTCTGAAAGTGCTTGTAAAGCAGAAGAATGTGCTTGAGCTCAACAGTTCTGGTCTCAGACAAAAACCAATGGAGCCTTATCCATCTAAAGAGATTCTTGAAATTTATGCTGAAGAGGGGGGAGTGGAAGTTACAATTGGTTCAGATGCACATTCAATCAAACAATTTGGATACGGACTTGAAGAGACATTGAAATATGCAAAATCAATATTTGACTTTGAACTTATTGCATTTGTGCAAAAAAAACGAGTAAAGCTTGGTAAAATAAGCGATTTTGTTTGATAAATTGCATCGAATCTTTATGTAAGAAAATATTTTTTTAGGGGTATTGACATAAAGATTAAATTCTATATAATACAAATTAGCACTCTTTATATGAGAGTGCTAAAATTAAAATAAATAAAAATAAAGGAGGTTGTAATATGGCTAAAATTGTACCAATTGGTGATCATCTTGTAGTAAAGATTGAAGAAACTGAAGAAAAAACAAAATCAGGTATTGTACTGCCTGATACGGCAAAGGAGAAACCTCAAAAAGGTGAAGTGATAGCAGTTGGAAGCGGCAGAGTACTTGAAAATGGTAAAAAGGTCCCTCTGGAAGTAAAGGAAGGAGATAAAGTAATCTTCTCTAAGTATGCAGGGACAGAAGTAAAACTGGAAGGACAGAAATATCTTATCCTTTCAGAGAGTGACGTTTTAGCAATTCTTAAATAGGAGGTAACGAATATGGACGCAAAACAGATTGTATTTGGTGCAGATGTAAGAAAAGCAATTCAGGATGGTGTGGACAAATTAGCAAACGCAGTAAAAGTAACACTCGGTCCAAAGGGAAGACATGTAGCATTGGAGAGAAAATTTGGTTCTCCTGTACTTTCTGATGATGGAGTAACCATTGCAAAAGAAATTGAATTGGAAGATCCGAATGAAAATATCGGGGCACAGCTCGTAAAAGAGGTAGCATCCAAAACAGAGGATGTAGCAGGTGACGGAACAACTACTGCAACAGTACTTGCACAAAAAATGATTGATGAAGGAATAAAGAATGTTACTGCAGGTGCTGACCCAATAGTCCTTAAAAGGGGAATGGATAAAGCGGTAAAAGTAGCAGTGGAGGAAATGAAGAAATTAAAGAAAGATATTTCTACAAAGGAAGAAATTGCTCAGGTAGGAACAATATCCTCAAAAGTTCCGGAAGTGGGTAATGCTATTGCTGATGCAGTAGAAAAAGTTGGCAAAGATGGCGTCATCACAGTAGAAGAATCACAGGGACTTGGCATTAAAGTAAAAACTGTTGAGGGTATGCAATTCGACAGAGGATATATTTCACCCTACTTTGTAACTGACCCTGACAGAATGGAAGTTGAGTTAAAAGATCCTTACATCGTTATCACAGATAAGAAAATTTCTTCTATTCAGGATTTCTTGCCTCTTCTTGAAAAAATTGTGCAGAAAGGCAAACCTTTCCTTGTTATTGCAGATGATTTAACAGGTGAAGCACTTGCAACATTGGTACTGAACAAAATCAAAGGCACGTTTACCTGTGCAGCTGTAAAAGCACCTGGATTTGGTGACAGAAGGAAAGCAATGCTACAGGATATCGCTATTCTTACAGGAGGACAGGTTATATCGGAGGATCTGGGAATTAAATTTGAAAGTGTAACACTGGATATGTTAGGAAGGGCAGATAGCGTAAAAGTAGATAAAGATAATACGACAATTGTCGGAGGTAAGGGAAGTAAAGAGGATATTGAAGCACGAATTAAGCAAATTAAGGAACAGATTAAGACAACAACCTCAAGCTATGACAAGGAAAAACTTGAGGAGAGACTTGCAAAACTTTCCGGTGGTGTTGCAATTATCAAAGTCGGTGGAGCAACAGAAACGGCGATGAAAGAAATGAAGCATAGAGTAGAAGATGCTGTATCAGCAACAAAAGCAGCACTTGCAGAAGGAGTTGTAGCAGGAGGAGGAACAGTTTTTGTAAATGTATTGAAAGCTTTGGATAAGATAGATGCAGAAGGTGACGAAAAAACAGGTGTAGAGATTGTAAAGAAAGCTTTAAAAGAACCCCTTTGGCTCATTGCAGAGAACTCTGGATATGATGGAATTATCGCACTCCATAAAGTACTTGAATCTGAAAATAATATCGGGTTTAATGCAGAGAACGGCAAGTTTGAAGATATGTTCAAAGCAGGAATCATTGACCCACTTAAAGTAGTAAGGAATGCCTTGCAGAACGCAGAGAGTATTGCTTCTCTTCTTCTCAGTACAGAATCCATTGTTACAACTATTCCTAAAGAAGAGAAACCAGCACCAGCTGCTCCACAGTATCCACAATATTGATATCAGTAGATTATAAAGTATTATTTGTCCCTCTTGCAGAATGCAAGAGGGATTTTGCATTAATAAGGTAAGTTTTACAAGAAGCAGTAAATAGATATAATAGATGGAGATGAAGAAAAATTTTATTAAAGAGAGTGCAAAAAGCATATTTAACGGATTGTTCATTGCAGAAGTAATATCTGCCGTATTTATCAATGCCTGGGTATTTTATTATTTGATTAATTTGCTCAGCAAATCAAGTTTATTTCATAGTGCTTATTACCTTATAGGCCCGCTTTCTTCATTCATTTCCGTACTTATTGCACTTACTCTAATAGTTCTCATTGAATGGAAAAATAGGAGTAAACTGTTTGGTGCGTATTCTGTATTTGTTCTACTTGCCGCAGTTAATGCTTCAAGCAATTGGTTAAAAACAATGTTTTCCGGAACTTTAAAAACAACGTTCGGATGGATAGCTATATTTAGCACGCTTCCCTATATAATTCTCTTTATCGCAACGGTACAGCTCATAAAAATATTAAAAAATGAACGTGCACTATATGGATTCCTTACAGTAGGTTATATAAATTTTTTAGTAACAATAGCTCTTTCATCCCTTATAATGGTAAAAGCTGCGGTTGCCAACCCAATATTTTTTGCAATTGAGGTAGCACTGTTCTTTTTCGTTGCATACATTCCCTATTTTATCACGAGCAATTCATATTTTGTAGGACTTATTAAAGCATTTTCTTATTCTGTTAGAACGTTTATCTTTACACTGATTATCTCTATTATTTTTGCTTCACTTTATCTTCTCCCTATAACCGCTCATTTCAAATGGCCTGGTGTTTATGTACAGCAGATGTTTAAAACATATATCTTTGCATCATTTTTTATTATTACAGCAATTAGAGCAAAGTATCAATGAAAGAAGAAATTTACATAAGAGGAGCACGTACTCACAATCTAAAGAACATCTCTCTGCATATTCCAAGAAACAAACTGGTTGTTATTACAGGAGTATCCGGTTCTGGTAAGTCTTCTCTTGCATTCGACACACTGTATGCAGAGGGACAGAGGCGTTATGTTGAATCACTTTCCGCTTATGCGCGGCAGTTCATTGGGGTAATGCAAAAGCCAGATGTTGATTACATTGAAGGGCTTTCTCCCGCTATCTCTATTGACCAGAAAAGCGGAAGTAAAAACCCTCGTTCTACTGTGGGCACAATGACAGAGATATATGATTATTTAAGGTTGCTTTTTGCACGTATTGGTATTCCTCACTGCCCTTACGATGGTACGCCAATAAAAAAACAAACAAGCGATGAAATCGTACAGCAGATTTTTGAAAAGGCAGAAGGAGAAAAAGTAGAAATTCTTTCCCCAATTGTAAAGGGAAGAAAAGGCGAGTACAAAAAACTCTTTGAGAAATTATTTAGAAAAGGATATGCACGCGTAAAAGTGGATGGCATTATGTATAATCTAGACGAATCAATCCCTATTGATAAGAATAAAAAGCACAATATTGACCTTGTTGTAGATAGAGTAAAAGTTACTTTAGAAGAAAAATCAAGAATTGCAGATTCGGTAGAATTAGCACTTTCAGAAGGTGATGGTGTTGTTAAAATATTCGTGCATCGCGGGGAAGGTGAAGAGTATCTATTCTCCGAGAAATTAGCCTGTCCAAAGTGCGGATTCAGTATGGAAGAGATAGAGCCAAGACTCTTTTCATTTAACAGTCCCTACGGTGCCTGTCCTGAATGCGGTGGCTTAGGTTATAAGATTGAGCCTGACCCTGATATGATTATAAAAGATTGGAATAAATCTCTTGCAGAGAGAGCTATATCAATTCCTGGATTTAGAGGAATGGATACATTCTCATACCAGATTATTCTGGATACTGCGCGAGCATATAACATAGACATTTTCAAGCCTGTTAAGGAATTGACAGAAGATGAACTCAACATCATTCTCTATGGCACAAATTCCAGAATCCCGGTACATTATACAACAAGACAGGGAAAAGAATATGAATTCAGAGTAAGGTTTGAAGGGGTTATTCCTCTTCTCATGAGGCGGTACAACGAAACAACTTCCGATGGAATGCGAGAGGAATATGCAAAGTTTATGCATAAGGTAGAGTGTCCCGTCTGTCACGGAAAGCGGTTAAAAAAGGAAGCCCTTGCTGTCACTATTCAGGGAAAAAATATAGCAGATATTACAGCACTTTCTATAGAGGAATCATATCAATTTTTTGATAAATTACCAGATAAACTTACAGAGCAGGAAAAGTTAATCGCTCATCAGATAATAAAAGAGATAAAAAATCGTTTAAAGTTTTTGCTCGATGTAGGACTTGGTTATCTTACTCTGGATAGGCCTTCTGCTACGCTTGCAGGTGGTGAAGCACAGAGAATACGTCTTGCAACTCAGGTAGGTTCAAAATTAGTCGGTGTACTATACGTACTGGATGAACCCTCTATTGGTCTTCATCCAAGAGACAATGAAAAACTACTCAAAACACTGAGAGAACTAAGAGACCTGGGTAACACGGTACTCGTTGTGGAGCATGATGAAGAAACAATACGCTCGGCAGACTATATCATAGATATTGGTCCTGGAGCTGGAGAGAATGGTGGATATGTTGTTGCAACGGGTGGACTAAAAGATATAATGAATGAACCACGTTCCCTTACAGGTAAATATTTAAAAGGCGAGTTAAAGATTCCTGTGCCAAAAAAAAGGAGAAAAGGTAACGGTGAATACCTTACCTTAATCGGGGCTTCTGAACATAATCTGAAGAATATCACTGTACGTTTTCCTTTACATACGTTTATCTGTGTAACAGGTGTTTCAGGTTCAGGTAAAAGCAGCCTTATTCAGGATGTACTGTGGAAAGCTCTGAGAGAAAAACTGTACCATTCTCACGAACAACCTGGAAAGTATAAGGAATTAAGGGGTATAGAATTTGTAGATAAAGTTGTCATTGTAGATCAATCACCTATTGGACGAACACCTCGGTCCAATCCTGCTACATATACAGGTGTTTTTACTCCGATAAGAGTGCTTTTCTCTTCACTTCCTGAATCCAGGGCAAGGGGATACAAGCCAGGAAGATTTAGCTTCAACGTAAAAGGCGGACGTTGCGAAGCCTGTCAGGGGAATGGGTACATAAAAGTGGAAATGCAATTCCTGCCAGACGTATATGTACCCTGCGAAGTATGCCACGGTAAGAGATACAACAAAGAGACATTGGAAGTTAAGTATAAAGGGAAGAGTATTGCTGATGTATTGGATATGACGGTTAATACTGCCCTAAAATTCTTCGAAAATATTCCTCAAATAAAACGGAAATTACAGTTTCTTGCTGATGTGGGTCTTGGATATATAAAACTCGGGCAATCTGCTTTAACGTTATCAGGAGGGGAAGCACAGCGTGTAAAGCTTGCATCAGAATTGCAAAAAAGAGGTACAGGAAAGACAATTTATTTTTTGGATGAACCAACAACAGGCTTGCACTTTGCAGATGTCCATAAACTTATCAATGTTTTAAACAGGCTCGTAGACAGAGGTGATACTGTCATTGTCATTGAACATAACCTTGATGTAATAAAATCAGCTGATTATATTATAGACCTTGGTCCGGAAGCAGGGGAGAAAGGTGGATATATTGTTGCAGAGGGTACTCCAGAAAAAGTTTCAAATAATCCAAACTCTTATACGGGAATGTATTTGAAAAAGATGCTTAAATGATGAGTTGCAAAAGTCTCTAATTTCCTGAAATTAATATGAAGAAAATTTTTCATAGAAGTTTCTGCTTTAAAAATTCATTTTATTCCTAAAAAGATTCTACCGCGGGCAAATCTTTTTTAATATTTATACAACTCTTGGGAACAGTATAAAATGTCCCTTTTGCCTGTTGGCATGTCATTCTGAACTTGTTTCAGAATCTCCTCTTTTGCCTTTTTCTTTTTACTCTTTTAATAAGAGTCTTGAGGGAAATGTGTTCCCTCAAAGATGATGTCATTCTGCAATCTTTTCCCTGGCTGTTTTCTGCCAGGTCTTGTTTCAGAATCCCGTATATAGGATCTGGGATATAGGATTAAGTAGTGTCATTCCGCTCTTGTTGGGTTGTCATTCCGGGCTTGGTCCGGAATCTCCTCTTTTGTTTTTATCCTTTCAATAGGAGTTAGAGGGAAATGTGTTCCCTCAAAGTTAGAGGCCCTGAAACAAGTTCAGGGTGACAGATAGAGAGTAGAGGCGATTCATGAATTACCCCTACATTTTTGCCTCGCCATTGTGTACATCCGCCATTACGAGGAGGATGCGTAAGCATCCGACGTGGCAATCTTGTCCCTTGTCATTCCGCTCTTTTCCCTGGCTGTTTTGTGTCAGTTCTTGTTTCAGCATCTCATCTTCGCCATTGCGAGGGCACGTAGTGCCCGTGGCAATCTCTGCTTTTGTTTTTTAATAGGAGTTAGAGGGAAATGTGTTCCCTCTAAGCTAAAGACCC
>CAJXKN010000017.1 GCA_913055585.1 uncultured Caldisericota bacterium | reverse complement strand
CAACAAAAAGCTCTTCCTCACTCATATTCTGGATTTTTCTAATTTCATCCATTACGATTCTCATATGTCGTACTGCCTCTACAATGTTGCCTGTGCCAGGTTCTCCTTTTGTCCTGATCATTGCAGCACCTTCAGAAATTCTGCGTAAAGCTTCTCCAAGGTCTCTTGCACCGCAAACAAAAGGTATTTTAAAATTCCATTTATTTATGTGATGTACTTCATCCGCAGGTGTAAGTACCTCGCTTTCATCAATAAAATCTACACCAATTGATTCTAAAATTTGAGCCTCGGCAAAATGTCCAATTCTTACCTTTGCCATAACAGGGATAGAAACAGCATTCATTATATCTTCTGCAATTTTGGGGTCGACCATCCTTGCAACGCCACCCTCTTTTCTAACATCAACAGGTATTCTTTCAAGTGCCATCACGGCTACAGCGCCTGCTTCTTCGGCTATTTTTGCTTGCTCAACCGAGGTCACGTCCATAATGACTCCACCTTTAAGCATTTCAGCAAGCCCTTTTTTAACTTTTATTGTGCCATACGTTTCGTCCATAAGCTACCGCCTCCTGACTCTTATTGTACGATTTTTTCATTAAAAATCAACTCTTTGTATAAAGCTTCATATATTTGGTAGCGCTGGTATTTTTCATTGGTTTATTTGAGACTGCCACGTTCCACTTCATCCGCTCGCAGTAGTACACACATATTTTATTTATAATCTAAAATTAGATAAGTATATTTAAAAACATAAAATTTTACCCTCTTGACAAAATTAAAATTTATATTAATATTATTAATGTGAAAATAAATAATATTAAAATAGAGGTGAGAGATGAAAAAAATGCCAACGAAGTGCCCTGCCTGTGGGGCAGAACTTCACATTACAGAGCTTAAATGTCCTAAATGCGGGACAATAATACGCGGAGATTTTCCTATTGATAGATTACTTTTGCTTTCAGATAAAAATAAAGAATTTCTTATTGTATTCCTTCGCTCACGGGGGAATATAAAGGAGGTACAGGAAAGACTGAATATTTCATATCCAACTGCAAAGAATCGTTTGGATGAGTTGTTAATATCTCTGGGTTTATATGATGCATCTAAGAAGCCAAAAGAGAAGGAGATTTTAGATTCACTTGAGAGAGGAGAGATTAGTGTAGAAGAAGCAATAAGACTGATAAAGGAGGCAAAATGATGAATGAAGAGATTGAAGAACAGTTAAAAAGACTGTTAAGTGAGGGAAAGATATCTTTAGAGGAAAAGAAAAAACTGGAAGAAGCTATTAATCAGAAAAATGAACCTATTAAAAGTTTTTCTACAGAGGGGAAAAGGGTTAATGTAAATTTATCGCATTTTATAGGAACAAACATTGAGATTTTTGGAAAAGAAGACACAAATGAGCTCATAGTAGAAAAAGGAGCTGAATTTGTAGAAATAGAAAAAGATGCAGATACCTTTAATATACGCCCTAAATCAACCTATGCAAGAAAAGGAATATCTATTTTAGGTATACATATAGATAACAGCTTATTTTTGGGGCAAACTCCGCAAACTCTTCGCATCCTGCTCCCTGTAGAAAGCAATATAAAAGCAAATAGTGTAAGCGGCGATTGTACAGTGGAAAATTTAAAAGGGAATATAAATATCAAGACGGTTGACGGAGATATCCATTTGAGTGGTATCCAGGACAAAGTTAAAATTGAATCAATCAGTGGAGATTTATCCGGCAAAAAAATTAATGGAGAGATTTATGTATCCCTGAAATCAGGTGATGTACACATTAAAGAAAGCAATGTCAAAGGATTCATAAAAACCTATTCAGGGGATGCAAGATTGCACAATGTTTCCCTTAATGGTATTGAAATAATTGCTTTTAGTGGTGACATAACTATGGATAGCACAATCTTAAATGGAGATTTATTTGCAAAAACATTTTCCGGTGATTTTACATTGAGGGCGGAAAATATAGATGCCAGGATAATAACAAGTACAAAGAACGGTGATGTTATATTTAAAGATGACAAAGGAAATACCCACTATATACATAACAATGAACTTGTTGTAGGCCAGGGAAAATATAAAGTTTCTTTAAAAACGTTAAGTGGAGACATAAGAATAGAAAAAATCCAAAATTTATACAAGGAGGAAAAAGATGCAAGAAGAAATTGAAAAAGTATTGGAGATGCTTGAAGAAGGAAAAATTAGTAAAGGAGAGGCAGTAAAACTCATTGAAGCACTGAAGGATGTTAAAAAAGATGAGCAATCTGTCCCACAGAATAGAAGAAAGAGATTCTTGAAGATTCACGTAACAAGAGAAGGAAAACCGGCGGTCAATCTCACTCTTCCGTTCGGTTTAATCAACTGGGGATTGAGTATTGCAGGTAAAATGGGCAAGAAGAATATGATTAATTTAGGAGGCGAAGATATTCCCATTGATATGGAAGAATTAAGAAAAGCAATGAATGATCCGGAATTTGTAGGAAAAATTGTTGATGTGACTAAAGACGAAGGAGAGCATGTAGAAATTGAAATTGTATAATTTAATACCTCTTTTTAGCTGAAAGACTTAAAAATATGGAGGAAACATGAGAAAACTTACAAGAGAAGAAATTTTGAGGGGTAGTCCTGTAAAAGCAATGTTTGTGTTAAGCTTTCCTATGATGATTTCTCAGCTTTTGCAAACGTTGTACAATCTTGCGGATATGTTTTGGCTGGGGCACCTTCCCTCTTCTGAAAGTGGAGGGGCAGTTGCAGGTATGCAGATTGCATGGCCACTTATCTGGTTTCTTATTGCATTTTCTGCTGGTTTTGCAATGGCAGGTATTGCACTTGTTTCGCAGTACGTTGGCGCAGGAGATAGAAAAAAAGCAAACTTTTCCGCAGGACAAGTGTTATCCCTTTCCATTATTTTTGGTGTAATTATAGCTATTATTGGTGTTATCTTTTCACCTCTATTTGCACGTCTTATAACAAAAAATGCTGCTGTTGTAAAAAATGCAGTACTCTACCTTGAACTGATTTTTTTGGGTATGCCGTTTATGTTTGTTGCAGCTGTGTTTCAGGCAATACTTTCAGCAGAAGGGGACACAATTACTCCAATGTATGTAAACCTTGTTACAGTTACGTTGAACATTGTTCTTGACCCTTTCCTTATTTTTGGCTTATGGCGTTTTCCGAAAATGGGAATTCAGGGAGCAGCACTTGCTACTATTGTTTGCCAGGGTATTGCATCCATTATTGCACTTTATATTCTCTTTAAAGGTAAAAAAGGTATAAAAGTTACCTTAAAGGATCTTATTCCTGATTTCTCCTGGGTAAGAAAGATATTTAAGATAGGGATACCCGCAGCCATTGGAAATGGTACATCTGCTTTTGGATTCCTAATCCTTACTGCAATCATTGGAAGAGTATCAAATGCTGAAGTTGCACTTGCAGCATATGGTATTGGCGATAGAATGATAAGCCTGGAATTTATCATTACAGATGCATTGGCAATGGGTATTGCGACACTTGTAGGACAGAATCTTGGGGCTAACCTTATTAAAAGGGTAACGGAAATTGCAAAGAAGGGGTTGCAAATAGAAATCCTCATTACAGTTGCCGAGTCTATTTTGTTGTTTGCACTGAGAGTTCCTTTATTTAAGGTCTTTATTCCGGGAAGGGCAGATATTCTTGCAGAAGGTGTACGATTCGTTACGATATTTATGATAGGCATTCCTTTCTTTGGTATTATTGATGCCACTTCTGCGCTTTTCAGAGGCTCAGGACACAATACACCACCTATGATTGTGGATATCGTTAGGCTCTGGGGATTGAGAATCCCGCTTGCCTTTCTTTTTAGTTTAAAGTTTGGCTCAATAGGGATCTGGTGGGGTATGGCTCTTAGTAACATTGGGGCTGCTGCATTGGCTCTGTTCTTCTATTTTAAGGGAGAGTGGAAGAAAAAAGTTATTGAAGAGAAAAAGTTGGAAGAAGTTCCATCTTCGATTCCGCCTGAATAGATTTGAAGACAAACAGAAATATGGTATAATAAGACAAGATGGATGAAAGAATTGAAAGAATTAAAGAGATCGTACGTGAAAAGTTATCTTCTTCTGCGCACGATCTGGAACATACGTTTAGAGTGTTTAAATTAGCTCGTATGCTTGCAAAGGAGGAGGAAGATGTCAATATGGAAGTTGTGGAGCTTGCATCTCTTCTGCATGATATTGCAAGAGTAAGGGAAGATTCAGATAAAACAGGGGAGACTAATCATGCAAAATTAGGAGCTGTATGGGCAGAAAAAATATTAACGGAGTTAGGTTATCCTGACGAAATAGTAAAAAATGTAAAACACTGTATCGAGACTCATCGCTACAGGGGAGATAGTATCCCAAAAACAAAGGAAGCAAAGATTCTTTTTGATGCGGATAAATTAGATGCAATTGGAGCTGTGGGTATTGCTCGTGCATATATGATAGCTGGAGAAAGAGGAGAAAGAATTTATCTTGATGAAGATATTAATGAATATATAAAGAATAATCTCGTAAATGGTAAAATAAATGGACGAATAAAGGATATCTCAAAGCATGCTCCAAATATTGAATTTGAAACTAAATTTAAATACATACCAGATAGGCTTTTTACAGAAAAAGCAAAAGAGATAGCTAAAGAACGAATCGCTTTTATGGAACTATTTTTTGAAAGATTAAGAAAGGAGATATTGGGAGAACAATGAGAAATAAAGAAGTTGCACAAAAGTTTTATGAGCTTGCTGCTCTGTCAGAGCTTGCAGGTGAAAATGCTTTTAGAGTAAGAGCATATCAGCAAGCGGCACAGGCAATTGAGAATTTGCCATTTCCCATTGAAGACCTGGCTGATAAAGAACAGCTTACTTCTATAAAAGGCATAGGAAAAAGTATTGCTGAAAAAATTGTTCAGTATCTTCATACAGGGCGTATCGATAAACTTGAGGAATTAAAGAAGAAAGTGCCTGAATCTCTGCTTGAGATTGAAAGAGTTCCAGGGCTTGGAGCAAAACGTGCCAAAATACTCTATGAGAAATTAGGGATAAAAACGGTAGAAGAATTGAAGAAGGCTGCAGAGGAAAAAAAGATTAGAGTTTTGCCAGGATTTGGAGAAAAGACAGAGCAGAAGATTATAAAAGGACTTTCCGAAATGCGCAATAAAAGGATAGAAAGGGTATCCATCGGTATTGCCTTACCTCTTGCGGAAAGTATTGTACAGGAGCTAAAACTGCACTCTCCTGTGGAGAAAATAGAAATCTGTGGCAGTATCAGGAGGATGAAACCCACCATTGGTGACATTGATATTCTTGTTGTATCAAATAAACCAGAAGCTGTAATGGATAAATTTGCATCACTTGATGTAGTAAAGAGTATCATCGTAAAAGGTAAAACAAAGACATCCATTCTTACCTATGAAAACTTGCAGGTGGACTTAAGAGTTGTTCAAAAAGAATCGTTTGGTGCAGCAGTACAGTACTTTACAGGCTCAAAACAGCATAATATAAAGATTAGAGAACTTGCAATGAAGAAGAATTTGAAGGTCAATGAGTATGGAGTATTTGACCTTGATACAAATAAGAGAATTGCTGGGGAGACAGAAGAAAGTGTATATGAAGTGCTGGGACTTCAATGGATTCCTCCAGAAATGAGGGAAGATACGGGAGAAATAGAGGTTGCTAAGATGCATAAGCTTCCCAGGCTCATTGAGTTGAAGGATATAAAAGGTGATATTCATATGCACACTGTATATTCTGATGGTGCAAATACTGTTCTGGAAATGGCACAAAGAGCAAAACAATTAGGACGTAAATATATTGCAATCTCTGACCATGCAAAAGCACTGGGCATAGCAAATGGACTTTCCATTGAACGGTATAAAAAAGAGAAGAAAGAAATAGAAATGGTAAATAAAAAGCTTGCGCCATTCAGGATATTTTTATCAACAGAGTTAAACATTCTTTCTGATGGAAGCCTTGATTTTCCGGATAGTGAGCTTACACTTTTTGATATTTGTCTTGCTGGTATCCACACAGGGATGAATCAGAGCAAGGAGAAAATGACAGAGCGGACTATAAAAGCAATGTCCCACAGAGCAGTACGTGTTATTGTGCATCCTACAGGAGCAGTTATCAATGGAAGAAGCGGGTATGAATTGGACATAGATAGAGTATTTGAAGCAGGAAGAAGATTCGGTACGGCATTTGAAATTAATGCTGCACCTGAAAGGCTCGATTTGAATGAGATAAATGCAAGAAAGGCAAAGGAACAGTACGGGCTGAAGCTCGAAATAGGAACGGATTCCCACTCTGTAGAGTCATTAGTAAATATGCGGTATGGTGTGGGTGTTGCAAGAAGAGCCTGGCTTACAAAAGAGGATGTAATAAATGCTCTATCTCTTAAAGAGTTTGAGAAATTTATCCATAAGAAAATTATTGATTAGTATTTAACTGTATTCTTTTGCTTTTTCTTTACCTTGAAGTACCCTTCTTACTCCACGAGCTATTGCTTCCATCTCATGTTCGCCTGGATAAACAAATATTGGAGCAATAAAGGATACGTACGATTTTATCTCATTCACAAGTTTTTTTGAATGTGTAAGTCCGCCTGTAAGTACAATAGCATCTACCTTACCTTTCAGCACTGCACTATGTTTACCTATTTCCTTTGCAATTTGGTATACCATTGCATCAAATACCAATTTTGCATACTTATTATTATTCTCAATCATTTCTTCTACTTTTATAAGAGAGTTTGTTCCTAAATGGGAAACAAGTCCGCCTTTTCCTGCAAGAAATTTTAGTATTTCCTCTTTTGTATATTTCCCTGAAAAACACATATTGACCAAAGCTATATTGGGCAAATCCCCTGCACGTTCCGGGGAAAATGGGCCATCACCATTTAAAGCATTATTTTCATCAATCATTTTCCCCTTTCTATGTGAGGCAATGGATATACCCCCACCTAAATGTGCAACAATAAAATTACCTTCTTCATATGTTATGCCTAACTTTTTGGCAGCCTCTCTTGCTGCTGCCTTTTGATTCAACGGATGATCTCTTGCCTCTCTCTCTATACCTTTTAATCCTGTAATTTTTGCAATTGGCTGCATTTCATCAACAATTACAGCATCTACAATAAATGCAGGGATACCGACTTCTTCTGCAAGCGTATATGCAAGAGGTGCTCCTAAATTTGATGCGTGTTCACCATATTTTGACTTCATCAAATCATCCACCATTTTTTTATTCACTCTGTAAGTACCTGCCTCAAGTGGATGCGTATTTCCTCCACGTGCACCGATTGCACTGAAGTCTTTTAAATTAAAACCTGCTCTCTTAAGTGCGTCTAAAACAATCCGTTTTCTGAATTCAAACTGGTCTGGTATATGAGGAAACTTAGCAATTTCATCTTTTGAATGCGCAATTTTTTCTTTAAAGATTTCCTTTTTATCCTCAAATATGCTTATCTTTGTTGATGTAGAGCCTGGATTTATTATAAGAATTTTCATATCTTTTCTGCCACCGCCGAGGCTACAAGTAACGAATAAAATTTTGTTTCTGCTGAATCTCCCCTTGAGGGCAATATGCACGGCGCAGTAGTGCCAAGAAGGATAGTTGCTGTTTTTGCATTGGCAAGCTTTGTCATAGCCTTATAAAAAACGTTTCCTGTTTCTATGTTTGGAAAAATAAGAATGTCAGCATCACCTGCAACAGGTGATTCAACTTTTTTGATTTCTGCAGCCTCTTTTGATATGGCAAGATCAAGCGCCAGAGGCCCATCTACAATGCAGTCTTTAATCTGTCCTCGTCTATTCATCTCTGTGATAATAGCAGCATCTACAGTGGATGGCATTTTTGGATTTACTGTTTCCACTGCAGAAAGTAGTGCTACTTTTGGACTTTTTATGCCAATCCTTCTTGCTACATCCACGCAGTAGTTAATTTGCTGTACCTTCATTTCAAGCGTAGGTTTAATGATAACTCCAGCATCGGATACGATAAGTAATTTGTGATACGTTGGTACTTCAATGAAAGCCGCATTGGATAAAAGTTTCCCTTCTGGTAAAAGGCCCCATTCTTTGTTTAGCACTCCTCTTAGATATTTTGCAGAACCCACTATGCCTTTCATTAAAACATCTGCACGTCCTTCTTTTACTGCCTTCACAGCAAGTTCTACTGCTTTGGTATCATTCTCTACATTAACAGTTTCCATAAGTGAAATATCAATATTATTTTTCTTTGCAATCTCATCTACTTTACTTTTTCTTGCAAAGTTTATTACACTAAAGATACCTTCTTTTATTCCTCTTTCTGCGGCCTGCAAGCTGTGTAGATCTTCGCCGAATGCTATCGCTATCCTTTTCTTAGGTTTTCCTTTTATTCTCTCAACTATATCTTCTATTTTTTTTATTGCCATTACTACCTCCTCAGGGTAAATTTTAATAGAAATGTCTATTTTTTCAATACAGGCTAAAACAGCTATACCATTTTCAAGGAAACCATCTTGGATACGCCGTCGTCTTCCATTGTAATACCATAAAGAATATCTGCTTTTTGCATTGTTTCTTTGTTATGCGTAATTACAATAAATTGAGAAGATTTTGATTCTTCTTCAAGTAAATTCCCAAATCTTATGACATTATCTTCATCAAGCGCTGCATCCACTTCATCAAAAATATAAAATAGGGCTGGCTTTACCTTGAGAATAGCAAATAGGAAAGCAAGAGCCGTAAGAGTCTTTTCGCCTCCGGAAAGAAGAGGAAGTGATTGCTTCCTCTTTCCAGGCATACGTACATTGAATTCAATGCCGCTTACTTCATCATTATCATCGTAAAACCTCTCTATATTTGCTTCTCCACCCTGAAACATCTTCTTAAAGAATTCAGAGAAAAGCTTATCCACCTTATTCAACGTACTTTCAAACTCATCTTTTATCCTTTTATCCGTTTCTTTTATAAATCTCTCTATCCTTTTTTTTGAATTTAGAACATCCCTATAAGTAGTTTCTTTTTCTTTTAATTCTTCTTCGAGTTTTTCGCTCTCATTCAGACTCGTAAAGTCAATGGCACCAAGTGATTGCATTTTTCTTTTCAATTCTTTAATTTCGTTTTTGATTTTCTTTTCATCTATCTCATAAGGGATTTCCCTTCTCTTAATCTCCTTTTCTTCCATAGTATTCTTTATGCCTTCAATGCGTGCATTCTTTTCCGCAATAGCAATACGTTGTTTTTCCATTTTTTTCAGTAGTTCTTCTTTTTGCTCGTTGAGACGCATCAATTCCACAGAAATCTTTTTTCTCTTTTCTGCAATTTCATTTGATTCGTCTTTGATTGCGTTGCTTTTATCCTGCACTGTTTTTATGTCCAGAGCAATACGTTGCAAGGATTTCTCTATACCGTGTAGTTCGTCTCTCGTTAACGTTAATTCTTTTGATGTCTTTTCTTGCTCAGTATCAGCATTGACAACTTCTCTATTTAATAATACAACTTTTGCATTAATTCTATTAAGCTCATCAGAAATCTTTTCAACTTTGTATTTTTCTTCCGTTAGTTTTAATATTTTTTCTTGTAGTGTTTTTTTGAGTGATTGAATTTTTTCCTCTTCATCATTAAGCAATTTTTCTTTTTCACTTATTGTTGTTTTACTTAGAAGTAATTGAATTTCTTTTTTTATCCGCTCTCTTTGCGTTAGTTTTTCATTGAGTTTCCCTCTTAACAAAAGCAATCTTTTTCTTGCTTTCAAAGCCTTATTTTTCTTTGAAGCGATCTCCAGAGCTTTTTCCTTCTCTTTCTGTAACAGAGAAATGGTACGATTGATTTGAAAAATATTTTCATTGATCTTTTCCAATGTTTTATTCATATTATCATATAATGCTTCTTTATTTTTAAGTTCTTTCATTTTTTCCTGCACAATAATATCGGTTTTTATCCACACCTCAAACGGAGAGTACAGGACAAATCCATCTTTTGTAATAATTTTCCTGATGAAAATTTTATCATAGTACTTCCTGAAAAAAGTTCTTCCTGCATTTAGATTTTCTGCTATGTATATTCCTTTTAAGAATTTGCTAACTCTATTAATTACAAAAGAGATAGGTTTTACTTCGTCTGCGCTCTGCTCTGTTATATCCAATAAATCCTCTTTTATAAAGAATCTTCCCTTTTTCCTGTTTTTTAAATCCTCTTTTGACTGCAAGACTTCCATTCTAAGTTCTTCGCTTATACCTGCAATGTTTTCCTTAACATTTAATAAGTTCCCAAGCATATTTTCTTTATAATATTCCTTTTTTGAAAAACTTCTTTCAGCGATGAATTTCCTGTCCTGCTTTATTTCATACTTCAATAGAATAATCTTTTCTTCAATCCCTTTTTTTCTTTCTTCAAGCGAATTTTTCTCTGAGTAATTTGTATCTATCCTGTTCTTAATAGTAGCGATGTCTATTTCCTTTAGGCTTTCTGCGTTTTGTATATCATTTTCCAACTCTGAGATTTCCTGTTTTGTGTACTTTATATCCGTTTCAATAGCGGAGAGGAGTTTTTCCTTTTTAAGTCTTTCCTGTCGTATTGTTTCAATTGCTTCTCTCTCTTTCTTTACAGCTTCTATAAGAGGATTTATAGACTGTTCTGCTATGGATATATTTTTATTTATTTCTTCAATTGCTTCATTTTCTCTTTGTAATAAGGCTTCAAACTGTTTCTTTTTATTAGCCAATTCTTCTCTTCGCTGAAGGAGAAAATTTATTTTCCTTTTTCTATTTTCCTGTTCTAATCTAATACTCTCTATCTTTCCTAAAAGATTATCCTTTTTTTCTGTAAGGTATCTTTCTTTTTCAAGAAGCCTTGTCTTTTCAATAAGCAATTTCTCATTCTTATTGCGTAAGCTATCTTTATCATCTTTTAATCTCTCTTCTTCTTTCAAAATCTCTGTTTCTCCTTTCTTCTTTTCAGTTATAACTTTAGCTATTTGCTCCAAATCTTTATTGACTTCATCAATACCAGCCTGCAAAAGAGCAACTTCTTTTTCAAACTGCTGAATCTCACTATTCAAAAGAGTATCTTCAAGATGCTTTAGCCTATCCTTCATTGTATAGTAGAGATGTGCTTTTTTCGCTTCAGTAGAAACACGTATAACAAGTTTTTTTAGTTCATTAAATCTATCCCTTACACGTGTAAGATTCTCTTCCGTTTCTTCAAGTTTTCGTAGTGCTTCTTTTTTTCTTTTTTTGAATACCTCTACTCCTGCTACACGGTCAATCAAACTCTTTTTTTGTTCAGGCCGTGCAAGCAGCAACTCCTCAATTTTTCCCTGTCCTATAATTGCATATTCCTGTCCGTATATTCCTGCAGCGTAAAGTAACTCCATCACATCCTGAAGATGCTTCTCTTCATTGTTTACAAAGTAATGAGTTTCTCTTGGGCGGTATAAACGTCTTTCAATAATGACTCTTGGTGTTTTTACGGATAATTTGTGATCTTCATTATTAAAGATGAGTTTTACTGAAGCAACGTTCAATGGCTTTTTGAAAGCAGAACCTGAAAAGATGAGGTCGGACGTTTCCTTTGCCCTTAAGATTGAGAGCCTGTGTTCACCCAATGCCCAGCGCACAGCATCAACAACGTTACTTTTCCCAGAGCCGTTCGGCCCCACAATACAAGAAATTTTAGGGGAAAGAACGATCCTTACCTCATCTTTGAATGTTTTAAAACCATACATCCTGATTTCTTCAAGATGCATCAGAATAAACCCGTTATTTTCCCGTCCTTTGTAATATCCATATTTTCTGCTGCAGGTATTTTTGGAAGTCCTGGCATCGTCATTATATCTCCTGCAATAGGTACGATAAGACCTGCGCCTGCAGAAAGCCTCACATCTCTAATTGTAACATTAAAATTCTCCGGTCTTCCCTTTGCTTTTGAATCATCTGAAAGTGAAAGCTGAGTTTTTGCCATACATATCGGTAAATTGCTATATCCGAGTTTGTTTATTCTCTTCAATGCTTTTTCTGCTTCCCTTGTGTATACTACATTTCTTGCTCCATACATACTGCAAGCAATTGTTTTAATTTTTTCTTTAACAGGAGAATCCAGGGAGTAGAGAAAATGAAAATTGTTTTTATTTTCATTAATAGCTTTCAGTACTTCCTTTGCAAGTGCTTCTCCACCTTTACCGCCTTTTCCCCATACGTCAGCAACAGCAAAACCTGCATTATATTTTCTTACATATTCTTCCACTACTGATATTTCCCTCTCAGTATCCGTAACGAATCTATTCAATGCAACAACGACAGGTACACCAAACGATTGCATATTTTCAATATGCTTACCGAGGTTGGGAAGGCCTTTCTTTAAAGCTTCTGTATTTTCTTCGTTCAGCTCTTCTTTCTTTAATCCACCATGCATCTTCAATGCCCTGATTGTTGCAGTAATGACCACAGCAGAGGGATTGAAGTGCCCTACCCTGCTTACAATATCCATAAACTTTTCTCCGCCAAGATCAGATGCAAAACCACCTTCAGTGATAACGTAATCAGCAAGTTTCAAAGCAAGTTTTATAGAAATAATTGAGCTTGCACCGTGAGCAATGTTTGCAAATGGGCCTCCATGGATAAATACAGGATGGTTCTCAAGTGTTTGAACAAGATTCGGATTAATTGCATTTCTCAGCACGATGGCCATTGCTCCTGTTGCATTCAGGTCTTTTGCAGTTATGGGCGTCCCTTTCCTTGTAAATCCTACAATGATACGGGAAAGCCGTGTTTTTAAATCATCCATGTCTTCTGCAAGGCAGAGAATAGCCATAATTTCGGATGCTGCAGTAATATCAAAGCCCGTTTCTCTCGGATAGCCGTTACTGATTCCTCCTAACCCGACAATGATACTGCGCAGTGCCCTGTCATTCATATCTAATACCCTTGGCCAAACGATTCGCCTTACATCAATCCCTAATTTATTCCCGTGAAAAATATGGTTATCAATCATTGCAGCAAGTAAATTGTGGGCAATCCCTACGGCAGGTATATCGCCTGTGAACTGCAAATTGATCTCTTCCATTGGCACAACCTGAGCATACCCTCCTCCTGCTGCGCCACCTTTTATTCCGAATACAGGTCCTAAGGAAGGCTCTCTAATCACTGAAATTGCCTTTTGGTTCAAATCATTCAATGCATCTCCTAATCCTATTGTTATGGTAGTTTTTCCTTCTCCTGCCTTGGTGGGAGTAATTGCAGTGACAAAGATAAGTTTGCCATCCTTCTTTGTCTTTCTTTTTTCGTATGCATCAAGCCTTACTTTTGCGATATATTTCCCAAAAGAAACAAGTTCATCATCGTTAAGCCCGATGCTTTGAGCAATTTCTTGTATGTTTTTCATTCTTGCACTTTGAGCAATTTCTAAATCTGTCATTGTCACCTCCATTTAGAGAGAATTATAGCATAATTTGTTGATTAATAAAGATGACGGATTACTGTATCAAAAATTACTGTAGCTCCTTTGGAGAGATTGACAAAAGATGTCAAGAAAAGATAATTTCAGGTATAAAACATTTTATCTATTGGTTTAGAATAATTTGCACTTGATTGAAATGTAAGAATAGGTATAATATAAATACTGTTGTATAAGATTATTTTGTAAAAAAAATTAAAAAATAGGAGGCTGTACATGGACGAGAAAGAAATTAAAGCGAAGGTGAGCGAAATTATTAAGGACAAATTAGGTGTAAGTGAGGACAAGATTGTTGACGGAGCAAAGTATGTAGAGGATCTGGGAGCAGACTCTTTAAGTCTTGTGGATATTGCTATGGCGCTTGAGGATGATTTTGGAATGACAATACCTGACGAAGATATCGAAAAACTTACAACAGTGGGCTCAACCATTCAGTACATAAAAGACCATATAAATAAATGACGAGAAGAGTTGTTGTAACGGGACTGGGGATAGTTTCTCCCATAGGTATTGGCAAAGAGAGATTCTTCAGCAGTCTAAAGGAAGGAAAATCCGGTATTCATAGAATTACACTTTTTGATCCATCCAACTATTCTGTACAGATTGCAGGTGAGGTAAAGGATTTTAATGCAAAAGATTACTTTGATCCTAAGGAAGTAGGAAGGCTTGATAGAGTCCAACAGTTTGCTTTGGTTGCTGCAAAAGAGGCGATAGAAGATGCAGGTATTGACGTTGAAAAAGAAAATCCGGAAAGAGTAGGAGTGTATGTGACATCAGGAGTGGGTGGATTACGCTCATTAGAAAAACAGGATAAGATTCTTATAGAGAGAGGACCCAGAAGGGTAAGCCCATTTCTTATTCCTCAGCTAATCATTAATTCCATACCTGCTTATATTGCCATTAAGTATGGGTTTAAAGGCAAAACACTTTCTGCTGTGAGTGCCTGTGCATCATCTACTCAAACTATTGGTGAGGCAATGCTTGCAATACGGAGAGGTGAGCTTGACATAGTAATAGCTGGCGGTGCTGATGCTGCAATTACTCCTTTAGGTATTGCTGCTTTTGCCTCAATGAGAGCACTTTCTAAAAGAAACGATACACCTGAAAAAGCATCAAGGCCTTTTGATAAAGGAAGAGATGGCTTTGTTATGGGAGAAGGCTCAGGAATTCTTGTACTTGAGTCAATGGAGCACGCAGAGAAGCGTGGGGCTCATATTTATGGTGAGATTGCAGGATATGGTGCTACTACAGATGCTTATCATATTACAGCGCCTGACCCCGATGTAAAAGAAATTAAGCGTGCAATGCAAATTGCCCTGAAAGATGCAAATGTTTTAGCTTCAGATGTTGATTATATTAATGCACATGGTACTTCTACCCCTTTGAATGACAAGTATGAAACAAAGGCAATCAAGGAACTATTTGGCGAAAAAGCATATCAAATCCCTGTGAGTTCTACTAAGTCTATGATAGGGCATCTGTTAGGAGCTTCAGGTGCTGCAGAATCTATTGCAACATTTCTATCCATTGAAAATGGCATCATCTTTCCCACAATAAATTATGAGGAAAAAGACCCTGAGTGTGATCTGAATTATGTGCCAAATAGTGCTATAAAAAAAGATATAGATGTTGCACTTAAAAATTCATTTGGCTTTGGCGGTCATAATATTTCTTTAGTCTTTAAAAAATTTAAATAAAGGGAGCCTGGCATACGAATTTTATTAGTGCCAGGCTTTTTGTAATATAAAATTTGTTGGGGGTGGATGTTGAAATCAAAAGAAGAAATTATTGAGTTTATTAAAAAGTCTGGAAAGAATGGAGAGACTTTAACACACATTTCAGGGACAAGAAAGAGAAGTAGTCCTGAATATATTTTAACAAAACAGCTCCTTGATGACCTTATCGCAGAGAAAAAGATTGAAAAAAAGCATTCGCGTTATTACATTGTTGGTGTAAGGAAACAGAGAAAAGTACGGAGTAAATACGTAACGCGTAGTGAACTTGAAGAAGTGATTCAGCAAGTGTACAAAGATATAGCAACCTTAAAAGCGCAAATTGATAGAGCGTTTGAATACGTCGATGAGGTGTTTCTATCCGTAAGAAAGCATAGATCATCCGTAGCACTCCCCACAGAACAGGATATGCAGATTGCTTATGATAATGTAAACCAGCGTGAGAATGCAGGAGACTCTGTGCCCCTGCCAGATTTCAAAAGAGAGCTTGAAAGAATGGGTTTTAAGTTTAGCGATGAAGAGATCAATAAAAAATTATTGGAGATGGATAGAGCAGAAATAATTTATCTCCAGCAGGCAAATAATCCCGATGAGTTAGAAGAAAAGGAGAAAGGCATTCAAACGGAGAGAGGATTTTTATTCTATATTACATGGATAAAGAGATTTTAGAAAGATTCAAAGCGTTAGGCCCATTTAAAGATAACATCGTTAAAACACCGTGGGATAGCGGCGTAATAGATGCTGAAGAGGTTCACAGAGAATCATTTGACAGGGTTATTAGGGCACTTGATTTTGTCAAAAGTAATCGTAGTTCCCTGATTTTTGTTTTACAGGGAGAGCCTGGCTCTGGGAAATCACATCTTTTATGGCGTATTGCAAGAAATGCAGAGAAAAAACGTTTTTTATTCGTTAACATCGTCCCTTTTATATCCGTAAAGAAATTTGCCTTCTCATCAATACTGGAGAGTACAATTGAGAGTCTTGAGAACAAGCATCCAGACCTTCGTTCAAAGCCTATAGATCACATTGTTGGCTGGATTATCAAAAAAGGTATTGAGTATAGATTATGGGATCCATTTAGAAGTAAATTAGCAGCATCAATAATGAACGGATTAGAAAATTTTCCGTTTAAAAATAATACAAAAGTATTGTACTTAGGTGCATCAACAGGGACGACAGTAAGCCATATTTCAGATATTGTAGGTCCAAGTGGATTGGTTTTTGCAGTAGAACATGCTAGTAGAGTTGCAAGAGATTTCTTAGACAGAGTAGCCACACATAGATCTAACATCATGCCAATTCTTCAAGATGCAAGAAAACCTAAAGAATATTTTTCAGTATTTGGAAAAGTTGACGTTGTATATGTGGACATAGCACAACCAGATCAAACGAAAATTGCCATAGAAAATTGCGATATATTTCTAAAAAAAGAAGGATTATTTCTTATAAACACATACATATCTTGATTTCGTTTCCAATATACTTTTGGTTTAAGAATAAGATTATGGTTAGTAATAGTTGTAGCAACTCCAATCAGGCTAGTTTGCGTTTCTTCATATTGATCTGTAAACGAAGGACTGGCATAAAAGCCATTGGCTCCAAATTTTCGTTCATTTAAAATACCTAAAACTTCAATAGGATTCTTGTTAGGGTTAAAAGTACTCTTTAAAAAATAGTTTTGATTATCAAAGTCTGTATTATATCTATAACCATCAGAAGTATTTCTAGAATAATG
>CAJXKN010000016.1 GCA_913055585.1 uncultured Caldisericota bacterium | reverse complement strand
CAGTAGCAGAAAAATTTGCAGAAGAAGGTGCCAATGTCTCAATCTTTTCAAGAAACAAAGAAAATCTTTTAATAGCAAAGAAGGAGATAGAAGATAAAACAAAGAAAGAAATTCTCACTGTACAGGGAGATGTAACAAAAAAAGAAGATGTAGAAAACCTCGTGAGGGAAACGATTAAAAAGTTCGGCACAATACATATTTTGTTCACCAATGCAGGCGGACCTCCCTCAGGTACATTTTTTGATTTTACACCAGAAGATTACCAAATGGCTATACAGCTCAATTTAATGAGTACAATCTACGGAGTGTATGCAGTAGTCCCATATATGAAAAAGAATAGATGGGGAAGAATTATTGCATCCACATCCATTAGCGTAAAACAACCCTTGGATAATCTTATTCTTTCAAATGTATCTCGGGCAGGAGTAATTACATTCATCAAATCAGTCTCCAATATACTTGCACCATTTAACATTACTGCTAATGCTGTACTGCCAGGTTATACAATGACAGATCGTGTAAGGAACATTCTTAAGAAAAGTGCAGCAAGAAATGGAGTCACAATTGAAGAAGCTGAAAAGTCAATACTCTCACAGATTCCGATGAAGAGGATAGGAACAGTGGAAGAATATGCATCTACTGTAGCATTCCTTGCTTCTGAAAAAGCATCTTATATAACAGGAATATCTCTACCAATTGATGGAGGTTTTATAAAAAGTATATAAAAATTGTTCCTTTTTCCAACTTGAAAATAGTAAAAAATATCTGTTTAACAACTCAACTGAAATTATTATGGGATACGAAACGGTATTTGCAAATTCACTGACAAACCATATAATTAACAAAATGGTAGGGAGGGAAGTATGAAAAAAGTTTTTTCTGTTTTAATTGCATTTGCAATTTTGGCTACCTTTGCACCGGGGGTAGATGCCATAAATTGTCTAACAGTGAACAGTTTTGTTATAACGCCTGATACAACAAATTCATATCCTGATATAGTATTAAGTGTAACACTCACGTCAAATTTAACAACGAATGATTATATCTACATAGATTTTCAACCGGGATTTAGCATACCAAGCACCATCAGTAAACAATTTGTTAAAATTAATGGCGAAGCAGCTGCCAGAGTGGATATAGATGTTTCAGATAATAGTATAAAAATTTATCCAGCAGAAGTAATTAATGCAGGAACAGAGGTAACAGTAGAAATTACACCTTATTCAAAGATAAAAAATCCTGGAGCTCAAGGCTCATATACATTCCTTATAGGTGTTTCAAATGAAGCAAGTTCTGTAAGTGAAATAAAAGGAATACAGGAAGGTTTGAAAAACCTCTCAATTACAGTTTCTCCAAAAACATCTAATAGTAATGCACTGTACCTCATTTCTTTTTATAACTCTACAAATACTTCCTTAACCGCACAGGGTGATTACATTGCTTTCATTTTTCCCCAGTCAGTTGTCCTGCCTGATAATACACATATCAAACCTTCTGAAATCAGCGTAAATAACGTGCCTTGTTCAAACGTAACAGTTACAGCTAATATGCTTACAGCATATATCCCTGCATCTGTATCTATTCCCTCCAATGGTTTTGTTTCTGTGAAGATTAATGCTGAATTTGGCATTAAGAATCCAGAAAAGCCCGGAGAATATTTGCTTGGAGTATTTACCAGTAAAACTCCCATTATTGTAAACACCTTTTATGAAATCAAGGGCACATCAATTGCTAACCTCAGCATCCAGATAACGCCAGCCATTCAAAATGCCGATTCCGAGATAAAAATTATCTTTACTACTTCTCTACAGGGAAACCTCGTGAAAAATTCTGACAAAATCTTTATAGAGATACCAACGCAGTTTACATTTGTAAATCAACCTGATTTTTCAAATATATATGTAAACGGTGTTAAATCAGTTACAGGAAATATACAGGACAATAAAATAAGTATTACAGTACCTGAAAACGTTCCTGTAGGGTCTGTTACTATTGATATTAATAGAGCATTTGGAATAAAAAACCCTGCTATACCCGGAGAGTATAGTTTTACTGTATATACATCAAAAGATTTAATTCCTGCTTCTTGCAAAGTAAAGATAGAAGCTTCGCACATAACTGCTCCAATTGTTACGCTTACAAACTGTAGAGTAAATAGTGTAAGTGGATACAAAATTACTTTCTTTACAGGTGCAGGCGGCATGCTGAAAGAAGGAGTGGATAAAGTTTTTATTATCTTTCCGCAGGGAACAACAGTTCCTCAAACAATTGATAAAAATGTAGAAATTAATGATACACTCGTAAAAGATGTATCTATAAGCGACAATAATAGAGTGGAGCTCACCGTACCTCTAAATATTAGAGAGGGTAGCAAAGTAAATGTTATCTTCAAACAGGAGGGAGGAATTAAAAACCCGGGAGAAGCCTCTATCTATACAGTAGAGGTATATACATCATCCGAAACGATACCCGTTATATCAACAGGGTATGAGATAACAGCACTGCCTCTATCAAAAGCAGTAGTTACACCAGCATCCCCCAATGGAAAAGCAGGTTACTATACCGTGACGCCAACAGTGACATTAAGTGCAACAAGCCCTGTTAATGCAAACCCTGCAGTATACTATTACATTGATAACAATTCTCCTGTCAAGTATACGGGAAAAGTGATTGCTATTCCTGACGGTCTGCATACTTTGCATTTCTATGCAATAGATTCTCAGGGAAGAAAAGAAACACCGGAAAATGTCATTCAATTTAAGGTGGATACGGTAAAACCAATAATTACAATTGCATCACCTCAAAATAACGCTACAATCAATGGAAACAGTGTAGTAATTCACGGAATAACAGAAAAAGGTGCAGCTGTCACAGTGAATGGAAATAGTATCCCTACAAGTGCAGATGGGTCATTTCAATTTCTTGCAACCGGAAAGGGATCAACAACGTATACAATAAAGGCGATAGATTTGGCAGGCAACGAAAACGAATCAAAACTTACAGTGATATTCAATACATTAGCACCTACTAACCCTCCCGAACTTACCGTTACTACTCCTGTAGATGGGACAACCCTTTATCAATCACCTGTAGTGGTCCAGGGAGAGACGGATAAAGATGCTACAGTAACGATAAATGGTAAGATTGTAACGGTAGAAGCAGATGGTTCGTTTGCAACTTCAGTTACCGTACAGCAGGGAGAAAACGTAATAAAGGTTATTGCTTCAAGAGGTGGAAAGACAAAAGAAGTGGATATTCACATAAAATACTTAAAGAATGTTTCAATAAAACTCCAAATAGAAAATAAAAATGCCATTGTAAACGGTACGGTAATATCGTTGGATGCACCTCCAGTAATAAAAAACAGTAGGACGCTTGTCCCTCTCCGCTTTATAGGTGAATCATTTGGAGCAACTGTACAATGGGACCCAGTACTGAAAATCATAGATATTCAATTTAATGGTATGTCTATAAAACTGCAAATAGGAGTAGGATATGCATCAGTAAATGGGAAGAAGATTGCTTTGGATGCTGCTCCTGAGATTACTAACGGAAGAACTATGGTACCACTCCGTTTTATTGTTGAAACATTTGGTGCTTCTGTCACCTGGGATGAGGCAACAAAAACAATTACCATTGTATATCCAAAAACAGGTGGCTAAAATAAATATATTAAAAGCAACAAGGTAGTGCACCACAATAATGCACTACCTTGTTGAAATTACTGCAAAATAATCGTTACACTTCTTGTATGAGAATCCCAGCTTACGGATGCACCCAGTGCTTCTGTAATGAAACGAATTGGAACCATTGTATGTCCCTTTATAATAACTGGACAATCTTTCATTTATTCTTTGCTCACTTCTTGCTGCATTTATACAGTACTCTATCATTAAATTTCTTAAGCCCCAGACAGACTTTCATATAGATTTTTGATAATTCAATCTTTTCCTTGAAGAAAAATAAATTTTCATTATAATTTATAGGAGACAATGAAAAGTTTATATGTAAATTTAAGCGAAGAGGTTTAAGAAAAAGCTACGTATGAAATTAAAGATTCCAGAATTACAAATAGGTGATTTAAAAGCACGCATCCCTATTATCCAGGGAGGAATGAGCGTTGGCATTTCTCTATCGGGGTTAGCTTCTGCTGTTGCTAATGAAGGCGGGATTGGTGTTATTGGAGCTGCAGGTATTGGTATGCTTGAGCCTGATTTCGCAGTGAATTTTCATAAAGCAAATGAGAGAGCTTTGCGAAAAGAAATAAGGAAAGCAAGAGAAAAAACAAACGGAATTATTGGGGTAAATATAATGGTTGCACTTACTGATTTTGATGCGCTTGTATCAGTCGCAATTGAGGAAGGAGCGGACCTTCTTTTCCTTGGTGCAGGGCTCCCCTTAAAGAAGCCAGAAACGTTAGTATCAAAGACGACAGGCAAAGTTGTCAAAATTGTCCCTATCGTATCTTCTGCAAAAGCTGCAACTATCATATTTAAATATTGGGCAACGCATTATCATTATATTCCGGATGCCGCTGTTGTTGAAGGGCCATTAGCAGGAGGACATCTTGGTTTTAAAAAAGAGCAAATTGCCAATCCTGATTATACACTTGAGAAAATATTACCCGAGGTTATTTCTGCAATCAAACCTTTTGAAGAGCAATTCAACAAAAAAATCCCTGTTATTGCAGCAGGTGGTATATATACTGGAAGAGATATTTATAAGTTTATGCAGTTAGGGGCAAGCGGAGTACAAATGGCAACAAGATTTGTTGCAACTTTCGAATGTGATGCTTCTGAAGAATTTAAACAAGCTTATTTAAAATGTAAAAAGGATGACATTATTATTATTGATAGTCCCGTAGGAATGCCTGCGAGGGCGATTCGAAACAAGTTCCTGGACGATGTAAGCAAAGGCCTCAGGAAACCTATTAATTGTCCCTGGAAATGTTTAAAACCATGTGATTATAGAAAGTCTCCCTACTGTATCGCAAGGGCATTAACTAATGCTAAAAAAGGAAACCTTAAAGAAGGATTTGTCTTTGCCGGGGCAAATGCATGGCGTGTAAACAAAATTATTTCTGTTAAAGAGCTTATTAGTGATTTACTAAGAGAGTACGAAGAAGCAGCATTACAAAAATACAATAATTTAAAAGAGTAATTAAAATACTCTAAACTTTCTCTGTAAGGATACCTTTCAGTATAGGGGCACCTATAATTTCAAAGAATATTACCCCTGTCATAATTGCTACAAATATCGTGTTTCCATAATACGGCAGTGCATTTCTGGCAAGTACTGCAAGGTATATGCTAATTTCCGATTGGGGGAGTAATCCCCATCCGATAGCATTTCTCCTATATTTAAGATTCGTTATACTGCTTCCGAGAAAACCACCAAACACCTTGCCAAAACCTCTTGTAAGTATAAGAGCAATGCCTAAAAAATGGGACTCATAGATCAATTTTACTGAAAGGGCAGAACCATTTACTATGAGAAAGATAATGAAGAGCGGAGCGTCAATCTGACTTAGAACTTCATGAATGATACGTTTTTCCCTCGAAAGGTTTGTAAATGTAATCCCAGTTAAAATTGCTATAAGAATTATGTGCAATTTAAGCAAAAGAGACATACCTATCACAACAAAGATAAATCCTATTGTAACTGCGAAAAGAACCCTGAGCCCCCTAAATTCACTTGCTACATACGTGAAAAGGATGCCAAGACCTATGCCCAGAGCAACGGAAAACACAATTTCTTTTACTATGATAAATGCATAACTACTCTGCAAATAATGGAACTGCATAATGCTCTGTGCGACTGGAATGGAAATGAAAAACATAATTTCTGTAATTAAATCATCCAGCGTTACTATTCCTTTTAAATATTCGGAAAGTATACCTTTTGGATTGTACTCTCTTGTAACGAGTATAATGATGTCAGGTGCAGTGGCAATACCAATCGATGCAATAACTATGGATACGGCAGCAGGTATGTGAAGAAAGAATTTGAGTCCTAAAAAAATAATAACCCATGTGAAGATGGCTTGTATGATTGTTATTATAACTACTTTCTTTTCAATTTTCCTTAGTTTTTTTAATGAAAATTCCGTGCCCATTTCAAAAGAGATAACTGCAAGTGCAAATTCATCAATAAAAAGAGTAGTTTTTGCAAAAAGCGGGTTTAGTGTATGAAATATAGGTACATTGCCCAGTATGAATCCAATTAAAATATAGCCTGTGACGATAGGAAGCTTTATTTTGTGAAAGAACCTCCCGGAATATATAGCCAGGAAAAGCAATATACCAGTAAATAAGAATATATTCATATTTTATTCTAACAGATTTCACTTACTTTACAAATCCCCAGACTGCTATATAATAAACTGCTGTATGAACTTTTTTTAAAAGGAGCTGAATATGTTAAACAAAGTAAAAGAAAATCTTAAAAGAGTAATTATTGGAAGAGACGAAGCCATCGATAAAATAATTGTTTCTGTTCTTTCCGATGGGCATACACTCATTGAGGATGTACCTGGCACTGGCAAAACAACACTTGCCAAAGCCTTGTCTTTATCCTTTTCTGCAAATTTTAAAAGGATTCAGTTTACTCCGGATCTTTTGCCAACGGATGTTACGGGTATCACGGTTTTTGATAGAAAAAGCAATGAATTTAAAGTTAGGTTTGGTCCTGTATTTGCCAATATCGTCCTTGCCGATGAAATCAATAGAGGAACACCAAAGACTCAATCTGCTCTCCTTGAAGCAATGGCAGAGTACAAAGTAACAATTGACGGGGTAGATTACCCTCTAAAGAGACCTTTTATTGTTATTGCAACGGAAAACCCTATTGAATATGAAGGGACGTTCCCCTTACCAGAAGCACAGCTTGACCGGTTTATTATGAGATTTTCTATAGGCTATCCCGAAAAAAGCAAGGAAGAAGAAATCCTTCTGAAGAAAAAAGAAAAATTCCCCATTGATTCTCTAAAGCCTGTTACTAATGTAGATGAACTTCTCAAAATGCAGGAGGATGTAAAAAAAGTCTATGTGCACCCACTCATTGCAAGCTATATCGTGGATATCTCACGTGCAACAAGGTCTCACGAGGATCTGTATCTTGGTGTAAGTCCCCGAGCTTCTCTTTTCCTTATGAGGGTTGCTCAGGCCTGGGCGTATTTCAGTGGAAGAAACTTTGTACTACCCGACGATGTGAAGAAAAGTGTAAAGGATGTTTTCAACCATAGAGTAATTCTAAGAGCAGATGCAAAGCTCAGAGGCATTACCGTAGATAAGGTTATGGATGAGGTAGTAAAAAGTGTTAAAGTACCTGTTTTAGATGATTACAGCAGTGAGGGAAATTTAATTGACGAAGAGAGCTAAAGCATATCTTATCATTCTCCTAATCTGCTCTTTGATTTTTGGCAGTGCTTTCTATATCATTACTGCACTGTATATTATTTATATTATTATTTACAATAATGCAATTAATAAAGGAAAGGTTTTCCTGCAAACAAAGGTAAACACCTATACTTTGCGCCAAAAGGATACGCTAACCTTCTTTTATACATTGAAAGTTAATTTTTCACTCCCGTTTATATTTTTTATAACGCTTTCTCCTCCGTACTACATTGTGCCTTTTGAAGGAGAAAAGGAAAAAAGGAAATTCACAAGAAAGAGTACGTTAAAAGATACAATAAAATTCATAGCTAATAGAAGAGGGGTTTACGATGTTGGAAAATTTGTTGTTCATATATCCGACCCGCTCTCTCTTTTTGTGAAGAAAAAGACTGTTTCTGAGATTCATAGAATATTTGTTTTCCCCTACATTGTCCCATTTGAAAGGCTTAACATATATCTTTCAGAACCGGTGAGCGGCATCAAGGCAAAATTTCAATTGAACAGGGATTATACATCCATTGCTGGTGTGAGGGACTATACGACGCAGGACCCTCTATCAATGATTCACTGGAAACAAACTGCGCATAGAGGGAAACTCACCGTGAAGGAATTGGATTTTACAGCTTCTAAGCGGATACAAATCGTTTTAGATTTATATAAAAAGAACTTGCAGTTTCAGGATGCTTCCTCTGCAATTGCTGCATCCATTGCATATTACGCTGCATATCATCATTTGCCAGTAGGTGCAATAATAAATGGTAAGCCGTCCGAAGATGTAAAAATTGGGACAGGCTCATTTCACCTAATGCAGCTTTTAAAAGCCTTAGCCCTAGCAGGTAACGACAATGCAGATGATACTTTAAAGTTTATTAACAGCCTACCTCTTAAGATTGGTTTTGGAACGGAATTGTTCTTTATTGAAAAAGACCTAACAAAGAAGATAATGCTTGCTCTTCTCAAATTGAAACCATACGTATCGCGGCTGAACATTGTTTTACTTCCGGATAATACATTTGTCCTTCCTCACGAGAAACCTCCTTACTATTATTTTAAGGAAGCACCCTACAATGAGGTATTAGGTAGGTCAAAGGAGGCTTTAGCAAGGGATGGCATATACGTTTATCCAATTTTAGGAAAGGATTATGCAAGCAAACTGGAGAAGGTGAGATAATGATTTTCAGCAATTTGATATACGGATTACTCTCTCTGCAAATATTTTCAATTTTTTATTTTCCTTTAGTAGCAAAAGGAACAATTTCATTTCCTTTAACTTTATTTTCAGGTTTCATTTTCGGGATTATCATTGCAGTTGCATTATTTGCTTTTTCTCTTTCTTCAATAATAAAACTTAATGAATCTATCTCCATAATATCAATATTTATATTAAATGCATTTTTATTAAAATGGAATATCTTTTTTAATCTCATTCCATTTGCTGCACTGTATCTGTATCTTTTAGATACATTCAAGAATAGACACCTATTAAATAAAAAGATAGCAACGTTCACATTCCCCGTTGTCTTGCTTGGTTTTATTCCTTTGAAGTTAAAAGGCACATTTGAAAAACCGTTGGGAAATTTGATTAATGCTGCTCTGTATTCTACTCCTTCAACAAAAATAGCAAATAGTAGTTCGTCTGGCACTTTCGCCATTTCGAGAAGTGGAAATTTTAACATTGCTTTAAACACCGGAAAAGAATTGTATACTCATATACCTGCTTTTAAAATGATATTGATAAATTTGGCCATTATTATTGTGCTTGTAATATTGATTATGTTCCTTGTAAAAAGTTATAAAACAGAAAAAAACAAAGCCTTATTTGCAAAAGAAGCTGTTACAGCTATCTCTATTTTTGCCTTTCTTATTGCAATTACAAGCTTTATATTTTTTAAAGTAGTTAGGCCTCTTATGTCTGAGTTGATAAAGGAAATACAGAGTAGATACTCAAACTTACCTGCAAATAAGCAACCCCCAAAAGCCATTCCAATAAATAAAATCTTTAATCGTACACTCACAAATAACCCTGGTCTTGCCAGTCATATTAATAATACCCTTTCTCTCCTCGGCACGTTTACTGTAATCGTCGTAATTATACTTGGCATTTATTTTATATATGTCCTATACAATACATTCTTTAAAGAAAAATATCCAAATGAAATGTTTGAAGAGAAAAAAATCAGGGAATACAAAAATAAAATTCGTAAGAAGGGTATAGAAGCATCTTTAGAAGAAATTACGAACCCTTCTGACTATGTAAAGTTTCTCTATTTTTCACTTTTGTATCTTCTTTCAAAAAAGAAGTTGAACATTAACAAATATGAAACTCCAGATGAATTCCTTGCAAGAGTGGAAAAAGTTTTTAATACACAAATAAAGGAATTCGAAATTGTTACCACTGCCTTTGATAAAGTAAAATACAGTAAAGAAAATATTAGTGAAGAAGAGTTTAAAAGGGTTCGCTCTGTTGCTCCAGTACTTATTGAATTGTTTAGCAGAAAAGGCCAAGGCCCTATAACCGTGCCATAATTATTTCTTTTTAAAATCCCCTTTACCTAAGTGTGTTGCCTCATTTATTTTCTGCGTACATTTACCATTGCTCAATCCTTTCCTTACCTTTGGCAAGTAGCGCATAGTGCCCGTGGCAATCTCATCCTTTGTCATTCTGACCCTAAAACGATTCTGAAACAAGTAATGTCATACTGCGCTCTTTTTCTTGGCTGTTAGGCCAGTTCTTGTTTCAGTATCAGGATGACGTTGTTCAGAGTGACAAAAAAGGACATAGTTTCTCCAATAGGAATTATTTTTGATAATTAAATTTGTGTATTGAGAATTTGATGGATTTGTAGTAAAATATAAAAATTAAATTATGGAGAGGAGGTTTTAATGAGCTACAAAGTTATTGATGGTTTATATTATGCAAAGACGGACGAATGGGTAAAAGTAGAAGGCAACACTGCCACAGTGGGTATTACGGATTATGCACAGGATAAGCTTGGTGATATCGTGTACATTGAAGAGGTAAAAGAAGGCAAAGAGGTCAAACAAAAAGATGTACTCACAACAATTGAATCAGTAAAAGCAGCATCTGACATATATGCACCTGTTTCAGGAAAGGTCTTGAAGGTAAATAGCGAGGTAATTAAAGATCCTTCTTTAGTGAATAAGGATCCTTATGGCAAAGGATGGCTTGTCCAATTAGAGCTGGTCGATGCAAACGAAGTAAAGAATCTAATGTCTGCAAAAGAATACGAAGAATACAGGAAAGAGTGACATATGCGCTACATACCTAACACAAAAAAAGAAAAAGAGCAAATGCTCAAAGAAATCGGCGTTTCTTCTTTTGATGAATTGATAAATATCATCCCTGAAGATATAAGGGTAAAAGGAGATTTGAATCTACCCGAGCCTTTGACAGAGGAAGCCTTAAAGGAAAAAGTATATAAAATCGCAGAAAAGAATGCAGATTTCTTTTTGCTCAAACCCCTTATAGGTGCAGGTGCATACAGACATTACATTCCGGAAGCTGTAAAAGCAATTACAGCAAGAGAAGAATTTTACAGTTCATATACACCGTATCAACCTGAAATAAGCCAGGGCAATTTGCAATCAGCATTTGAATTCCAGACGCACATTGCACGCCTTACAGGTATGGATGTTGTCGTACCTTCTCTGTACGACGGCGCATCTGCCACGGCAGAAGCAGTACTTATGGCAATGAGGATTACACATAAGAATAAAGTAGTTATTTCTTCACTTCTTCATCCAGATTACAAGGAAGTGATACGTACATATACGGCACCGCATCATACAGAGATTATTGAAATTCCAGAAGAAAATAACCTTACAGACCCGAATGCATTGAACTCAAAGCTAACTTCTGATGTAGCAGCAGTTGTTATACAGAGTCCGAATTTCCTCGGAGGTATTGAAGATATCTCCATACTTTCTGGCATAGCGCACAGTAGAGACGCTCTACTTATACAAACCATTGTGGAAAGCATTTCTTTAGGTATTCTCAGTTCACCTTATGATATGTATGCAGATATTGTTGCAGGCGAATCGCAATCGTTTGGTATGGACTTAAACTTTGGGGGACCTTACAATGGATACCTTGCAACAAAAACAGAATTCCTGAGGCAACTCCCCGGACGTATTGTAGGCGAAACTCTGGATAGAAATGGAAAACGTGCCTTTGTAATGACGATGCGTGCAAGAGAGCAAGATATAAGGAGAGAAAAAGCCACATCAAATATCTGCTCAAACCATGCATTAAATATTGTTGCTGCAAATGCATACCTCTCTCTTATGGGCAAAGAGGGATTGTATAAAGTTGCACTGCTCAACACAAAAGGAGCACATTTCCTACGGAACTCCCTTATTGAAACAGGTAAATTTGAAGGCAAAGACTATCCGTTCTTTAACGAATTTGTATTGAAGAGCAAAATTGACATTGATAAACTGAAGGAGACGCTTCTTTCACATCATTTCCTTCCACCATTATCAGTTGAAAAAGTCTATCCTTCTCGTAAGAATGAACTGCTCTTTGCCGTAACGGAAGTTTTATCAAAAGAAGAATTAGCAAGCATAGCAGAGGTGATAAAATGAAGCTTATATATGAAAAAAGCGTGAAAGGGAGGAAAGGATATTCATTGCCAGAAGACCCTTATAAAGATATTAAACTGGAAGATTGCATTCCGGTATGGGCACTCTCCAATAAGAAAAAGGAACTTCCAGAGGTTTCAGAAGTAGATGTAATAAGGCATTTTACGAAGCTTTCCAAATTAAACTATGGCGTTGATGACGGACTGTATCCGCTCGGTTCCTGCACGATGAAGTATAATCCGAAATTGGATGAATACCTTGCAACGCTTCCGAACTTTATCTATGCACATCCTCTGTCAGACGAAAAATTGGTGCAGGGCAGTTTGCAGATAATGTATGAGCTTGAGCAATACCTCTGCGAAATTACAGGGATGGATGCCTTTACGCTGATGCCTGCTGCAGGTGCTCACGGAGAACTGACAGGCACCCTTATTATGAGAAAATACTTTGTGGACAAAGGAAAGCCAAGGCATAAAATGCTTATCCCTGATTCTGCCCACGGCACGAACCCAGCAAGTAGCGCAATGGCAGGATTCAAAGTAGTAGAAGTAAAATCGGATGAAAGAGGTGGGATAGATTTACAGGAGCTCAACAAATTAATGGATGAGGATACAGCAGGCTTAATGCTTACAAATCCTAATACAGTAGGACTGTTTGATGAAAATATAAAAGAAATTGCAAAGATTGTGCATAATAAAGGCGGTTTACTGTATTACGATGGTGCAAATCTCAATGCGCTGCTTGGCATTGTAAGACCGGGAGATGCAGGTTTTGATGTCGTACATTTGAATTTGCATAAAACGTTCTCTACCCCACACGGTGGTGGTGGCCCTGGCGCTGGGCCTGTTGGTGTAAAAAAATATCTATCTCAATTACTACCTACTCCTATAGTAGGATTTGATGGTAAAAAATATTTCCTTAAAGATACGGGCGAAAAAAGCATTGGAAAAGTGAGAGCATTCTTTTCCAATTTTCCTGTAATTGTCAAAGCATACGCCTGGATTCTTTCTATGGGAAGCAAAGGTCTGAAGGAAGCAGCTGAAACAAGCGTTATCAATGCAAATTATATATTAAGCAAACTAAAAAAGTATTACAAGCCTGCTTATGATAGATACTGTATGCACGAATGCGTACTTACGGGAAGAGAATATAAAAAATATAATGTAAAAGTGCTGGATATTGCAAAGAGGTTAATGGATTATGGCTTTCATCCACCTACAATATATTTCCCACACTTTGAGCCGTACGCAGAGGAGACGATTATGGTGGAACCACCTGAATCAGAGCCTAAAGAAACGCTGGATAGTTTTATTGATGCAATGATTAAAATTGCAGAAGAGATAAAAACAAATCCAGATATTGTAAGAACTGCACCCCATTCAACGGTGGTACAGAGGCCTGATGAAGTACGAGCAGCACGGCATCCTATACTAAAATTTGAAGAGAAAAATGCGGATAAGTGACATAGAAAGAACTATTGAAGAAGCAGTTAAAGAAACGTATCCAAACATTCGCTCATTACCGTCTCTACAGCCTGCACCGAGTGGATTCGGAGATTTTTCCGTAAATACATTTGCACTTGCCAGAGAAATTCATAAAAATCCTAAAAGCATTGCAGAAGACATAGTAAAGCATATAAACACTCCTTATATTTCTTCAGTAACGGTTGCAAAATCAGGATACGTTAATCTGAATCTCAGCACAAAAGCATACAAAGAGTTTCTGGAAGAATTAGAAGAAAAAAGAGAGAAATATTTCTACAAAGAAAAGAACAATAAAAAGGTGCAGGTGGAGTTTGTTAGTGCAAACCCCACCGGCCCTTTGCATATAGGCAATGGTCGTGGCGGTATCATTGGGGATGTACTCACAAATGTATTAAAAACAGAAGGGTTTGATGTAAAAAAGGAGTACTATGTAAACGATGCTGGAAGCAAAATGCTACTCTTTGCAAAATCCATTGCATATTATTATGCAAAGCAGCTGGGAAAAGAGGTAGAGCCTGTTGAGGAAGGATACAAAGGGGATTACATTAAGGAGATTGCAGAAGAACTGTTCAACGAATACAAAGACAAGCTGCTTAATGAAAATGGAGAGCCACTTCTCAAAGAGATACAGGAATTGGGAAAAGAAAAAATGATGAAGCGTATTAAAAGTGCTCTAAAAGAGTTTGGTGTGGAATTTGACAACTATTTCTATGAATCATCTCTCTATAAAAGTGGAGAAGTGGAAAAAACAATCAAAATTTTCAAGGAATCAGGATATACGTATGAAAAAGATGGCGCACTGTGGTTTAAATCCACTGCATTTGGCGATGATAAAGACAGGGTGCTTATAAGGAAAACAGGTGAGCCTACGTACACATTGGTAGATGCTTCATACCACATAAACAAATGGAACAGAGGATTTAAGAAGGCCATTGATATCTGGGGAGCGGACCATTTCGGCCATATCATACCAATGAAAGCTTTGATGCAGGGAGCAGGACTTCCCAAGGATTTCCTTGATGTGATTATCTATCAGATTGTGCACCTCTTTAAAGAAGGAAAAGAAGTAACAATGTCAAAACATAGTGGCGTATTTATAACGCTTACAGACCTTGTTTCGGAAGTTGGTAGAGACGCAGCAAGGTTCTTTTTCCTTTTGAAAAGTAGCAACGCACACCTCAACTTTGATATGGACCTTGCAAAAAAACAATCTATGGATAATCCTGTGTATTATGTGCAGTATACATACGCACGTTTGAAAAGCGTTTTAAGAAAGGCAGAAGAGCAGGGTATTGCATACAGTGGTATAAAGAACATTGAGCTTACTTCTTTGAAAGATGAGGAAAGAGATATATTAAACTACGCTTTTTATCTTAATAGAGAAATTGAAATCACAGCAAAAACGTATCAAGTTCATAGAATTCCATTTGTTACAATGGACTTCTGCAAAAAGATCAATACGTTCTATCAAAAATATAAAATCCTTTCGTCCGGTCCGTACGTGCAGCCGAGGCTTGCAATTGTACATAATGCAGTAACAATCCTTTCATTCCTGATGGATTTGATGGGTATCGAAAAAAAGGAAAGAATGTAGGAGGTATGGGTGAAACTCAATAAAATAGATAAGATACTTATTTTTTTTATTATTGTTTCTTTTATAGCATCTCTCATAGGTATAGCAAATCGTATAAATGCTGAGAAAGGTTCAAATACTATTGATGTAGTGCTTGATTATCCCACAACGAAGCAACTCTCTTCTATGTATGGCAAATCAATATATGAAACAGTTACTGCGCTTCATAATGCAGGGCTTCCCTCTATTGCAATTTGCGAAGATACATTACAGGAATTGAACAGCGAAGGAAGGGTAGCACTCTATAGCGGAAGTAGTTTACTTTCTTCTCAAGACCCTTCTTTTCCATACCTAAAAGATTTCCTAAAAGAGGGAGAGATAACAGCTTCTACAACGGTTGCTATTACAAAAGAAAAAAACCTTGCAGCACGCATTATAAAGAATCTTCCTAACGGTTCTAAACTTTATCATATTAACGACTTATACTATATCACTAATCCTTCTGCTATTACTACTGCCTCGATGTATGGTGTAGGGTTCGACGATAGAAAAATTGCAGAATTTAAGAATATGGGTTTAAACATTGTGCTGCGTCCTGTATTCTCTCCAGACAACAATAATATGGAAGACCTGGAAGATACAATCAAGAAATACAATATAAAAGAAGTAATTTTTTATGGAGCACCGATAGTAGGATATCCTGACAGATTAAATGAACTTGCCAATTTTTTCAATAAAAATCATATTGTAACAGGCATTATAGAGACACCCATTCAAAAAGGTATATATAAGCAGCAAGGGTTACCAGAGCTTATGAAGTTGACGCACTATTCTGTAGCACGTGTCTATTCTATCTACCCTCTGGAGCAACTAAAACTAACACCTCAGGAGATATTCAACAGATGGTTCAGGTCTATACCTGACAGAAATATCAGGATAATTTATGTAAAGCCCATTACAGATCCAACAGCTACGTATCAGGAGAATATTGATACAAATGCACATTACATAAAAAAATTTGTTACACTCTGGAGTAAGAAAGGTATAAATATTGGTATACCACAACCAATAAAAGAAGTAAATTTACATATAAGTTTACTCATACTCATCTATCTTGGGAGTATTGCCTTACTTCTACTGTATCTTGAAAAATTATTCAAGATGAAATATATACTTATCTGGTTTGTCCTTCTTGCTATTTTAGGCAGTGGAGCTACTTTTGTTTCAAAAGGCGTAATGGAAAAAGGTACAGCACTTCTTGCAGCAACTGCACTTTCTATTGTAGCTTCCTTTGTTCTACTTCTCTATCTGAAAAGATTCTACGGTAAAAAGGTATCAGTAACAAAGCTTATATTTTATAGTATTGTTTCTTCTTTCATAGTTTTTATCGTATGCATCGTTGGAGGAATATACATAGGCGCTTCTCTCTCTGATACTCCGTATTTATTAAACCTTGATATGTTTAGAGGCGTAAAGCTTCTCTATACTTTGCCTTTCTTTTTCTTTGTTCTAAATTATCTCTACATATTTGGTGTAGATTTTTCTGACAATACACCTAAAAAAGGATATTACAATACAATGGAAGAGATTAGAAAAGGATGGGATATACCTATAAAAGCAGGGCATATTGTTATCTTCTCTGTGCTTGCCCTTGCTCTTTTCCTCTATCTTATGCGCTCAGGAAATACTGGGATTTCTATCCCTTCCATTGAACTAAAATTCAGGGCATTTCTTGAGCAAACACTCATTGCACGTCCCAGAGAAAAGGAGTTCCTCATTGGCTACCCTTCAATTTTTCTTGCTTTTCTTGCTGCATACATTCCAAAGAAAAAATATCTCTTTGGATTCCTTTTCATCTCTGTAATGGGTATCGTTTCTATTCTGGATACGTTCTCTCACCTCAGGACAGTATTTTTGATATCCCTGTATAGAAGCATATTCGGATTTGTTTTTGGCATCATAATAGGTAGTATCATAATCTTGATACTGTATACTCTTATAAAATCATTAAAAGGTTACAGTAAATGAATATCA
>CAJXKN010000015.1 GCA_913055585.1 uncultured Caldisericota bacterium | reverse complement strand
CAATTTGAGGGGGTTGGAAGACACCCCCTCAATACTCCCCCGAAAAAGATAAAAACAAAGGAAAAAGAGAGATGCTGAAACAAGTAAGGTCACCTTGCGCTCTTCTTCTTGGCACGTATTACGCCATGCTCTTTTCCTGGCCGTTAGGCCAGTTTTTATTTCAGGGTCGGAATGACAATACTTAAAAATGACATTACTAAACCCTATATCCTAAATCCCAAATCCTATATGCGAGATTCCGAAACAAGACTTGTCCATTAGGCCAAGTAAAAGAGTAGCAGTACAAACTAACAGCCCAGGATAGTTAATAGCAGGGCAGGGAATTCTTAATTTCCCAATCTGTTACATGTATTCTGTATTCATCCCATTCTTTTTCTTTTGCTTCGATATACTTTTTTGCAATATGGTCACCCAGAGCGGAAAGGATAATATCATCCTTTTTCAGCTCTTCTATTGCTTCCTTTAAGGTGGATGGGAGTATATCAATGTTCATAGCTTTCTTTTTAGCATCTGATAATTCATAGATATTGATGCTATTTGCAGGCTTCGGTGGAAGAATTTTATTTTTTAATCCATCCAATCCCGCTTTAAGAATAACGGCGAATGCAAGATATGGATTGGCTGTTGGGTCAGGGCTTCTGTATTCTATTCTCTTTGCTTCACCTTCCCCGGACGGGACTCTGATCAATGCACTCCGATTTTTTACAGCCCAAGAGATGTATACAGGCGCTTCATATCCCGGTACAAGCCTTTTATATGAGTTTACAATAGGATTTGTCACTGCAGTAATTGCTTTTGCATGCTTCAACAAGCCTCCTATAAAATAAAGAGCAGTAGTAGAAATACCAAATTCTTTGTCAGGATCAAAAAAAGCATTTTTGCCATCTTTTCCTGTAAGGGAAATATGTATATGCATACCAGAGCCATTTATTCCAAATATCGGTTTTGGCAGGAATGTTGCATACAAATTATTTTTCATTGCTATAGTCTTTGCTATGATTTTGAATGTAGTTACTCTATCCGCTGTCGTTAATGCATCCGCATATTTAAAGTCTATTTCGTGCTGTGAGGGTGCTACTTCGTGATGTGCAGCCTCAATCTGGAATCCCATCTTTTCAAGGTTGAGTGCTATTTCTGTGCGTGTTTTTTCGCCTATGTCCTCAGGAAGCATTTCGAAATAACTTCCATCACTTACAAGCTCTGTAGTAGGGTCTCCATCGGGCGTGAGTTTAAAGAGGAAGAATTCTTCTTCAGTGCCATTGTTCATAACGAATCCTAAATCTTCGGATTCCTTTATTACTTTCTTCAGTGCATAACGAGGAGAACCAAAGAAAGGCTTCCCGTCGCTCCCATATACATCACATATTAAACGTGCTATCTTTACAGGCTCGTTCAATGTCCACGGGAGAATAGAAAACGTATTGAGGTCAGGATGGAGTTCCATATCTGATTCTTCAATACGTACAAATCCTTCGACAGATGAACCATCAAATGCAACGCCGTTGTTTATTGCTTTCTCCAGCATCTTTGCGCTGATTTCTACCATTTTAGGAAAGCCCAGAATATCAACAAACTGTAGCCATACCGTGTTAATATCCTTTTCCTTTACTTCTTTTAAGATTTCTTCCTTAGTCATCTGTTCCTCCTTTAACTTTTTTCAATTTTATTTGAAAAATGAAAAAAATCAATTCATTTGAAAGCATAAATTGATAATTTAGATTCTGCTCTCCTTTGATTTTTTAAGCGCAAACTGTGTGCCGAGAGGGGATAATATTTGGAAAACAGCAGTAGTTGTAGCCATTAAAGTTGTTATAGATATTCCTATATGAAATGCACTGAGCTCTTGAGCTGCAAGAAATGCCAATCCCACAGCAACTCCAGCTTGATTCAAAAGTGCAATACCCAGGTATTTCGTAATTTTTGGCTCTGCTTTTGCAAGTAAGCCTCCTGCACCGCAACCCAGAACTTTGCCAATGCTTCTTGCTGCACAATAAACAAGGACAAGTCCAAGCATTTGTAAGAGTTGGGCAAAATCTATCTCTGCACCAATTGCAGCAAAAAAAAGTATAAAAACAGGACTCATTACACTATCAATAAGTTTATTGGATTTATTGCTAATGGAAGGATTGAAATTGATCATTATGGTGCCCAATATCATACAAGAAAGAATTGCAGAAACTCCAATGTACTTAGCAATTCCCCAGGTAAGTACAACAACTCCTATGGATATGATAAAAATGTGGTCAGATGACAAATTAGACCTTGCTGTAAAGAAAGAAGTGACAAAACCAACTATTCCACCAAGAAGAACAGCTCCGAAAATCTCCCAGAGAGGCCTTAAAACAAGTGTATTTGCATTTATAGTCCCACCAAGCAGTGCTTTTGTTAACACAATACCAAACGAATAAATGATAATCCCAGCAGCATCATCAAGCCCCACAATCGCAATGGATACATCTGTTAGCGAGCCCTTTGCATGTAAATCACGGATTACAGCTATGGTACCAGCAGGAGCAGTGGCAGGAGCAAGTGAGCCAAGAATAATTGAGAGGGGAAGGTTCTTTGTAAATAGATATACAAGTGCCCATACGACAGCAGAAGTAACAATAACCTCTACAACAAGAATTGTTACAACTTTTTTGCCCATTCTCTTTAAGAATTTGGCGGAGAAACTTAAGCCTACCATATACGCAACAAAGGATAATGTGATTGCTGTAACCACATTATCGAAAGCCGCCGAAACGTTTATTTTTAGAATAGGGCTAATCACTATGCCTGCAAGAATATATGCAAGCACTTCAGTGAGACCTATTTTCTTTAGCAGCCTACCGAAAACAAATCCGAGAAGAAGCATTAGAGAGGCTACTAAATAAATGTTAACGTTCATTATTCAATCCTCCTTAATAGTTAGTTGCACTGTATGAAATTATAATGAACTTTTAAGAATTGTAAAATTTGTTACTTTGAATATTTTCCTGTATAATAAAAATATGAGATATGCAATTGCTGTATTTATAGCATTCTTTATGGGAGCAATCCCCTGTGCGTATATTGTAGGGAAAGTAACGAAGCATATTGATATCAGAGAGTATGGGAGCAAAAACCCGGGTGCAGGCAATGTGTTCCATCTGGTAAGCTGGCGTGCAGGAATGGTTGCACTACTGGGGGATATGGCAAAAGGTTACTTTGCACTTTATTTCATTTATAGGCTTTATCATTTCTCTCCCGCCGTACTTACTTACCTTGCACTTGTCGGCGTATTTGGACATGTATTCTCTCCTTTCCTTCGGTTTAAAGGTGGAAGGGGTGCTGCAATTACGCTGGGCAATTTTGTATTCATTCTGATTATTGCAATACACACACGCACTGTCCTGATTCTTACATATATGGCAATCCCATGGTTAGTTACACTTATCTTTACTCACTCTCAGGTGATAAGCCTTGCCACAATATTTCCGCTGTTCCCTGTCTTATTATGGTTCATTACTAAAGATATCGGTTTTGTTATTGCTGTTTCAATCTATATGGTTGTACTCGAAATGTTCGGTATGAAGTCATTAAAGAGAGAATGGAGAGTTGCATATCAGAAATATGTCTCTCACTATTTTAAGCATACTTGACGTTATCTATTTCTTTTATATAATATAGAGGAAAAGCCGAAGTGGCGGAATTGGCAGACGCGGCGGACTCAAAATCCGCAGGAGTTAACGCTCCGTGAGGGTTCGACTCCCTCCCTCGGCACCACCTAAAAGCACGACAAATATTTTCATTAGGGATAGAAGAGGGTGTATTTATGCCCTCTATTTTTATTTTTACTGAGGAAGGATTTTTCAAAAAATCGCTACTTTTTGGATCCAAAATTGAATCACTGATATTTTTATCGTTATTAATTTTTCTCTTTTCCTTGGCTGTTAGGCCAAGTCTGTATCGTTATGCTGAACTTGCTTCAGCATCTCCTCTTTTGTTTTTGGGGGGAGCATTGAGGGGGTGCTTTTTAACCCCCTCAAATTGAAGACCCTGAAACGAGTTCAGAGTAACAAAAAAGAAAATAGGAGTCTTGAGGGAAATGTGTTCCATCAAATTAATCATCTTTCCTCATTTTTGCTAAGAATGTAAGATTTAATCATACGATAAATAATAGAAATTATAAATGCCAACATAAAAGCAAGCATAATAAACATTAGTAGATACCCAAAACTTTCACCATAGAAAAAAGGAAAATGTTTGTAGAAAAAAATGCCAACTTTAGATATCTTTCCATCCATATAGGAAAAGGAAAGGTTACCAAAATTTCCTTTTGGCACTATCGTAAGAATCTTTTTATTGCTACTTTCTGTAATATTTCCTGTAAAATTTGTCTTAAGAATGTAATTTTTTGGGTAGACGATTGATATTTTTACATTTTCAAATTTCTTGTAAAAATCTTTTACATTAAGAAGGTAGAAATAATGATAGATTCGTCTATAATATCTTTTAGCATCAAAACCAGCATAGCTTTTAAAATTAATTTTTACTTCAGTTGTGATTCCTTTTTTAAGAAAAATGTTAAAAACAAAAAATACTTTTTCTAACCTTCCCATTCTGTATGAAGGAAGATAACTTTTATCTGTTACTGGGTCAAAGTAAATTCTATCGTTATAAGACATTAGCTCTTCTATTTTTGTATATGCGGCTTTATCCTTAAAAAGATTTCCTAACTCATACGTATTTTTAGCTTCATAGGGAATTTCCTTTCCCTGGGATGTAACGTTAAAGCTATATTTATCCTTGTAAGTTTTAACAGGGTTAATCTCAGGAAAAACAAATGTAAATTCTGCATCGTCCCCGGAATTCACAATTTGATAAGTGATATGAGCTGATATATCCTGAGGTTCCTCATAGCTACTGCCATTTTCTATAGTAATTCCGCCTATTTCAAATACAATATTCTCTTTATTCACTTCAAGGACATTTTTAGGATTCACTATAAAATTCCCTCCACTACTTCCATAGCCAAATGGAGCAGCCATATTTGCTTTTACGCTGTTTAAAGGAAAAGCAGCTGCAAACGAAGCATTAAAAAGCACGAGCAAAACAATTATAACTGCAACTTTTCTCATAAAATTATTTTCTTTCATTTGTTATATTTTATTACACTTACAGTTAATATCATAATTTTTAGAATGCTTCAAGGGAAATTCAGGGTTTGGATTGTTTGGATTTTATCTTTTTTCTCCAGTAAGTGCTTAATGCTTTATCCAAAGCCCTCGTATGCTTTACGCCTTCAATGTTGTACAGCTTATACGTATCTCCTACTTTTGCAAACATCCTTACCTGTGTAAGGAGATCGTCAGACATACCATATACTAAGATTGCTCTGCCTCCATTAACCTTGATGCCTATAACACTATCTTTCATTTCTTTTTTAAACCATTCTTTTATGCTCTTAAAATTATCTTCACTTCTGATTTGTTTAAGCGTTATTCTACTGTATCTTAAACCTCTTAAGTTCGCTTCTGAACTGGGAGTAATTCCAGTTATTCTTCTAATGAATATAAGATCTTCTGCAATTTTCCTTTCATTTTTGTCGCTTATTGAGTTCAAAAAGTCTTTTGTATTAATAAGCTCTCTTTTCTGTTTTATGCTTTCAACCTTCTCTGAAGCATCCTTAAAGAGTTTTGGGTATTTCTTTATTGATTTGGATAAGAACTCATATGCTTCATTTTCCTTCTGCTGTGAAAGACTTTTCTCTTTATCCATTGCAAAGAAATTGATTTTACCTTTTCCATCCCATAGATGGCATGCTATTAATCTACCTTTTATATATTGAGGAACTGTATCTGGGTCAATTGAGTTTGATTCGGGCAAATTCACAACAAAAGGCCATATTGCATTAGGATTATCATACCTCTCCTCTATAAACGATGCTGTCTGGTAATTAAGGTTTGCATCTTTCACTTTCTCAATCTCTTCTTTACTTCCGATAAACTCACCAATAGGTAGGTCTACTGTCAAACTCTCCTTTGGTGTCATAAAGGGAAAGATGTAGCAGTATAGTTTTTCTCCAGGGCCTATTATATTGTAATTCACATTTACATAGATAAACCCGAGAATGAGTATTACAATAACTATAGTATACCTTATATCCCAAATCCTGCATCCCGTATCTATATATAGACTCCGAATTTCAAAATTTTTCCTATTCTCTTAGAAGAACTTTTCGAGCTGTTAAATTAATTTACCTATCGTTTATTAGAAAACAATAAAAATAATCCCCACTTGTCCCTATATATATTCTTTGGTTATGGATTTTAAGAGAACAAGCAATCCACTCTGTTTTATACTTCCACAGAAGCTCTCCTGTATCCATATTGAGACAGTAGAGGTAACTATCTGTAGAACCTGTATATAATTTTCCATTGTTGATTATTAAAGAGTGTTGGACCCGTCCTTCTGTTTTATACTTCCATATAAGTTTCCCACTATTTTTATTGAGACAATAAATAAAGCCATCATCAGCTCCTATATATAGCCTATCATTATATATAACAGGGGTTGATTGAATACCTCTGTCTGCTTTATGCTTCCACAGAAGTTCTCCTGTATCCCCGTTAAGGCAATAAAGGCTACCCTCAAGAGAGCCTACGTAGAGCCTTCCACTGTCAATTTCTAAGGGCGAACGTATCTCTCCACTTGTCTCATATCTCCATAAGAGTTTCCCTGTTTTGGAATCAAGACAATAAACATATCTATTGTCTGTTCCTATATATACCTTTCCATTATACACTGCAGGTGAAGTATAAATGCCACCGCCTTTAAAGAGACTGCCTTTAACTAAACTGGGTCTGTTTGAGTCATATTTCCATATAAGAGTTCCCGTATTTTTATCAAGGCAATACAAGTAGCCGTCGGTTGAACCTGCATAAACTTTTCTATTATAGATCTGTGGAGCAGAGTAAACATCTCCCTCGGTTTCATATTGGAAGATAAGATTTCCTCTCACCGCATCAATGCAATAAATATGGTTCCATGCTCCCACATATAATTTTCCATCGGAAATTTCCGAAAGAGACCAGACAGCTCCGTGGGTCTTATATCGGAAGACGAGATTTCCTGTATCTTCATCAAGACAATAAATATAGCCATTCTCTGAACCTATAAAAAGTTTCCCATTATAGGAAATTATAGAAGATGAAGCAGGTCCTGTCTCATACTTCCATATAATTGGACCAATAGGGAGCGACCTTCTACATCCTTGAGAAATAACCACTAAAATCAGTAGAATTATTATTACCCACCTTTTTGTCACCTTTTATCTCTCCTTACATAAAAATACCAAATCAAGGAGCCTCTGCTCTTAAAGTTTATCTTAACCAAAGGCTCATTTAAATTTAAAAAATTACTAGTTCCTCATGGTTTATGATATTCTTCAAAGACCGCCAAATTTTTCTTCACATCGAAATAACCCTTCTTTCCATTATCGAAGCTAAACATTACAATATTGTTATCATTTTCCAATGAATCAAATATAATTCTTCCTTTTCCAACATATTCCTTAAGTTCTTCTATAACTTTTCCACCTCGCCGCATACCTATATGATATATAACACCAGTGTTTTCATTATCTTTTCTGTTGCCACTGATAAAAATATCCCTCCTTCTCTTTTACCTCTTGCTCACATCTTTCAACATCTTTAGTAGTAATTTTGCTATGCTCTGTAGCAAATTCTATCTTTTTTAATATAATTTCAGGTACTTTTTGACCTTTATTCCTGTACTCTTCTTTTATCTTTTCAAGTTGGATTAACAGATCATCCTTTCTGAACGATTCGCCTGCACCTAAAACCAGAGAGAAAATTAAAAATACTACTGCCACTATTGTAAACGCTAATATTAAATATCGTCTGCCTTTCATCTTTAACCTCCTCATATGCTTCATTATTTTACACCTTCAAACTATTTTTTCAATTCCAAATTCTCCTTTGCTAAATCCTGCCTAAAATTCTCTCACCTTTTCCAAGGCACTCCGGATATAGAATTTTCGCTTTTAAGTGCTGCTTTTATAAAACAAATCTATTCGTTAGCTTCTCTTCAACATTCATTTTTTCTCTATCTTCTCTGCAAAAATTTCCACTTTTTGAAAGATTTTTTAAAGATTCTTCCAAGAGTGCCCACCATCGTCTGTATAAAGAATATTTGTATTTACACCTGATTTTATTAAAGCATAGCCTACTTTAACATTTACAAATTGAACTTGAACAGCATTTTTAGGATAAGAAAGTTCTGTCCAGCTATTGCCATTGTTTGTCCCATATAGTTTGTTCTCTGTTAAAACAAAATAGCAAGATTTATTTAATATGTCTATATTAATTATCCTGCCTTTTACTTTTAATGAAGTTTCTTTATACCACGTATTGCCCTTATCCATAGTAGCAAAGAAAATGGCTGTATTAGTGTTTTCTTTTTCTTCAAGGCAAACTGGCAAGATAATGGTTGAACTCGTTCCTCTTGTAAAGACTTTTGGCACTTTCATTAGAATCTCAACGTTTTTTTCTGGTATGGGAAGTTCTCCTTTAGCCCACGTATAGCCACCATCTTTTGTAATATATAAACCATACTTATCTATAGCACGGTATTGAATTGTAACAAATCCTGTTTTAGCATCGGGAAGGAAAACAAAACCTGTTTTTTCTCCGGCCCAGGGAATGGTACCTTTGTTCTGGCTTTGCACTTGGGGCATTTCTCCCTTACAAATGAGTGCCCAGGAATCATTTTCAAATTTATACACGTCCACAGGCTCATCGCCAGATGCCATACCATAGTCTTTCAGAGCCCACCCCTTATAGTCATTTCCATAAAGCATAAAGAAGAAGATTGCCGAATTGAAAGGCACCTTTTCACTTTTCCAATTGTTCCCACCATCTTTAGTTCTGTAAAGTATCCTATTAGAGGAAAGCACCCAGGCATTATTTGAATCCAGAAAGTAATAGCTGTAAATTTCACTTGTGTTTTGAGGTGAAACGTCTCTCCAATGTTTGCATCCATCCGTTGTTCTATACACTCTATTCTCTCCGATAGCCCAACCAGAGTTTTCTCCTGTTATGCTTATACTGCTAAAATTATACTTCTCAATTTTTATTTTACTGGCGGGACTTTTTCCTTTAGTGTTGCATCCGCCTACAAACATCACAAGTACCAACAAAACTACTAAGAGACTTTTCTTCATATTTGCCTCCCGTTTTTTGTATTTAAATTAACAGTATTAATATTTCCATCCAGCACCGTTTGATACATCAAGATTTTCTTTTTTGCTTCTAACTTCATTTTATATTCTACACCTTCAAACCATTTTTCCTAGTTCCAAATTCTCCTGCACTAACTCCTGCCTAAAATTCTCTCATTGTCTTTCTTACATTCACTTTTTATACTTCCACCATTAAACTTTTTTCTCACCTTTCCCGAGGCACTCCGGATATAGAATTTTCGCTTTTATGTTCTGCTTTTACAAAACAGTTTATCCGTTAGCCTCCATTCATCATTTAGCATCTAACATTTAACATTCATATTTACCACCTCCTTGTAGCACAAATTTATACTTTCTAAAAACACATTTTCTATTTTTACACAAATCAATTTTTTCATCTTACTGCTATTATAATCTTTTTTTTTCAAGTCAAGAGTTCCTCAAATTCATCATTTACAAAATCCTAAATCCTATATCCTATATCCCAAATCCAACATTCATCATTCATAATTCATAATTCAACATCCAACATCCCAAACCCTATATATTGAATAAGGCAACATATAGAAAAAATTTTAAAAAGTGATAAAATAATACTGGCAATGAAAGAAAATATGAAAAGCATTGGAGTAATTGGAGGAACTGGTGTTTACACACCAAACTTTGTGCAGGATGCAAAAGAGGTAAGCGTAAATACGGATTTTGGCAGAGTAATGCTTGTTCAAGGAAAAGTGAAAGGAAGAAATGTATTTTTTCTCTCACGCCACGGTAAGGAACATACTATCCCTCCACATATGATTAATTATCGTGCAAATATTATGGCACTCCATAACGTTGGTGTTGAGCGTATCATTGCAACTTCTGCCGTTGGCTCAATTAACAGAGAGATCTTGCCTCACACATTTGTTATTGTGGATCAATTTTTGGATTTTACAAAAAGCAGGGTGGAAACATTCTTTTCCAAGGATAAGGTTGTCCATATAGATTGTACTGACCCATACTGTCCTGAGCTATCCGATATCATTCAAAAGGCAATGGATAAATTTCATTATCCTTACTTAAGAGGTGGTACGTATGTTGCAACGGAAGGACCAAGATTTGAAACAAGAGCAGAGATAAAGGCATATAGCATTTTAGGTGGCGATGTTGTAGGGATGACTGGTGTACCTGAAGTAGTGCTTGCAAGGGAGTTGGGTATGTGCTATGCAACGATTGCTATTGTGACGAACTTTGCTGCAGGTATTTCAGAGAAGATGCTTTCTCACCAGGAGGTAGTAGAAAATATGAGAGAGATGAGCAGAGAGATACAAAATATTTTAGAAGAAGTGATTCCAAATATTCCTGATGAAAGGCATTGCAACTGTGGCAAAGTATTAAATGAGCCGGTGGATAATCATATTTAGAAATCTTTGAAGAATAAGAATGGGAGGTATGTAGATGAAGAGAATTTTGGTGACTGGGGCTACAGGGCAGATTGGCTCTGAGCTTACAATGGTATTACGCAAGAGGTATGGGAACGATAATGTAGTTGCCGCAGGGCATAGAAGGAAACCATCTGACGAACTTCTTAATTCTGGTCCATTTGAAATCATTGATACTACAAAGAGAGACACGATAGAAGAAGTTGTGAAGCGTTACAATATTGATACAATTTATCACTTAGCAGCTATTCTTTCAGCTGTAGCAGAAGCCAAACCCCTTCTTGCGTGGAATGTGAATATGGGTGGCCTTTTAAATGTACTGGAAGTTGCAAGAGAACATAAATGTGCTGTTTTTGTTCCGAGCTCTATAGGTGCCTTTGGACCGAATACACCGAAGGATAATACTCCGCAGGATACAATTCAGCGCCCTAATACAATGTATGGTGTCACTAAAGTTTCAGGTGAATTACTCTGTGATTATTATTATAAAAGATTTGGTGTGGATGTACGTGGTGTACGTTTTCCAGGCCTTATCTCTTATGTGACTCTACCAGGAGGTGGTACTACTGATTATGCTGTAGAGATATACTATGAAGCCTTGAAAAAGAGGAAATATACGTGCTATTTAAAGCCTGATACGTATATGGATATGATGTATATGCCAGATGCAATAAAAGCGGCTATTGACCTTATGGAGGCAGATCCTAAGAGGCTTATTCACAGGAATGCCTTTAATGTGACAGCGATGAGTTTTGCACCGAAAGACGTTGCAAATGAAATAAAGAAATATATCCCGGATTTTGTTATAGATTATGATATAGACCCTGTTCGCCAGGCAATTGCCGACTCCTGGCCCAATCATATGGATGATAGTGCTGCACGCAAAGAATGGGGATGGAAACCGAATTATGACCTTGCATCAATGACAAAGGATATGTTAGAGAAATTATCAGATAAGTTAGGAATTAAAATTTAAATAGGAGGTGGAAAATGCCATTAAATAAAGTAAAAAAGGTATTGGCGAGTCATTTAAAGGAATTAGAGGAAAAAGGAACGTTAAAAGGAAAAGAAACGGTGATAACTGGCATAAAGCCTGCAGAAGGTGATAAAGGGCCTAGGTATTTTATAGAGGGATATGGTGATAAGGAATTCTTACGAATGAATGCAAACAGTTATCTTGGTATGTCCATAAAAAAGGAAGTTATAGAGGCAGAGGAAAAAGCTGCAAGGGAGTTTGGGGCAGGACCTGGTGCTGTGAGATTCATCAGCGGGACTTATGCTCCGCACGTAGCACTGGAAAAACGGCTTGCAGAGTTTCATAACAGAGAAGCTGCAATGATATTTAGCTCTGCATATTCTACAGTAATGGGGATACTTCCTCCGCTCATTACGAAGGATACGATTGTGATAAGCGATGAGCTGAATCACAATTGCATTATTAATGCAATTAGGCTGGCCAGACCAAAGGATAAAAAGATTTATAAGCACAACGATATGGATGCTCTGGAATCTGCCTTGAAGAGTGCTGTAGGCAATGGAAAAAGAGTAATAATAGTAACGGATGGTGTATTTAGTATGAGAGGTGAGTATGCACCCCTTAATGAAATTGCAGACCTTGCAGAGCGGTATGACCCTGAGTTTGAAGAAGGTGTTATCACGATGGTAGATGACTCTCACGGTGTCGGCGCATTGGGAGAAACAGGGAGAGGGACAACAGAACAAACACACGAAAACAGGATTGATATATTAGTTTCTACATTGGGGAAGTCACTCGGTATTAATGGTGGTTATGTAGTGAGTGACAAAACAGTAATAGATCATCTCCGTGAAACAGCTCCTTTCTATATTTATTCTAATCCTATTACTCCATCTGAAGCAAGTGCATCGCTTGCAGCTTTAAACATATTGGATAGCGAGAGAGGAAGACAATTATTAAAGCATCTGCACGAGATGACTGCACGATTTGAAAAAGGTCTCATTGATTTAGGTTATGAAGTGATAAAAGGACCACATCCTGTAGTGCCGCTTATGATAAGAGATACTAAAAAGACAGCTGAGCTTGTAAAATATCTGAAGGATAATGGCATTCTTGCTACTGGTTTAAATTATCCTGTCGTACCAAAGGGAGACCAGGAGATACGTTTCCAGATATGCTCTGACCATACGAAGAATGATATTGATTATGCACTTTCCGTATTAAAAAAGTATAAAGAGACTCATTAAAAATATATCAGGCTCTGTTTTATAGCAGAGCCTGATTTGAAAATTTAATATCTTTTTTGTAGTGGTTCCTTCGGCATAATGAGACACATAGCAAGATATATAAGAATGCCAGGAAGGAATCCTGTAAATATTGTTATCAAAACATAGAGAACTCTTATAAGGGTAGCATCCATACCAAAGTATTCTGCAAAACCGCCGCATACGCCACAGATAGACCTGTTTTTTCTGGAACGGTAAAGAGTTTTATGTGTAGTTTTGTTTTCTCCAAGTACTATTTTTGCACAGTCCTTACAGTAAAGTTTACCGTTAATGTAAACTGCATCTTCGGGGCACACACCTTTTCCACATCTTACGCACACGCCTACAGCATCTCTTGTAGGGTCGTCAAAACATTTCATAGCAGATTTTCTTCAGGGATAATGAGCCAGAGCAGTATGTACAGTAAAAACGTAAACCAAAAACCTACTCTTGGAATAAATATGAGAAGAACAAATATAATCCTTACAATGGTAGAATCTATATTAAAGTATTTTGCAAGCCCTCCACATACACCTGCAATCATTCTGTCCGTTCTGGAGCGGTATAGCTTTTTCGGATGCTTTTCTTCGTCCATTACCTTTTTTGCACATTCTTTACAATAAAGTTTGCCATTAATTACCACTGCATCTTCAGGGCATACCGCCTTTCCACATCTCGTACATACGCCGACAGCTTCACGTTTTGGATCATCGTAGCACTTCATTTTTTACCTCCTTTCCTTGGTAACATTACAACGATTCCAAGGGCAATGAAAATCCCTCCAAATCCGTAAATTTCAATTGTTTTATAAACACTGTCTGAAATGTTTAAGATATGTGGTATGAAAAGCATAAAGCCTATTGCGATGAGGATAACACCTGAAAGGAATTCTCTTGTTGAGAATTTGAATATGGTTCCTGATATAAGTAGTGCAAGCCCTATTGAAACAAAGAGAGAAACAACAAGCATCAAAAATGAGTACTGTATGATATTGAATGTAAAAAGCAATATACTTATACCGATAAAGAGAAGTGATAGGTAGCTTGAAACGTCCTTTTCTCTCAGGTAAATTTTCTTCACAGTAAAATACACACCTTCAAATAGAAGAAACAGGCCTAAAAATGTCCACAGTAAAGAGTGGACAAGTGTAAAGCTTGTAATGATGTAGCTCAGTCCAAATGCAACTAAAACACTTCCTAAAGTAAATCTTCCGTCTATATCGCTCATAAATTTACCTCCTTATTAATTTAACATCACCTATAGAAACAATTGAAATATTTACAATATTTGGAGAAGATAAATCTCCTGCATTGTAGGTATCTCCATTTTTTGAAAAATTGCCTCCAACGGATAGTGCCCTAACCTGTGCTCTTACTGGTAGATTATCCGTTTTAAGCGTGATGTCACCTGTCGTGTTTTTAATATTTATATCCCAGTTTTCCTTTAGAGGCTCATTTTCATTGGAAAGGTCTATTTCGCAATCTCCTATACCTTGCTTTACTGAAAGGGATTTTAAGCATTTCGCTCCGTTAATAATAAAATCGCCTGTACCTAATTTTACATTTGTTTCTCCTTTTGCATCTATATTGTTAAGACTTATATTCCCTGCGCCGTTTGCAATGGAGCTATCACCTTTTATCGTGCAGTTTTCTATTGTTATGTTCCCTGTACCTATTACTGCTTTTAATCTATCAGATGTTATGTTATTGAGATAGATCTCCCCTGCGCCAACGGCAACGTTTGTATAAGAGCTATTAAATCCGCTTATTTCTATATCTCCTGCTTTGTTTTTAATGGAAAATGAAACAACGGGTACTGAGGGGGAAATGAATACTTTTATAGCTCTATTGTTATTTACATGATTAATACTGTTTGATTTTATCTCTAAAGTAGAAGATGTGCTGTTGTAATTAGCTGTGGGATGGATATTTTCTACCTCTATCTCGTACAGCTTGTTACTTTCTCCTTTTATTATCTCAATATCTGCACCATCTACATTTATTTGAAGATGAAGTATTTGCTCCCCGTTGTAAGGAGCGCTAATCGTATTATTAACAACGGATTTTGTATGTGCAGGGGTTATGCGGGATGTGAATAAGAGAGATACAAGAAGTGCAATAATAATTCCAAGAGAGATAAGGATTGCTGTGAGTATTATTTCGGTAGGAGTAGATGATTTATGGATTGTCCCTGCATTATCTTTCGGATTGTCGCTCTGGGCTTGCTTCGGAATCTCATCTTTTGACTCTTTCTCCGATGCTTCTTCTTTTTTAATTTCTTCCAGGCAGTCCTTGCAGTAAATTTTGCCCTTGTATTCCTTTGCACATTCCTTGCAGAGAGGCTTTCCGCATCTTGAGCAGACTGCAACTGCCTCTCTATCTGGATGGTAGAAGCATTTCATTTATATCGTCTCCTTCTATAAAGATTGAAAGGATTGCACTCAAAACTATACTTATTGTTGAAACATAGATAATAAAAGAAACAAATGGAGAATTAAATAAACTACCGGGCAAAAGCCAATATGATGCTATATATTTCATTAGCCCTACTTTTTGCAAAAGACGCATAATCTCCATTGTTATAAGAAACATCATAGGAGAAATGATAAGCGTTCGGACAAAGATTCGTTTTCTCCTTATTGCTCTTATACGTTCCATTACATAGTAGCGTACATCTATCTGCACTTTTTCCTCTTTCAATAAATTAAGTTCTTCCAAAAATTCTCGCTCTTTCATTTTTATTCACCACTCTTTATTACTCTTTTAGATGCAAAAAGGTTACAAACGTTTTTTCCACATTGAAAAGAGTAGTTTTCTCCCTCTGAAGAGTTTTACTTTTACATTGTTTACTGAGATGCCCTTGAGAAGGGAGATTTCATTTATACTCTTTCCATCCCTATAGTAAAGTAAAATGATTTCCCGGTAGCTTTCTGGAAGTTCATATATCAAGTTGTACATTTCTTTGATTTTTTCCGCTTTTTCTGTATTGCCTGTCATTTTGATATGTTCTTTTATGAGTTTTCTCCTCTTTTCTTTATTGAAATAGTCCTTTGTATTGTTCATTGCAATTTGTACAAGATACGGAAAAAAGGGGCGTGAAATATCAAAATTATTCAATCCCTTAAATGCTTTCAAAAATGTTTCCTGTACAATATCCTGCGAAACATCGTAATTTTTAACGATTTTATTCACAATGTTAAATATATGGTTCTGGTATTTCTCAACTAAAAATGCAAAGTAGTCGCTCTCTCCCGAAAGAACTTTTTCAATATAGAATTTGTCATCCATCATCTTTTATTACGGAATTTTTCATACTTTTATTTTACTGTCAAAAGTAGCATTGTCAAGGATTCATACTTTTTTGTCACTCTGCTCTTTTCCTTGGCATGCATTACGCCGGTTTTTATTTTTCTTTTTTGTTACCCTGCTCTTTTCCTTGGCCGTTTTACGCCAAGTCTTGTTTTACTCCGCTATGTCACCCTGAACCATGTCACCCTGATGCTGAAACAAGTTCAGCATGACATTACTTGTTTCAGGGTCTTTAGCTTAGAGGGAACACATTTCCCTCTAACTCCTATTTTTTTCTTTTGTCACCCTGAATTTATTTCAGGGTCTTTTAATTTGAGGGGGTTAAAAAGCACCCCCTCAATGCTCCCCCGAAAAAGATAAAAGCAAAAGATAAGATGCTGAAACAAGTTCAGCACGGCCAAGGAAAAAACAGAATGACGAAGAAAAAAGCAAGGAATAAAAGGCAGATGCTGAGATTGTTTCGGTCTCAGAAGGTGCTCCACTTGCCAAAGGCAAGGAAAGGAGTGCGCAATGGCGGATAGTTGTGCCACTGCGAGGCTGCGCTTCTTGCAGCCGTGGCAGTCTCAAGGTAATTGAATTTCATTTTTTGTCACCCTGAACTCGTTTCAGGGTCTATTCTTTTTGAAAGCAAAAGAGAGATTCCGGACCAAGCCCGGAATGACAATCAAAAAGGTAAAAACAAAGAAAAAGGCGAGATTCTGAAACAAGACTTGGCCTAATGGCCAAGGAAAAAAGCAGAATGACATTACTTAATCCTATATCCTAAATCCTATATTCATCATTCAACATTCATCATCCATCATCTAACATTCAACATCCTATATCCTAAATCCCAAATCCTATATACGAGATGCTGAAACAAGACTTGACCTAATGCATGGCAAGGGAAAGAGCAGCATTACAACACAACCATTTCAGAATGTCAAGGAAAAAAGGTTAGTAAAGCATAAATGTAAATTAGCGTTAATCTTATTTTACGTTAAGCTTATATCCTTTAAAATGAGTAGCAAATTCTTTAAATGCATTGGATTTTAATGTATTTAGTAGCAAAGAGAATTGGGGCTTTTTAATATCACTCTTCAAGATAACAAGGTCATACTGCTCAGTTTTAATGGGGATAAAATCCAAATTAAGAGCATCTGCTACGTAACGAATTGCCATTCCACAGTCCGCTCCACCAAGCTTTATATTATTTGCAATAGCAAGATGCGTGTACTCCTCATGATCGTATCCTCTTATATCGGAAGGATTAATATTATTCTCTTTTAACAGAT
>CAJXKN010000014.1 GCA_913055585.1 uncultured Caldisericota bacterium | reverse complement strand
GCATTAAAGCAGTCCAACCTTTATTATTCTTTGCATTAACATCTGCACCGTTTTCTATTAATAGCTTTACTGCTTCTGTTTGCCCATTAAAAGAAGCATACATTAAAGCAGTCATACCATAGTCGCCCCTTGCATTAACATCTGCACCGTTTTCTATTAGAAGCTTTGCTATATCTATATGTCCCTTTACAGAAGCCCACATTAAAGCAGTCCAACCATTGTCTTCTTCTGCATTAACATATGCACCTTTTTCCAAAGCTGCTTTTACTCCTGACAAGTTGCCATCTTTTACTGCATTCAATAAGGATTTGTTTGTATGTTCATCAATGTTTTTAAATAAGCCTTCTATAGTTTGGTTATCCACTGTATCTTCTGGCACTGATTCAGGAATTTCTTCCTCAGGTTTCCCTACACTTATAATCTGTTTCTTTCTTTTTATGTTTTTGCTACCGCTAAAAATTAATGTTTCTTTATCTAAATTTTCTTCTTTCATCAATTTTAAAATAGCCCTTATGTTAATAACAGCTCCCGTTATTACAATGACAGCAAAAATAATAGGGGATATCATAAAAACATGGTCAAAAAAAGGTAAATAAGATTCTGCAGCAACTCCTAATTCAATCGTCTCTATAAACTTCCCTGAAATATAAAACAAGTAAACCAAAAGAGATTGTATTGCTACGAGAAAATCAAGTTTTCCAAAAGGAGTAACTATAGAAAATACAAATGCAAGTACGCTACCTAAAAAAAGTATAGTAATGGATGTGATGCATCAGTCATAGTGATAAAGGTAATAAAACTTATTGCTATACCCCAAACAAATGCAGGTAATGTAAAATTCAAGAGATACGACAAGAATCCTAGAAGAACGGAAAGTATTTTTTTGAAAGCTCCTCCACTCCTGTGGGAAAGGCGTACAAGCAAGGTTGCTATTCCCCTTCCAGGAAACCCAATTAGCCATAAGATTAACCAACAAATTAAGTCAGCTGTTATAAAAAATATAATATATCTAAGAAATATCATAACCCTCTCCTTTAAGTAAACTTTTTAATCATGAGTAAAAATTATTCTTTTGCCCCGGCATTTTTTAATAGAGATACTATATCTGTATGTCCATTTTCATAAGCCCACATTAAAGCAGTCCAACCATCCTTATCTTTTACATTAACATCTGCACCGTTTTCTATCAATAGCTTTACTGCATCTGCATGTCCATTAAAAGAAGCCCACATTAAAGCACTTGTATCATCACTATTCTTTGCATTAACATCTGCACCTTTTTCTATTAACAGCTTTACTATATCTGTATGTCCTTTTGCAGAAGCATGCATTAAAGCAGTCCAACCTTTATTATTCTTTGCATTAACATCTGCACCGTTTTCCAAAGCTGCTTTCACTTCTGTTAAGTTGCCATCATTAGCTGCTTCCAATAAAGATTTGTTTGCTCCTATTTTCCTAAAAGAATTTAATTCCACGATCTGCCTCCTTATCTCCAAAATTCTACTTTTGTATTGTTCCCTAAATTAGGTAACTACAAAGATCTCTATCACTTTTATGCATAATACCAGAATTAAAAATCTTATCAAGAGGTCGAATTGCCTCATCAAAAATCTATATGAAAATTGTGAAAAGGAGGTAACACAATATTGTCATCCTGATTCCGAAACAAGACTTGGCATAAAACGTCCAAGGAAAAGATCAGAATGACAAGACAGAGATGCTGAAACAAGTTCAGCATGACGAAGAAAGAGCAAGATTCCAGGCCAAGCCCGAAATGACAACCAAACAAGCTTAGTATTTGGAGTAGTTTGAAGTGGAAACCCCCTTAATTTTAGTTAAATTCTGAAACAAGACTCAACTTAATAGCCAGGAAAAGAGCAGAATGTACTGTTATATACAGCTTGAGATGCCTGCTACAAAACCCGTAGAAAAAGCAGCTTGCAGGTTGTATCCACCGGTAATAGCATCAAGATCCAATAATTCTCCAGCAATATAGAGCCTTTTAATCAATTTTGATTGCATTGTCTTTGGGTTAACTTCTTTCAAACTAACTCCGCCTTTGGTAACAACAGCGTGCGCAAAGCCCTCCGTATCGGTAACAGTAAGGGGAAAATGCTTTAGCAGACGAAGTATCCTTTTTCGCTCGCTCTTAGTGATTTCATTGCATTTTTTGTCCCCTGCTATATGTGAAAGCATTACAAAAATAGGTATAAGGCTATTTGGAAGAAGTGCATTCAAGGCATTTTTATATGCTTTGTTAGAAAATTTTACGAAATCTCTCAGCAATCTCCTGTCCAATAGATCTTCGCTGAGAGCTGGTTTCAAATCAATTTCTACAGGCAAGCCTTTCTTGATATAGGGAACAATCTCAGATGATAGTGTCAAGACAATAGGACCTGATATTCCTTTTTGTGTAAAGAGCATATCACCAAAGTGAGAAAAATTTCTTTTGCCACACTTTGCACTAATTTTGACATTACGCAACGAGAGCCCCTGCAGCTTGCTCACCCATTTTTCCTTTACAATAAGCGGAACAAGCGCTGGGTATAAAGGTTGTATTGTATGCCCTATTTCCTTTAATATTTCAAATCCGTCACCTGTAGTACCAAGCCCGGGGAAGGATTTTCCCCCGGTAGTAAGAATGACAGCATCACCAAATATTTTTTCACCTGATTGGAGAATAATACCTTTTGCAACTCTATCTTCTACAATTATTTTCTTTACTGTCTTGTTTAATTCAACGGATACATTCCTTCTGATAAGTTCTTTTTTTAATGCATTGAGCACATCTTTGGAATGATTACTTTTAGGAAAAACTCTGTTTCCTCTTTCCACTTCTGTTTCTACACCAATCTTTTCAAGAAATTTTATTAAATCTTCATTTGAAAATGCATAAAAGGAGTGATACAGAAATTTGCCGTTCTTCCCAAAAGCTTTTATCAATGTATCGATTGAGCCAGCATTTGTTACATTGCATCGACCTTTTCCAGAAACAAGAATTTTGAGGCCAAGCCTTGGCATCTTCTCAAAAAGGTAAACTTTGCTCTTTCTGCTTGCCTGTATGGCAGCCATAATTCCTGCTGCTCCCCCACCAATAACTAATATATTATTTTTCATAGGAGACATTATACAGCAAGAATACAAATTAAAAAAACATTACGGGATTTTTGTCCCTTTATACGTAAAGCTACCCTGACGCATTTTGATAAAGCTACCTTGGTCTTTTCCTATGACATTCCCGCAATACGGGCATTGTACAAGATTTCCATTTTTTACTGTGTAATCTTTGACAATTCTATCCTTAAAGCAGCGGAGCACTCTGCCTTTACCAACCTTTTCATATTTCATAAGTTTTGCACCGCATCGTGCACATTTTATCGTAAGCATTTTCCTAGTTTCTCTCTAAAATTATAAAACAAACTATGAAAATAAAAAACTCCATCGGAATATGGATATTGTAACTTGAAAGGTGCGTTCTATCCGAAGAGTCTTCTTTAAATACTTCTTTTTGCCACATTAAATCGCTCCCAGAACCTTATAGTAGCCGCAGCACTTCTTTTTGTATTAATACTAAGTTTAGCATAAACCATACATACATTTGTGATTTTTTTGTTTTGTGATATTATTCTTTTGTTTCACCCATTGGGTAAAATTTATTTTTTAATTGCCTTTTTTATTATGGTATTAAAGCTGTATATGGCTTAGGTGTTAGATTGTTTTAAATGTATATGGAGATGTTTATGTTAGAGAAAAATAGTATTATGCAAATGCTGTAATAGAAAGATTGCATTAAAAATAGATTGTAAAGCATATGAAAAGTCTTTTGTAATATGTATAAAAAAGGAAGAAAAACAATTATTTTATGATGATATGAGAAAAATTAAAAACATACCGAAATTTGACAGACCCAGAGAGAAACTGCAGAAAAAAGGTGCCAGGGCACTTTCAGACCTTGAGCTGTTGGCCGTCCTACTGGAAAAGGGTACAAAAGAAAGAGATGTATTTCATATAGCAAAAGACATATTAAAATTAGCCGAAGATGATTTTAACAACTTAACACTTGAAACATTAGAAAAAATCAAAGGAGTGGGATTAGCTAAAGCCTGTAAAATATTAGCCGCTGTTGAATTTTCAAAAAGATTCTTTATAAAAGATAGCATAAAAATTAAAAGCGCCGAAGACATTGTACAATTAGCAGAAGGGTTAAAAAATAAAAAGCAAGAATATTTTCTTACTTTTACGTTAGATGGAGCCAACAATTTAATTCAAAAGAGAATAGTATTCATAGGAACATTAAACCAAAGTCTTGTTCACCCCAGGGAAGTCTTCGCAGATGCAATAACAGATAGAGCTGCAAGTATCATTCTTGTGCACAATCACCCTTCAGGAAGTCTTACCCCAAGTAAAGAAGACAAATTGATAACAGAAAGATTAATAAAAGCAGGCAATATCGTAGGCATTAAAGTGCTTGATCATATCATTATAAGTAAAAACGGTTATTTTAGCTTCCAGAAAGAAGGTATTCTATAAGGAAAAGTAATCCTAAATAATATTTAGCTATTCTATTGCATATTATCTCCTTTTTTCACGCCATTGTAAAGGAGTGTAGTGACTATCTGGAATAAATTTAGAGTCTAGTAACTCACTGATTTTATATGATGTTGAAGCACCCCTATCATAATTCTGCACAAGGACTTTTTTTGATATACCTCGTCACATCTATTTATAGTGCCCTTTATAAAGGCAGGCTTCTTGTTGCATCTCCTAATCCTAAAGAGCAAACGGGTAAAACGTATTTTCACACAGATATTGCAATCAATCATAGAAAATAAAAAAAATATTGCACTTTGAAACAAAACAATTTAGTGTATAATTTTAATAAAACATATGTAATTCTCTTTTTAAGAGAGGAAAATATGGATATAAATGTAGATGACCCGAGAAAAATTTATCAGTATAAAAAGGATGACAGGTTACCTGTATGCAAAGTGGTGAATAGTAACGAACTTTATACAGAGTACAAGTTATCCTTCGAGAGTTATGTTAAGCTCCCTGAGAAGGAGACGAATATTGCTTATGCACATTATTTTGAAGCTAAAAAAAATAATTGCGGCAAACTTGTCATTATTTTGCATGGTCTCGGGCAGAGAGGAAGGGAGTCTATGTTTTATTTTCCTCCTGAGTTTGCTAAACGAGGGATATCCTCTATTCTCCTCACTCTTCCATTTCATAATGAAAGGAAAAAATATGGGACAAATGATGGAGAGGGATTTTTTGTACTGGACTCCGTTACTATGCTTAACCATTTCAGGCAGGTAATAGTAGACACAAGAACTCTTATTGATTTTACAGAGAATGGAGTTATTAAAAATATAGAGGAAATTTCAATATTTGGCTTGAGTCTGGGAGGAATGAGTGCGGTAATTGCAATGGGCGTAGATGAACGTATCAAAAGAGGAGTCTTTGCACTTGCAGGTGGGAATATTGCACAGATATTTTGGAAAAGCTTAGCTACATTACCTTTAAGAAGATACGTTTATGCAATAAAGCAAAACTATGATATTTCTCAAGAGGAGAAAGAATATACAAAAATTTCTCGATTGTATGACCCTGCGACCTTTGGAAAGTTTGTAAAAGGAAGAAAGGTTATAATGATTAATGGCATATGGGACCCAATCATACCAAGAAGCGCAACAAATGAATTACGCAAATCTCTGGGTAATCCCCAGATTATATATCTATTTGCAGGGCATGGTACCATAATGGTCTATAGAAAAGCTATTGCAAGAAAAATAGCTGCATTTCTCCTTAAAAAATAATTTTTTACAGGGCAGGATGAAACCTGCCCTGTTTCTTAAAATCTAATATTATATACAAGTAAGAACGCAAGTATCTGCAATATATACTTGCTTATAACTTCTGGAGGGGTTTTGTCTATCTCTATCTCAATTGTTTCTGACAATTCTTTTATCGCTTCTACTATTCTTCCTGCTATTACTTCTGACACTCTCTTTGAAAATGCTTTTTCCCGTGTTATACGATTATAAATAACTTTGTATAAGGCATTTTCATCCTTAAAGTTCTTTATAAAAATGTTTTCCAGAAGCTCCAGGGAAACCTGTGCAATATCATTCTTTTCTACATCAGGCATATTGGGAAGCGCTGTAAGTGATTGGCTCAGTGCCTGCTTCAAAGCAAGAGAAATCTTTTTGGGATCTTTGACATCTTTTAGCTTTTCTCTAAGTGTAGGAACAATGGAGTATGCCTTGTATCCAATGAAAATGATATAGCCAAGATAGGAGTCTACGTTGAGTAATCGTTTCAACTGTTCCATAGAAATTATTCTTATTGCTTTGTTAATCTGGCTTGTGGAAAGTAAATTTAACATCTCTTTTGTTATTACATATATCATATTAAAGATGTCATAGCTCTCTCCATAGGATACGTAGAGATTCAGTAATTTTGCATCTTCTCTTGTAATTACCTGTCCGTGATTTTGGAAGCCCCATACCAGAGTGTGAGCAGTTTCTTTAGCAACCATTACTCGTTCCCTTTCCGGTTTATCTTTGAACATATATCTGTAAAGAAAACTGTATGCATAAGATTCTCCCGTGGTGAGGGCTCTGTAACACATATTTACAATAGTAGGATTAATCTGAGATACAATTGGCGTAATATAATTCGTTACTGTATTTAAAGAAATATCAACTGCATCTTCTCTTTTTATCCCAGTTGTTTTTATGATTGCTGCTGCAAGTTGCAGTGCAAGTGGGAAGAGATCCGTAGACACTTTGTTGTATATCTGCAAAAATGGATAGTAGCCTTCAAGAGCAGAAATATGAAGATTTTCTATTAAAGGATGCTCCATTTGCATATCCAAAGGACCTAATTCAGACTGAGGGCCCATAATAATTTCGTCAGCACCAAGCGCCATTAAAGTCGCAGCACTCTTAGCATAGAGCGGAATAACTGCTTTGAGTTTTTTACACTTAGAGCGTATTACGTTAACCATTTGATATGCAGGATGGGGATAACCCCCTCCCGAAAGAATGATCATATCTATTCTTGTTTCCTCTGGCGGTGTAGGGATTTTGTTAAGCTGGTCTATAAGCTCAAACATATCGCTTCTATCAATAGGAGCATCTTCACCATATGTGAAAAATAGTAGATAACGATGCTCCTTGGATTCTTTCTCTTTTTCTGGCGGAACAGGAGATTTCAAAGGCAGTTTTTTCTCTTCCTCCGTTTTTTTAGCTTCTTCTGCTACTTTTTTCTCTTCATTAACGTTCTTTTTCTTTCCGTTTTGTTTTTTTGCGGCATTGTCTTCTTTTTTGTTCATCATCCTCTCCTTTCTTAGGTTCTATTAAAAATCATACATTATACCTCTCTCAAGTATTTTAACATTATTAGATACAATTTCAAATCTCTCAGGGATTTGTGTATGTATGGGAAGTAGGATTTCTGGGTTGATTTCTTTTGCCATACGTAGTAGATCAGGCTGTGCAGCATGCCCGGGAGAATGAATCCTGAAATACGGAATGTTAAAAAGATTCAACCAGTTTGATAAAATATCCATATTATCCTTGTCGAGGCCTGCCAGAGGTTCTCCACCTGAATGTACATACAATGCACCTCTCTCTGGTTTTATATCTATAAGTTCAGGGGTACTGAGAAAATCAAGCAGCATTACAATATTTTTCTGGTTCTTAGAAACATATTCCGCATCAACAAACTTGCTATCAAATGCCTTTTCCCAATCTTTGAGTTCCCGCCCTGGTTTATAAACAAATGTATGAGCAGAAGAAAGAATATCTTTTGCAAATGTATCTCCTAAATCACTGTAATGTTTTAATATAAATGCATATGGTAGAGTTACAACGAAATTTCTCTTCTTCTCATTAGCAACTTCAAAGAATGTCTGGATTCTACTAATATGGGGTTCATATGGATTTGCAAAGAGAATACCGCCACACTGTTCTAAAACATTTATTATCTGTTCTTTTAATTGCTCCTCAGTAAGGCTTGTGACAAAGCCCCATCCGAAGCGCGTGCCTTCTGTAATTAAAATGTAAGGATGGGCGTTTTTTGCTTGCTCAACAAAACTGAAAGATCTTTCACTAAACCTCCCGTGGAAATAGATATCTCCCGTATAAAACAGAGTACCTTCTCCCGTATCTATCTTAAAAGCCATTGCTCCAGGGATATCATGGTCGATCAGTATGGGAGAAACAGTGAAAGGCCCTATTTGGACTGGCGACTCAATGATTTTCACGTTTGAGATATTTCGTTTTATTATTCCTCTTTCTATAAAGAATGATAACACCTCTTTTGAATAATTACTCATATATTTATCAATAGAGTCATCTATAAAATCTATAAGCCCGATATGGTCAAGATGTGCATGAGAGAAAAATACAGCTTTTATATCTACATCAATTGGCTCTTTCACTAAAGGAAGCTTTCCCCTATAGAAATTTTTGAAAGGAGGAAGTTCATCCATAGCAACATAATCATTTACTCCTTTCCAATCCCTTCCTACGAGATACTCATTGAAATAAGTATTATTTATTGAAAATCTCTTACCAAAATCAAAAATAATACCAGTCCCGTTCTCTTCAATTAATATTTTGTTTCCACCAATTTCTCTTACACCATCAAAAAATCCAATTCTCATTTTTCACCTCCCTTTTTAAGGAAAGAAATTATAACACCTTATGTATAAAAATCAAATTAAGTTATACTTCTTTTTTATATCCACATAAAGGAAATGCAGCAATTTTGATTCAAAAGTTTGACAGGAAAGCTTTTTGTGTTAAATTATAGTATGCAACAAAAAACTATTGAGTTTAGAACCTGTGTAAGTAATAGAGGCTTAAGCAGAATACCTAATCCCTCAGATGTAATATATAAATTTGCTCAGAGGTATTAAAATGGTCAATGAAAAAATATAATTTAGAATTGATACAGTATATGCTTTCAAGATCAAGGAAATAAAATGAAGATACTTCATACAGCAGATATTCATTTAAGAGAGTACGAAGATAATAGGTGGAAAGCACTTCAAAAACTAATTGAAATCGGGAAAAAGAAAAAAATTGAAATTTTTATAGTAAGTGGCGATCTCTTCGATAAGGATGTTAATGCTGAAGCCCTGAGACCTAAGATACGAGAAGTTTTCTCAAACAACGGTTTCAAAATTATGTTAATTCCAGGAAATCACGACAGTGATTCATATACAAGTGGCAAGTATTTTGGTGGAGATGTAGTTGTTTTAACTGATTTAAATAAACCTTTTGAATATAAAGACGTGGTGATTTGGGGACTTCCATTTGAACCAATTGAAGGAGAAAAGATTCTTGATAAGCTTCGTTCATTATCAAATAATCTGTCAAGAAATAAGAAAAATATTTTGCTTTATCATGGAGAATTACTTGACGCATTCTTTTCCAGGAAAGATTTTGGAGATGAAGGTGAAGAAAGGTATATGCCTGTCAAGCTTTCTTATTTTAAAGATTTGGATCTGGATTATGTGCTTGCAGGTCATTTTCACTCAAAATTTGAGGTGTGGAATCTAAAAAATGGAGGATATTTTGTCTATCCAGGTTCACCCATTTCAATAACTAAAAGAGAAACGGGGCAGAGAAAAGTAAATATCTTTGAAGTTGGAGAACCGCCTGGAGAATACTCTCTTGACACCCCTTATTTTGAAGAAGTGGTTGTAGAATTTAATCCGTTTTCAAGCAAAAATCCAATTGAAGTAATAAAAGAGGAGCTTAAAAGAGTTCCTCCTGAAGCAAATATAATCTTGACGATTAAAGGATACATAAATTGTGAAGAGATTAAAGTAAGCGAAACGAAAGTTATAAAGCAGATAGAGGAAATCATCAAAGATAGATGTAACAAAGAAGATTTTAAACCTGAGTTCAAAGATATTCATACGATTCTTGAAGATGATTTATTCAAAATCTTTGTGAAAAAACTTGAGAAAAAGGGTTATGATAAAGCAAGGAAGAAACAATTACTCGACGTAGCAATAAAAGCAATGATGGAAGCAGGATTATGAAAATAAAGGAGTTCTTGATAGCACGTTACGGTCCTATATCATACAAAAATAAAATTTCACTAACAAATTTCAATCTTATTTGGGGTAAGAACGAAGAAGGGAAGACTCTTACAATAGATGCACTTGTAAAGTTGCTGTTGAGTAAGAATATTCGGGACTTTAAACATATTAATCGAGTGGATGAAAAACCAGAAGGCTATGTAATTATAGAGGGCGACAAAGGTAAAGAAATTAAACTGCCAGAAAAAGGTGACTTAAGCAAATTCTTGGGTTTAACTCCTTCAGAATGTTACAACATTTTCATAGTTAGAAACAGCAATTTATCTATTGCGCAAGACGTTGCCCAAGAGAGTGAGTTTTACACTAATGTAATGGATCGTCTTACTGGTTTAAGAACCAGAGAGATTTCTAAACTAAAAGGAATTCTTAGAGAAATTGGTAAAATAACACCAACAGGTATATTCAGGGATATAAAAGATGAAAAATTAAAAACAAGGATAGAGAGTGCAAAGGATCTTGTAGAAAGGATTAAAAATTTAAGTAAAGATATTAAAGAAAAGAGGTTTGACGAACTTGAGAAAGAATCTGTAGAACTGAGAGAGGAGATGAACCTAATTGAACAGGAAATAAAAAACCTTGAACATGCTAGGAAGAGGGAGAAATATAAGAAAGGAAAAGGAGCGCTAGACAAGCTCAAAAACTCTTTAGAAAAAATCGAGAGTTTAGAAGTTTATAATGATGGAGACGAAGAATTATGGAGAGATTGCGAAAGGAAAATAGCAGACTATAGCCAGGAAAAAGAAGAATTTTTAAAAGCTCTCTGGGATGGAGAAAAGGAACTTAGAGGAATAAAAGAAAAGTTGAGCGAAGAAGAAAGGGAATTTGAAGTTTTAGAAAATAGAAAAGAGAAATTGGATAAAGAAATCAAACCCAGGGTAAATAATTATCGAGATGAAAACAAAAAACTTGTACAACAAAAAGAGAAAGACAAATTTTTTACTTCAGTGGGAATAATCTCTACAATTTTACTTGGAATATCTTTAGTCGGACTCATCTTTAATCCTTTGCGATTATTCCGTATCTTAGCAGTATTATTCTTTATAATAGCTTTCGCTTCAGGGATACTCAAATTCCGTCTTGTACGCAAGAAAGCTCAGCTTAAAGGAGAATTTGAAAATATTAAATTAGCTCTTGTAGGGTTTGGAATGGATGCAGAAGATGTTGGAAAAATTCTTTTCAATATTGAAAAGTTCGATGAAGAGTATAATAAAAAATTCGAAAATATACAGGAAATAAAAATGAAAAAGGGAAGTCTGGAAGGAAAAATTAAGGAGTTAAAAGATAAAAAAATCCCAGATATAAAAAATAAGATTAAAGATGCCGAAGATAAAATAGATGGAATAAAAACAAGGTCAAAAGAAGGATCCTTAGAAGAATATATTAAAAAACTCAAATTAAAACAGAAACTTGAGAGGTTAATAGGAGAGCAAAAAAGCATTTTGAAGAGCCATTTTGGGGAAAAGGGAAAAAATTTGGAAGAAAATATTTTTAACTGGGAAAAAGAAATTGAAGACCTCGAGGAATATAAGGATAAAGCAAAGGGTATAGAATATAGTGAAACCTTTGCATCAAAATTGGAAGGGAGAAAGCAAAGTATTGAAAAGAAATTGGAAAATACAAAAGAGGAGATAAAAGTCTTTCAGGAGAAGATGAAGAAGATAGAACGAAAGGCGAACGAAATTATGCGACCAGAAGAACCCTTATACTGCGAAACATCAGTAGATTTGGAGGCAGTTAAAGATAAACTACAAGAATTCATAGATGAAAATGAAAGTAACAAGGGCAACGTATTAGAGGTCATAAAAATTCTTGAAGAAATAGAAGCAGAAGAAAAAGAGAAAGTTTCCAAACTTTTCGGTATGGATAGTCCCATTACAAAGTACTTTAGCGAAATAACGAACGGTCTTTATAGAGAAGTTACTTTCAACCAAGGAACAGAAAAAATTGAAATTAAGCGTAGGGATGGGAGGATATTAGAAGCAAAGAAACTCTCTGGGGGTGCCTATGACCAGTTATATTTTTCTATTCGCCTCGCCCTTGGGGAAAAGCTCTTAAAAGGCAGGAAAGGATTTTTTATAATGGATGATCCATTTGTAAAGGCCGATCCTGATAGATTGCACAGACAGATCGAAATGCTAAAGAAAATCTCTGAGTTAGGATGGCAAGTTGTGTACTTCTCAGCAAAAGGTGAGATTAGGAATACCTTAGAAGAAGATATCCAAAAAGGTACTATTAATAGTGTTGAGATTCAGGATATATTCTCTTGAAAATGTTAAGTAACTTCGGACAGCAGTATATAAAAACAAATCAAAGATTTCCCAAATTGCCTTCGGCAATGCAAGGCTATAAGTATGGGGAAATAGTATAAGGAGGAATTATGAGATCTCCCAAAGAAATCATTGAAAATATTCGAAGAACCCGGTTCGAAATAGGTCTTGATAAGAAGGATTTATCTGAGAATGTGAAAGCCGCGTTAAAAGATAAAGAAAAGATTTTGGAAGGCGCTTCTCAAGTTGTCAGAGAGATCAACACAAAAAAGCCTCATTTTATTCTTGAATTAATTCAGAATGCGGAAGATAATGACTATGAAGAAAATATAGAACCCAAGATTAAGTTTATCATTAAGTCTAATGAATTAATAATCCAAAATAATGAGAAAGGATTCAGCAAAAAGAATGTTAAGGCTTTATGCGGAATAGGTATAAGCACAAAAAGAGGAACATTAGGATACATAGGAGAGAAAGGCATAGGTTTCAAATCTGTTTTTATGGTTGCTGATAAAGTACATATTTATTCTAATGGGTTTCAGTTTGGTTTTAACTACGATAAGTCTAATCCCAAAACAATGATAATTCCAGAATGGATAGATGATGACCCAAATTTTGTTGACCCCACTCAAACAAATATTGTCCTATATCTCAAACCTGGAATGGGAGATGAAATCAGTGAATATTTTAAAGAAATCCATCCATCGCTTTTGCTGTTCCTTCGAAAACTAAAAGTAATAGAGATTAAAGATGAAATTCATCATAAGTATGAAAAAATAGAATTGCATAAGAAAAATGGAAAAATTGAAATTGTGTATGGAGGAAAAAAGAGTTACTGGAAAATAATTAAAAAAACATTAGAAGTACCTAATGATATTAAAGAAGATAGGCGAAATAATATTGATACAACCGAGATGGTTTTGGCATTTCCCCTGAAGGAGGATGGTTCTCCTGATGTATCTTCTGAGCAATTTGTCTTTGCCTTTCTTCCAATCCGCAGATATGGATTTAATTTTATCATCCAGGCTGACTTTTTTTTGGCCGCAGGGCGAGAAGACCTAATAAAAGACAATAAATGGAATAAGTGGCTTAGAGATTCTATTGCTACAGTTTTTCTAAATGCTGTTGGTGAATTTAAGACTGATGAAAAACTAATGTTTACTTTTTATAACTACCTCAATTTTGAAGAAGTTAAAGATGATTTTTTTTCTCCAGTGGCAAAGCAAATATATAAGAATCTTCAAAACACTGAATGCATCCTTTCCGAAACAAATGTATGGAAAAAACCTACAGATATTTTGATTGGAGATGACGATGCAAAAAAATTAGTGCCAAATAAGGATTTAAAGAATTTCTTTGGCAAGGAGTATCTATCAGATAAGGTAAAGACAAAAAAATCAATTCTTCGTGAGTTAGGTGTCAATGATTTCTCCATCAAGAATTTAATTGAATGTTTAAAAAATAAAGAATGGGTTGAAAAACAAAATGACGAATGGTTTGCTAATCTCTTTGAATATCTCAGCAAACAATACCTATCCGATGAAACATTAGCACAATTAAAAAAATTAAAAATAATAAAACTGGAGAATGAAGCACTGGCATCTATAGATGAAGGGGTTATCTTTTTTCCACTCGATAAAGAAGGGAAGGGCTATGGTTTTGAAGATGAACTGAGGATATTTAAGAGAGACATTATAAACATTATTACAGAACGGGAAAAGAAAGACAAAGATCTGAAAATTTTAGACTTTCTTAAAAAGTTAAAGATTCAACGACCAAACCCTTATGAAATTATAGAGAAACATATTATTCCTATTTATGAAAAGGACAATCTGAAGCAAAAAAGTTCAGATGTGCTGTTAGGATACGTTAGATATATCAAAGACAATATAGACAAATATGAAAAAGAAAGCAACAAAGAGGACTCTTTAAAACGACTCAAAAAATCGATTCTTATACGGATCGTCAAAGATACTGAAGGGAAAAACTGGTATGCACATCCAGAGAATATATACCTTCCAAAAATATATGGAAATGAAAATGATTTAGAGACATTATTTGAGGGCATTGATGTGAATTTCGTGCATTCTTGCTATATTGAGGATATTTTAGAAAAAGCACATTCATTAAGGAGTAAACTCAAGGGAAAAGGCAAAAAATGGAAAAAGAAACATAAAGAATATGTTAAGAGAGCTGAGGAACAACTTAAGAAAATAGAAGATAGGAAAAATAAGCAAATTAAAGAGTGGAAAGAATTTTTCGTGAAAATAGGAGTAAATGAAATCCCAAAAGTAATATACTATGAAGGCCCCATTTCTTACGAAGATAAATATCCAACTTCTGAAGAAATAGAATATTCAACATACGGTGATAGTATTAAGGATTGGAGATTATCGAATGAGTTTGAAAAGCTCTTTGACCACCTTACTCCACAAAAACTAAGTATCTTGTTGACACTAATGGATGCTTATTGGGCAAAAAAGTATTCAAACTATTTAAAAATGGAATATGAGTGGTTTTATTATCATGAAAGGCATAAAACACTGGAATCCTCCTTTATCAGGGATTTAAAAGAAAAAATAAGAGTTCCTACTACACAAAATACCTTAGCAAAACCTTCAGAGGTTTTCGTAAATAAACCAGAAATTCGAGAAGTTTTAGGGGATACTGTACCATATCTCGCAACTAAAATTGAAAACGAAGATTTTATAAAAGCTATAGGTATCAACACAGAGGCAAGTGTGGAGAATGTATTAAATTATCTAAAGGCGTTAGTTAAACAAAAATGCAAAGATAAAAATAAATTTGAAAAACTATACGGTTTTCTAAACAAACATTTCGAAGATAACGAAAAAAGTATTAGACAATCTTTTTACAATGCTCCTTTAATCTATGTCCCAAACACGGAAAAAATGTTTTTTACCATCCATGAGGTTCTATGGAAAGATGTTAGCGAAGTCTTTGGAGAAAATAGAGCCTATTTGGAAAAGCATTATTCTAAACTCAAATATTTCTTTGTAGAAAAGCTTGGAGTGAGCGAAAAGCCCTCGCCAAAGGATTATGCTGATGTATTGGTAGATTTATCCGAGAAAGATGAAATTATTGATGAAGATAAACAGGTTATATTGAAAATCTATGAGGAGTTAAACGAACATTTAAATCCTGATAATGTGGATGAACCTATATCTGAAGAAGGTTGGTGGGGTGATTTCATTAATAAATCTATTTTCTTTGTAGAGAATAACAAATTCTGGCATAATGAGGGAAATGTTCTCATAAATGACAATCAAGAACTATACAATCTCTTTAAAAACAGGGAAGAAATTGCCTTTCTATGGCTTCCTCCAAATTATCATCCAGCTAAGATTAAATTTTTCATTGAGGCTTCAGAACTTCAATACTTATCTAAAGTTGTTGAAGTTATTCCTGATTTTGACGAATCTTCGTGCTCAAAACACGAGGGACTTACTAAAAAGATACTAGATTTCATACCTTATATCCTGCGATACTTGTATTGGAAAGAGTATAGAGAATATGAAAACCTAAAGAAGAACAAGTTTTTTGAGAAAATTAAGAATTTAGAAGTCTATACTATTGATAAATTGCAAGTTAAATATAGTATCAACAATATGGATGTTAGCACCACTGCATTACGGAATTGTTTACTTTATGAAAACAAACTGTATATTTCCAAAGAGTTCGAAAACAATACAGACTATATAGCCATAGAACTTTCAAAGTTATTTGGCGAAATTAGGGGTTTAGACACCTTCATAATATCCATCTTTGACAAACAAACAAAAGAGAAAATTGAAAACCTGATGGAGGCAAAAGACATAGGAGAATTACCGCAGTTTGAAAAGAAGCTTTTCGAAGACTCTCTTCAAATTCCAAAGACTGGAAAACTCCCAGAAAAACCGAGAGATATATCAACTGCTCCCACAAGGAAAGTTATTGAAAGCATACAAGCAACTGAAGCTCACTCCTCATCTGTGGGAAAAGCACGAGATATATCAATCGCTCCCACAAGTAAAATTATTGAAACCAAACCTGTAACTGAAGGTCGCTTCACATCTGTGGGAAAAGCACGAGATATATCAACTGCCCCTACAAAGAAAATTATTGAAACCGAACCTTTGATTGAAGCTCGTTTCTCATCTGTAGAAAAACCCAGTTCTGAGATAGAAAGAGAACCAAAGAAATGGACTCCAGAATGCACCCCTGAACAAGCAGTTATCAAAGTCGATAAATACGAACCAAAAGAGGCCTCCTCTCAGCAATCCCCGAGTGAAGGATATAAAGGAAAAACTCTCTACCGTAATATAAAGCCTTCTACGTCACCAAAGCCAACACCCAAACAGCATGATAGTTTGAGTGAAGAAGATAAAAAAGCAATCGGTAGATGGGGAGAAGAATACGCATTAAAGTGTGTAAAGGAAGAAATGGTTAAGAAATATCCAAGCGCCAAAGCGATAGATACTGACAATGGTTTTGTCTTGAAAAAAGATGAAAGTATTATTGTAAAAGCTACCTGGTTAAATAAATATAATGATCGAGGAATAGGATACGATATTGAGTTAATTGAAGGTAATATAAAATACTACATTGAAGTGAAGTCTACCATAACAGAAGGAAAGGATTGGTTTAATGTATCAAAGGATCAATGGGAATTAATGCAAAGAGAAGGAGATAAATTTTGGATTTGCAGGGTCTATGGTGTAGGAACTAAAAATCCAAGATGTAGGATAATAGACGATCCAGCCAGGCGTTGGCGGGAAGGTGGTATTGTTGCCTCCCCCATCCGAATTCAAATATAGAAGGTTTCAATTAAATATATTCATAGTCTTACTCTTTAGGTCGCATAACAGCAGGTAAAAGATAAATCAAAGATTCCCCAAATTGCCTTCGGGAAATTCTTTTATCTGTAGAACGTTAAGTACAATAGCTCGATGCAAGGTGGATGTCTTTCATAGTTAATTTCAAAAACGCCGACATTGGATATATTTAAAATTGAGAAAGGTTTGACAGTAAAGCTTTTTATATTAAATTATAGTATGCAACAAAAAATTACTGAATTGTAAAGGAAGTTAATAGAGAGTATGAAAAGAGAGGTAAGAATTATAAAGGTAGCACAGGGTGGTAAAGAGCAAAAAACTGTTACACAGTGCTCTCAGAATAAAAAGGATGGATGCAATGAGAAGTAAACTCTGGCTCATAGGAGTTCTTCTTGTATTAGGAATATTTATGAGTGGAGGTACGCAATGTTTAGAGGGTAAAAGTGAGTATCATAAACTTAATGTGAAGAAAATTAAAGCCTTTTATTTAGCAGGATATCCAGGAGATATTAAAGTAAGAGATTTTGATAAAGATAAGGTAGTAACTTTAGTGGGCGGCAATGCTGGCAACTTTGATATTTCAAAAGATGGTAAAAAAATAGTATATGCATCATGTAAAAGTGGAACATGGCAGATTTATATAGCAGATATAAATGGAGATAAATTATTAAATACACGTATGTTGTCGGATGGAATTTCACGTTCAGAGGACCCTCGTTTTTCTTGGGATAATAGTAAGATTGTGTATAAAAGAAATGGTGATATTGTTGTATGTGCATTAGATGGTTCTATCATACAGAAGATTACAAATACCCCTAACATAGAGGAATGGGGACCTGATTTTGCCCCTGACGGGAAAATTGCGTATGCAAGAAAAAAGGGAGAAAATTATCAAATAGTTGTTTGGAACAACAACGTAGAGCAGGTTGTAGCGTCTGGATGGTATGATGCCTTCTATCCTTCTTTTGGAGTAGATGACACTCTATACTTCGTTGGTAAACATCATAAAGGAGAAGAGGATGATATTTACTGCATTCATCCAGGTGCTACTTCTATAGAGAAGTTACCGTCACCTATTGATCTTCCAAGAGCAAGTGATGCAGATCCATATCCTCTGGTTGGAACAAATAAGAAGCTTATTGCATTTGTCTCAGATCGTGATAGTAGTAAATGTAGGTATGAAGGATATATTGCTGACCTTGAAACTAATGAAGTGTTTAAAATTGTCAGCGATACAGAATCAGTACTTAATCTGATTGTGGAACAGTCGGAGGATGAAAATGAGTATTATGAACCTAAATTTACTTTCTCGCCCGGGAATCCGAGAGTAAATCAAACGGTAACCTTCAATGCTTCGTCAAGTTATGATCCAGATGGTTCAATAGTGAGTTATTACTGGAATTTCGGAGATAACACCAATGCTTCCGGCATGATCGTTAATCACACTTACACTTCACCAGGAAACTACACAGTAACCCTTACAGTCAGGGATAATAACGGAGCAACAAACTCGATAAGCAAAACAGTAACTGTCCACTTCCAGGGAGCAGGAAACGCAATCGTTATATCGTATCCTAAGAGCCAGTGGCCCACTGCTAAGATAGATAGAAATGGTAATGGAATTCCAGAATACATTATGGAGATAGACCCGTGGAACATTGCGAGTGCTGATGGTAAGGCCGTAATGACTTATGACCCTGCAACAGGCATCTTCAAATATTCAGAGAACCTAACTAATGTAGTAGAGAAAAATGCTGGAGGATGGGTGTTTGCCTATCCCGAAGTGTATTACGGAAACAAACCATGGAACAACTACAATGCTACGGATGGTAGCATTCCACTACCAGAAAAGGTTTCTAACCTTAGCAACTTCTATGTTACTTTAGATTATTCCCTGAACTACGAACAAGGTCTTCCCATCAATCTGGCATTAGAATCATGGCTAACCAGGGAGAAGTGGAGGAACTCTGGAATAAAAGGAAACGAAGAAGAAATGATGGTATGGCTTTACTACGATGGTATGCAGCCCGCAGGATCCAAGATTGGCAAGATAACTGTCCCAATAACGGTTAATGGAAAAGCTGTAAACGCTACCTTCGAGGTCTGGAAGGGAAACATAGGCTGGGAGTACATAGCCTTTAGAATAAAGACTCCTATACGCTCAGGAAACGTTACGATTCCCTATGCTGCATTCGTGAGAGAAGCGATGAAAGTAAGCTCGCTCTCGGATTACTCCTCCCTCTACTTAGAAGATGTAGAGCTCGGAACAGAGCATGGAAGTCCAAGCACAACTTCAGCTGAGCTGAACTGGGCTATTCGCCAGTTCGAGCTAAAACCTGTGCCAGGAGCAGGAAACAACTTGAAGAATGGGAGTGAGCACCATA
>CAJXKN010000013.1 GCA_913055585.1 uncultured Caldisericota bacterium | reverse complement strand
GAGACACTCAAATGCTTTTTGCTTTATCAGCATTTTCACCACTTATTGGCGAAGCTAATGAACTGCTAAATAAAAAAGAAAATTATACGGAAGAAGACAAAAAAAGAGAAAAAACAATAGAAGGTAAAATAATAAAATCCATCATCCCTCTGTATAAAATACTTCTTAAGAGGAATCAAATAGCAATTACCATATCTCCTATGTATCATCCTATTTTACCGCTTCTACTGGACTCTTCCATTGCAAAGATAAGTAAACCAAATACTATTTTACCAGAAATAAGATTTGCCTATGCAGAAGATGCAGCAAAACAAATTGATGATGCTATTTCTGTATTTAAAGAAATATTTGGAACAGCACCGCAGGGTATGTGGCCATCTGAAGGAAGCGTTTCTAATGAAACGATAGATATTTCTAAAATTAAAGGTATTAAATGGATTGGAACGGACCAGAGTATTCTTTATAAAACCAACAAGGAATTAGGAAATGATGGTGTATTTCTATCAGATGTAAGAGGGGTAAAAGTATTTTTTAGAGATAGAGAGCTATCGGATAAAATAGGTTTTGTGTACAATAAAATGAATGAGAAAGATGCAGTAAAGGATATTTTGCAGAAATTAGAAGCATCAAGAAACGGAGAAGTAATTATAACAGACGGCGAAAATCCATGGGATTATTACCCAGAGTATGGTGTACCATTCCTTAAAGAACTGTTCAGTGCCTTAGACGAAAAAAATAGTGCACTCTGCTCTGAAGTGGAAGCGGAAAATAAATTGGAATCCATTCATCCTGGCTCCTGGATAAACGGTTGTTTTGATACATGGATAGGGGATGAAGAGACAAATAGAGCATGGACGTATCTATACGATGCAAGAAGAACAGTAGGTAAAGTAAAAGAAGCTCTGGATGAAATATATATTGCAGAAGGTAGCGATTGGTTCTGGTGGTACAGTGATTTTCACAAAAAGGAAGTAGATTTTACTTTTGATATTTTATTTAGAGCACATTTACGCTCTGCATATGAAAAGGCTCAATTAAAAGTGCCATCATATCTATTTCAACCTATAAAGGAGGGAAAATGAACCTTATATTTATCATACACAACCATCAGCCCGTAGGAAACTTTGATTATATAATAGAGGATGCATATAAAAAAGCTTATTTGCCATTTATTAATAATATATTTGAAGAAGAGAATTTTAAATTTGGTATTCATTTCTCCGGTTATCTTCTACATTACTTAGAGAAAAATCATCCTGAATTTATTGAGAAACTACGTTTCCTTGTGGGAAAGGAAAGATGTGAGATTCTTGGCGGCGGTATGTATGAGCCAATTCTCGCACTGCTTCCAGAAAGAGACAAAAATGAACAAATTAGGAGGATGCAGGGATACATAGAAAAGCTTTTTTCTGTGCAACCTGAAGGATTCTGGCTTGCAGAAAGAGTGTGGGAACAGCATCTTGTTAAAATCCTTGCGGAGAATGGGATAAAATACACAGCAGTGGATGACACTCACTTTAAACAGGAAGGGATAACAGATGCAGAACTATCAAGGCACTTTATTACAGAAGATGAAGGTAAATCATTAAATGTTTTTTCTATTAGCAAAAAATTACGCTATCTCATCCCGTTTAAGCCAGTAAGTAAAACAATAGAATATTTGAAAGAATTGGAGGGGAAAGATAAGGAACGTATGGAACTATTTGGGGATGATGGAGAAAAATTTGGCGTATGGCCAGGCACTTATAAATACGTTTATCAGGAAGGGTGGCTCAAATCATTCTTAAAAGCTCTGAGGGATAATAGAAGCTGGATAAATATTACTCTTCCATCTCATTATATTAAGCACCATCCACCTAAAGGAAGAATATATTTAAGAACAGGGTCATACGAGGAAATGATGCAGTGGTCTCAAGGAAATTTTAGACACTTTCTTGTAAAATATCCAGAGAGTAATGATATGAACAAGAAAGCGATTTTTATAAGCAATAAAGCAAGAAACGAACTACCTGATACTCTTCTTAGAGGAGAAGCAAACGATGCATACTGGCACGGTGTATTCGGAGGATTGTATCTCCCCCATCTCAGGATAAGTGTCTATACAAACTTGATAAAGGCAGAAAAGGAAGTAGATCCTCTGCCATTCAGGATAGAGGAAACGGATATTAATAAAGATGGGAAAAATGAGTTTCTCATTGAAACGCCTCTACTGAACCTTTACTTTACAAGAGAGGGAGGAGCACTCTACGAACTGGATGATAAAGTAAAGGAACTGAACCTGCAAAATACGTTAACAAGAAGAGAGGAAGCATACCATAAAAAGATTCTTTCATTTGAAGAAAATAAAATGCCGAAAGAAGGCATAGAAACGATTCACGATATCGTGAAAATGAAGGAAAACGATTTAAATAAGTTTCTTATTTACGATTGGTATAGAAAAAATTCTTTTATTGACCATTTCTTTAGAGCAGATACGACAGATGAAAAGGTATATAAAATGCAGTATGGCGAACAGGGAGATTTTGTCCTGGGTAACTACAATGGAAGGGCTAAAAAAACGGATGAGAATCTTATCCTTTCTCTTAAGAGAGATGGTCACGTGTGGTGTGGAGAAAACTGGGAAAGCGTTTCAGTAAAAAAAGAGATTACCGTGCCAAAAGATAAGAGAGAAATTTATACGCAGTACACAATAAAAACAAACAAAGAATTGCCACTGTTTTTTGGCGTGGAATTCAATTTTTTATTTTTTAAAGATGGTCTCAAGATAAATAATAGAGATTACAAAGCGTTTATGAAATTGAAAGGAAAGGAGTTTGATGTGCAGGAGTTCATACAAAACATTAGATTGAAATTTGTTTTTTCTTCTGATGTAGAATTATGGACTTTTCCCATATATACCGTCTCCCAATCTGAGGATGGATTTGAAAAAACATTTCAGGGTCTCTCTTTTATTTTTAGCAAAAAGTGTATAATAAAAGATAAAACAATAAAAATGAATATACAATTAGAATAAGGAGGTTTTAATGCCAGAATTAAGAAAAGATCCTGTAACAGGAAGATGGGTAATTATTGCAGTAGAGAGAGCAATGAGGCCCAGTGATTTTAAGAAAGAAGAAGAAAAAAAAGAAAGCGCAAAAAGTTCTCCGTTCAGTGAGGGTAATGAAAGTAAAACACCGCCAGAGATTCTTGCCTATAGAAAGCCTGGAACGCAGCCTAATAAACCAGGTTGGTGGGTAAGGGTTATCCCTAATAAATTCCCAGCCTTGAGAATTGAAGGGGATTTGGATAGAAAAGGGGTTGGAATGTATGATATGATGAATGGTGTTGGTGCTCATGAAGTGATCGTAGAATCACCAAACCAGTCTGATTCTATTGAAACATTACCCTTAAAGCATGTAGAGGATATACTATGGGCATTCAGAGACAGATGCCTGGATCTGAGAAAGGATAGGCGGCTCCGATATATCATTGTGTTTAAAAACAAAGGGAAAGAAGCAGGTGCATCTTTATCCCATCCGCATTCGCAGCTTATTGCAATGCCTATCATTCCAAAATCAGCAAAAGAGGAATTGGAAGGAAGCAGGCGCTATTACGAATATAAAGAAAGGTGCGTATATTGTGATATGATCGCCCAGGAATTAGAAGACAGGAAGAGGCTTATTATAGAAAATGAGTACTTCGTTGTATTTGCACCCTTTGCATCCATTGTACCTTTTGAAATGTGGATTATGCCAAAGCAGCACAACTCAGACTATGCTAATATAAAGCGAAGCGAGATGTACTACTTAGCAGATGCACTGCAGCGTTCTTTAAGAATGCTAAATAAATCAGTACCGAACGTTGCATATAATTTTTATATACATTCAGCTCCTCTGGATAATTTGGAACTGCCATACTATCACTGGCATATAGAAATTGTTCCTCGCCTTACACATACGGCAGGATTTGAATGGGGAACAGGCCTTTATATTAATCCGATGCCGCCAGAAAGAGCAGCGGAATTTTTAAGAGAAGCTGGAAAGGAGATAGAGAATGAAGATAGGAATCGTAGCAAGTGAAGCAGTCCCTTTTGCAAAAACAGGGGGACTTGCAGATGTCGTTGGGGCATTGTTTAATGTTTACAATAAAGAAGGAAATGAAACATATCTTTTCCTTCCTCTGTACAAAACAATTAAGAATGTGCCTTATGATTTAAAAAAAGAAGGGGGAATTCAAATCCGTATCGGCTCACAGGATATAAAAGGGAATATTTTTTCAAAAGAAATGGAAAATGGTAAAACCCTTGTACTAATAGAGCAGGATTATTATTTTGGAAGGGACAGTTTGTATGGTACGTCAAAAGGAGATTATGCTGACAACGCTGAGCGATTTGGATACTTTGACATCGCAGTTCTCAAAGCCATTGAACTTATGAAAATAGATATTGATGTATTGCATTTAAATGATTGGCAGACAGGTCTTATCCCTCTTTTTATTAGAGATAAGAATCTTCCTATAAAAACGTTATTTACAATCCATAACCTGGGGTATCAGGGAAATTTCACTCAGGGTATTCTTGACCTGCTTCACATAGATAGAAAGTATTTTAATCCAGAAGGTCTCGAATTCTACGGCAACGTAAGCTTTCTTAAATCCGGTATTGTTTATTCAGATTATATCAGTACGGTAAGTCCAACATATGCAAGAGAAATCCGTACCAAAGAATACGGTGCAGGTATGGATGGAATTCTCAATGCAAGAAAAAATAGACTTATAGGAATTTTGAATGGCATTGATTATTCTGTATGGAATCCAGAGACTGATAAACTCATATATGAAAACTATTCAGTTGAAACAATTAGCGGAAAAGAAAAAAATAAAATTCAATTAGGAAGTGCCCTTCATTTTGAAATGGGAAATAAACCATTATTCGGAATGGTGAGTAGGCTTGCTGCACAGAAAGGCATTGATATCTTTGTTGAAGCTCTAAAAGAATTTCTGAATGAAGATATAAGGGTTGTACTACTTGGTACAGGAAGTGAAGAGCTGGAAAATGCATTGATTGCTCTACAGAAAAAATTCCCTACAAAACTTAAGGCACTAATAAAATTTGATGAAACAGTTGCACACAGAATTTATGCAGCAAGCGATTTCTTCGTTATGCCTTCAAAGTATGAGCCATGCGGCTTAGGACAGCTCATCGCTCTGAAATATGGTGCCGTGCCTGTCGTGAGGGAAACAGGTGGATTAAAGGATACTGTAGATAATTATAATGAAGTAACACATTGTGGGAACGGTATAACCTTTATTGAAAGTTCTAAGGAAGACCTGATGAAAGCTTTGGAAAGAGCAAAGGATATATATAAGAATAAAACGTTGTACAAACAAATTCAAAGGACAGGAATGCAGTGTGATTTTTCCTGGGAACGTTCTGCAAAGCAATACATTGATTTATTTAAGAAACTCATAGGTGATAAAAAATGAAAATTCATTTTGGTACATCAGGATGGAGAGGCATTATTGCAAAAGATTTTACATTTGAAAATGTAGCAATTGCAAGTTACGCCATTGCGCAACATATCTTATCAAATAAAGGAAAGAATGTAATCATAGGGTATGATACAAGGTTTTTGTCAGATGAATTTGCAAAAACTTCTGCTTCTGTACTTGCAGGCTATGGTATAAAAAGTTATTTTTCTGTTACGGATATTCCTACACCTGTTATTGCATATTTTACCGTAGATAGAAAAGCGGATGGCGCTATAAACATCACTGCATCGCACAACGACCCTTATTACAACGGTATAAAGTTCTCTGCAAAAACAGGCGGGCCTGCACTACCAGAGGAGACAAAAGACATAGAAAACAGAATAAATGCATTTCTTAAAAACAAAAAAACTATTAAGGAAATACCCTTTGAAGAAGCAATCAAGGAGAAAATAGTTATTCCATTTGAAGAAACAGGATACATTGATGCAGTAAGAAAACTCATTGACTTTGCACCTATTAAAGAACAAAAATTACACATTATCTATGATCCCCTCTTTGCAACAGGAAGAAGGTACCTGCCAAAACTATTGGAAGGGTCAACTTACTTTACAATGATTCACGGCAAAAGAGACCCTCTGTTTGGCGGGTTGCATCCTGAACCAACGGGAAATAATCTCAATGAATTGATAGAGAAGGTACGTTCAACTAAAGCTGATTTAGGGCTTGCAACGGATGGTGACGCAGACCGTTTTGGTATCGTAGATAGGGATGGGACATTTATGTCAGCCAATATGGTCTTGCCTATCATTTACTACTATTTGCTTACTGAAAGAAAGATTAAAGGAAACGTTGTAAGAACTGTTGCAACCACACATATGCTTGATAGAATTGCTGAACATTTTGGCTACAAGAGCATTGAAACAAAAGTAGGCTTTAAATACATTGGCGATGCAATCGTAAAAGGGGAAGCAATCTTTGGCGGAGAGGAAAGTGGCGGTGCGTCAATGAAAGGCTGGCTTGCAGATAAAGATGGTATTCTTATTGACCTTATTGTAACGGAGATTGTTTCGCGGAGAAAAAAATCTTTAATGGCCCTGTTCAATGAATTAATGGAGAAGTTTGGTGCAATTTATTCTGGCAAAATGAATTTTAAATATACTGGCAGTAGAGATGCAATAGAAAAATCATTGAAAAATAAAATAAATACACTGAAAGAAGAATTATCTATTAAAAAAATAAATGAAATTGATGGAACAAAAATAATTCTAAGTGATGGAAGCTGGATATTGTTCAGATTCTCTGGAACAGAACCAAAGATAAGGATTTATGCAGAATCAGATGATAAAACAAAACTCAACTTGTTACTTGAGAAAGGAAACGAAATAATAAATGAGGTAAAAAATGAATAGAGAGACAAAAACATACCTTGTATACACAGTTATTACTGTTATTATTGCTTTAATTTCTATAGGGTATTTTGTAAAAGTTCATCCACTGGGTTCTTCACAGTATGCCAAAGCCACCGTGCTTAATAAAAGCGATTTAATGGTAGACACAACAAACGGGATGAAGTATAGAACAATAAAAGTGTTCATAAAGAGTGGACAGTACAAAGGACAAAAGGTAGACATAAAGAATTATGAAAATCTCAATCCCCTCTGGAGTATAAATCCAAATGAAGGAGATAATATTATACTTTATATCAATAAAGACAGCAGCAATGGAAGCAAATTTAATATCTTTACGTATGAAAGAGACACAACGATTTATCTACTTGTTATTATATTTGTTGCACTTCTACTATTATTTGGTGGATTAAAAGGACTTAAATCACTTTTGAGCCTCATTATTACATTAATTCTCATACTAACCGTTATAATACCAAGTGCAATGAAGGGAAAAAGTCCCGTTACTACCGCTGTCATCATTGCTTTTACTGTTTCTTTCTTATCATTCTTACTTATTGCTGGCTTTTCTAAAAAAAGCTTATCAGCTATTATTGGCACCTCGGTCGGCCTTATAACATCAGGTATTATTGTACACATTACAGGAATTACCGCACATATTACAGGCTATGGTACGGAAGAAGCGCTCATTTTACGCAATATGCTGCCGAAAGGAGCAAACCTTCAGGGAATTGTACTTGCGAGTTTCATTATAGGTGCGGTAGGTGCATTGATAGATACAACGATATCCATACCTTCTGCTATTGAAGAAGTAAAAAATGCAAATCCTGATAGTCCCGCAAAAACATTGATACACTCTGGATTGAATGTAGGAAGGGACATTATGGGTGCAATGTCAAATGCATTGATACTCGCCTATGTTGGTGGCAGTATGATGCTCCTTATTCTATTTACATCAGTAAATGCTCCACTTATGAATATTCTGAATTCAGAGATTGTAGCAACAGAAATGATAAGAATGTTTGCAGGAAGCATTGGGCTTATTGTTTCAATTCCAGCAACTGCAGTTATTGCTGGATGGATATATGCAAGGAGAAAGGAGGAAGCAGATGAAATTTAATTACAGCAATGTACTTAACGAATTAATAGGAGAAAATGGCCTTTCAATAAAGGAAATAAAAAATTCAAAAACATTTTTAGAAAAAATAAAAGAGAACATTGAAGAAAAGATTGATGCAGATTACTATGCTTTGAAGTTGCCTTTTTTAATGAAACAGGAAACTTCCGAAATAAAAGAAACGGCAAAATTAGTACAGGACAATTTTGAAAATTTTGTTGTTGTAGGAATGGGAGGCTCTTCACTGGGTAACGAATTACTCCATTTTGCTATAAACGGTATCCATTACAATGATTCTCCTTTACGTAAAACACCGCGTATATATTTTATGGATAATGTTGACCCTGCATCTGTGAAAACCTTGCTTAACAGTTTAGATTTAAACAGAACAGTATTTAACATCATTACAAAATCAGGAAGCACTGCAGAAACAATGCAGAACCTGCTATGCATTACTGATGCATTGAATAAGCGTCATCTGCCACTCAATAAACATCTGATTTTTATAACGGACCCGGAAAAGGGATTCCTGAGAAAGTTAGCAAAAGAATTTTCTGTAAAAACTTTTGTAATCCCTCCGCTCGTTGGAGGTAGATACTCCGTGTTATCCAATGTAGGCCTTCTTTCGGGAGCAGTAGAAGGAGTGGACATTGATGCACTGCTCAATGGAGCAGCAGAACAAGCAGAGAAAATTAAAGAGAAAGATGTCTTAGAGGATGCCACTATGCTTTTGCCTTTCATTCAATATAAGTTGTTCAAAGAAAAGGGAGTAAACATCAATGCACTATTTACATATTCAGACGGATTGAGTTACCTTGGTATGTGGTACAGGCAGCTTCTTGCAGAGAGCTGCGGAAAACGTTTTACAGGAATAACGCCTCTTGCCGTGAAAGGTAGTACGGACCAGCACTCCATTCTTCAGCTATTTATAGAAGGACCATTTGATAAACTCATTATTTTTATTGCTCCAGTCCGCTATAAGGATGATTTCAATATAGATGGTAACCTTGCAGATGATGAACACATTAACTACCTAAAGCATAAAAATGCATCGCAGCTTATAAGAAGTGAGTTTCTTGCAACACAAGCAGCCTTGAATAAATCAAAAAGGCCTTTCGTCTCCATTGAAATCCCTGAGATAGATGAAGTTTCTCTTGGAAAACTTATATATTTCTTTGAATATGAAGTCATTGCACTGGGGGAAATGCTAAACATTAATCCTATTAACCAGCCTGGTGTAGAACTGGGAAAACAATATACGTATGGTATAATGGGAAGAGAAGGATTCAGCGAAAAGAAAGATGAATTTACAGCGTTTATAAAAGCAAATAAAAAATACATAATAGAGGAATAAAATGAATAACAAAATTAAAAAGACCATTTCAATTATTACTATTGTTATCTTATTGTTTGGTGCATATTTTATAGGTGCAAAGTATCCACCGTCCACTTTGATAAAGAGTATTCATACCCCAGCTGTGTTTCCGAAGGCACTGATAAAGGACCATACTTTACTTGATAGAACAGCAGATATTATTGAAGATAATTATTATAAACCAGTAAAAGAATACGATTTAATTAAGGGAATGGTAAACTCTCTCAACGACCCTTACAGTGTATTTTTCACTCCTGAGCAGGCAGAGGAATTCCAGGAAGAAGTACAGGGAGAGTATGCAGGAATAGGTGTTATGATTCAAGAAAATGAGAAGTTAAAACTCCCTGAAATTATTGCTGTATTCCCAAACACACCTGCAGAGAAGGTTGGGTTGAAAAAAGGAGATGTCATAGAAAGTGCTGACGGAGTATCACTTGTAGGACTATCACTTGATGAAGTGAGTATGAAGGTAAAAGGAAAGATTGGTACAGTAGTTAAATTAAAGATTAAAAGGGATGATAGAGAAATTGAAGTTTCAGTTGAGAGAGAAGAGATTCATATACCTCTTGTGGAAACAAAGTTATTAAAAGAAGGTACAATTGGATACCTGAAAATTAATATGTTTTCTAAGGGCACGGCAAAACAAGTTGCATCTGCACTAAAGGAGCTTCACAAACAGAAAGTAAAAGGAGTAATTCTTGATCTGCGTAATAATCCAGGAGGATTACTTTCTGAATGTGCCGAAACGGCAAGTTATTTTATCCCAGGAGGACCGCTTCTATGGGAAAAAGGGCGTACAGGAGAAGCAAAGCCATTAAAGATTTATGGACACAGATTCGATTTACCTCTTGTTGTACTTGTTAATGGAGGAACAGCAAGTGCGGCAGAGATTCTTACAAGTGCAATAAAAGACTACAAAGTAGGTACAATTGTCGGAGAAAAAACTTTTGGCAAAGGTGTAATACAGCAATTATTTACATTGCCAGAAGGGTGTATAACGAAAGTAACGATTGCAGAATATCTTACAGCAAACAAAGAAACAATAAATAAAAAAGGAGTAGAGCCGGACATCGTAGTAAAAGGAAATGAAGCACAATTGGATGAAGCAATTAAATTATTAGAGCAAAAATGATTATCGTTATATCTGGACCATCTGGTGTAGGGAAAGGGACCGTTGTAGCAGAGCTCCTTAAGAAAGATGCGGCTCTTGTACGAGCTATTACCTGCACGACGAGACAGCCAAGAAAAGATGAAAAAGATGGAAGAGATTATTATTTTTTAAGCGAAGAGAAATTCTTTGACCTTGTCAAAAAGAAGAAACTTGCAGAATTTGCATTCGTACATGGAAATTATTATGGTACACCCATAGAGAGCATCTTACAGGGAAAGGATAAAGATGTTGTTCTACAGATTGATACTCAGGGAGCAAAGAGGATTAAATCTCTTTTCCCCGAAGCTTTGCTTATTTTTTTACTCCCTCCCAGCATAGACGCACTTGCAAAGCGTCTTTTGAAGAGAGGGACAGAAACGGAGGAGGAAAGGGAGAAAAGATTAGAAAGGGCAAATAAAGAGATTCAGGAAAGAATGTTCTATGATTATATTGTACTGAACGATGATTTGCATAGAGCTTCAGAGGAGATTGAAAAGATTATACAATACGAACGCGTACTACGAAAGAAGAAAACTCGTTAGACAAATCCATTTTTAAAGAGCAGAAGTTCTTTTCGTTAAAATCCCTTCTGCTCTTTCCATTTTTATTCATTAACCTTCTTTTTTGTATGGTATGCCATCTGCAGCAGGAGCAACTGCCTTTCCTACAACTCCAATCAATGCACCAATCGTTAAAAAGTATGGTAGAGAAAGATAGAAACCAAGAGGAATCATCTTTGCAACACCAGAAGCAGTACTCTGAAGTAGTAGCTGCAAAACTTGTGCGAAAGCAAAAATAAGCGAAGCGATCAATGCTCCGAACGGAGTCCATTTCCCAAAAATCATTGCTGCAAGACCGATAAATCCTTTACCCATAGGCATCGCATTGGTAAATGATGAAAGTGTTCCCAGGGAAAGTGCTACACCTCCAAGTGCTGCAGAAACACTTCCTGTAATAACAGCAAACCATTTTATCTTAAATACATTTACTCCTAAGGTTTCCGCTGCTTGCGGATTTTCTCCTACTGCACGAATTCTCAACCCTAATACCGTATGGTATAAGATGAAATGTATCAAAATAACAGTAATAAGAGAAAGCCATACAAGGAAAGTAAGGTCAGAAAAGGCACCTAAGACGGGAATATGTTTCAAAAATGCAAAGTGAATCCTATTTACTTCCGCCCCAAAGTAAGGTACAGGCGGTGAGTAGCCTGTTGTTTTGAAAACAGCCTGTAGAAGGTATGTGCCAATACCTAATGCCATAACATTTATTGCAATGCCAGAAACAATTTGGTCGCCTGCCCATTTTACAGTAATATAACCATGCATAAGACCAAGTATAATTCCAAGTGCAATACCCCATAACAGTCCCATCCAGGGATTTTTAGCAATGGCTGCTCCCCATACACCAAAAAATGCTGCAAAACGCATTATTCCTTCTAACCCAATATTTACAACACCCGCATTTTCAGATATCACTCCGCATAGTGCGGCAAAGAGAATTGGTGCTGCATAATCAAGTGTCTGAGCAATAGTGGAATTTAAAAGAAGTAATGTATGACTATTCATCTGCACCTCCCTGTATTTTAACATAAGATTTTTTCTTTGCCGTTGCAGCCTTCATAAGCCAATAACGGATGAGTTCCTGAAGCGCAATGAAGGCCACGGTAATGCCTTCTATAATTGATGGGAATGTTTTAGGGATATGCGCAAGCTGTACGGCAGCTGCACCGGTCCTCAGCCCGCCAATAAACATACTTGCAAGAAATATACCAAGTGGCTCATTTTGACCAATTAAAGCAACGGTGATACCATCAAATCCATATCCACCCCCAAATACAGGAGGATACTGAAACAAAATACCCAGTACAATAAAAGCTCCGCCCAATGCTGCAACAGCTCCTGCAAGAAACGTCACTTGAATCATTCTTTTATCAATATCTACTCCCCCTGCTTTCGGAGCTTCCATTCCATATATTAACGTGTATCCCATTGCACGGATTTCGTATCCAAACGTTGTCCTATAAAGGAGAAACCATATAAGGTATGTGACAATAATCATTATAATAATGCTGATATTAAGGCGTGTGCCATGTAAAATTATTGGGAGTCTCGCAGTATTACTGACATATGGTGTTCCTGATATACCTGTTTTTACATTTGCTTTCATAGGGCCAATAACAAGCCAATCTTCAATAAGATAAACAGCAATCCAGTTCAGCATAATTGTTGAAATAACTTCATGTATGCCTTTTTTTACCTTCAAATAGCCTGCAATAGCACCCCAGATACCTCCCATAATTATTACGAAAATAAAAATAATGGTAAGGTGAATAAACGTTGGCATATTGGCAAACGGCTTTGCATAGCCAAAATATGTTGCAGTAATACCACCTACAAGAAAATCTCCTTCTGCCCCGATAAAGAACAGTCCTGCTTTTGCTGCAATTGCAAAAGACAAACCAGTTGCAACAAACATTGAAGTAGAGAGAAGCATTTCGGCAAAATGGTCCTTCCAGTAAGGGCCCGGAAGCAATCCTGATGTGCCAAACAACAACTTATATGCAACAATAGGACTTCTGCCTGTTAGTTTGATAAAAATTGCCCCGACAACAAGTGCAAGAAGAATAGCAATGATTGGTACTAAAACGTTTATCCACCAATACTTTTCTTTCTCTTTAGGTCCAAAAATAATTCTCTTTAGTACATTTTTCATTGTAACACCCTTTCCTGTCTTTTCAATCCAAGCATCATAAGACCTAACTCCTCTTCGTTTGTCTTATCTGGTGTTGTCTCCCCAACAATTTCTCCATTGTACAGCACCAATATCCTATCTGAAAGGCCCATAATCTCGGAAAGCTCAAGAGAAATAAGGAGCACTCCTATGCCTTTCTTCTTTTCTTCAACAAGTTTTTTATACACAAATTCCATAGCACCAATGTCCAACCCTCTTGTAGGTTGCGAAGCGAGAAGGAATTTATGTTCTATTGACATTTCCCTTGCAAGGATTAGCTTTTGCTGGTTTCCACCTGAAAGGTTTCCTCCTCTTACGTGAATATTTCTTGGTCTTATATCAAATTCTTCTAATTTCTTTGTAGCGAATTTGTTGATTTCAGAATCGTTCAGTATTCCATTTTTTGAAAAAGGATAAAGGGTGTGCTGTCCCATAATGATATTTTCTCTTACCCTGAATGGAAGGACAATCCCTCTCCTTTTTCTATCCTCTGGAATATATACCATCCCTTTAGTTCTTAAATTGTAGGGAGTAAGCAGTTTAATCTCCTTTCCATCAAGTTCGATTTTTCCTTTTACAGGACGAGTAAAACCAATTAATGCATTTACTAATTCTGCCTGGCCGTTTCCCTCAACTCCTGCAATACCTACAATCTCTCCGCTATGCACATCAAAAGAAACTCCCTTTAGTCCAATAATTCCCCTTTTGTTTTTCACGGTAAGATCACGTACAGAAAGAACTGTTTTTCCTATCTTTGCCTCTACATGTGGAATCTCAAGCACAACGTTTCTTCCAACCATCATTCTTGCAAGCTCCACTTCATTCGTCTTCTCTTTTTCTACCACACCCTGCAATTTTCCTCTCCTTAAAACAGCAATTCTATCTGCAATAGTCATTACCTCTTTAAGCTTGTGGGAGATAAAAATAATTGTTTTGCCTTCTGCTTTCAATCTTCGCAAGGCCTTGAATAGATCCTCTGTTTCTTCAGGAGTAAGCACTGCAGTGGGTTCATCAAAAATCAGGATTTCTGCTCCTCTTCTTAGTATTTTTAATATTTCTACTCTCTGCTGAATACCTACTGGGATATTTGCTACTTTATCCGTAGGGTCAACTTTTAAACCAAACCTTTCAGATAATTCTCTTACCTCTTTTACTGCTCTTTTATAATCAAAAATCATACCTCTGTGTGGTTCATCACCTAAAACAATATTTTCCGTTACAGTAAAACGCGGTATCAGCATAAATTCCTGATGGACCATACCTATTTTTAACCTTATTGCATCCTCTGGTGTTTCTATTTTTACCTTTTTCCCAAACACATATATCTCGCCTGATGTGGGAGTATAGAGCCCATAAATAATTTTCATAAGTGTAGATTTGCCTGCACCATTTTCTCCTACAACAGCAAAAATTTCTCCTTTCTCTATTGAAAGACTTATATGGTCATTTGCAAGAACATTAGGGAACTGTTTCACAATATTTTTTACTTCCAATGCCTTCATATTTACCTCACATTAAAATTATAGGGCGGAGTAAACTCCACCCTATAAAAAATGTATTTCTTATTTCTTAGAAATTGCTTGGCGGGGTCCAGCTATCTACTTTTTCTGGGTCTTCAGGAACCTGAATCTCCCCGTTAATAATCATCTGCTGTAAATGGTTTATCTTCTTAATTTGGTCTGGAGTAAGCACATCTTTTATATGGTCTGGTGCATATCCTACGCCGCCATCTTTTATACCCATCGTGATAATGCCGGGCTTGAATGTACCGTCCACTACGCTCTTTATAGCAAGGTATGTTGCATAATCCACATGTTTGATTGCACAGGTAAGCGTTCTATCGGGACAGAGTTTTGGGTTAATGCCCATATCTACGTCAACGCCGATGCCCCAGTAAGGTGCACCTTTCTGACAAATTACCTGAAACATCCCATTTCCTGTTGCACCTGCTGCATGGAACAGAACATCGCAACCCTGGTTAATCTCAGATTCTGCTGTGTCCACACCAAGCGCTGGCTCATTAAATTTTCCTGTGTATACACTGATCACTTTTGCATTAGGATTTGTCGTTTTTACACCGGCTTCAAATCCTGCTTCATATCTCAACACCGGAGGAATTTTCATTCCGCCAATGTAACCAATTTTATTGGTTTTAGTGGCATAACCTGCTGCAGCTCCTGCAAGAAATCCCCCCTGCTGCTCTCTAAATAAATAACTTACTTCATTTGGCAAATTAGTTGCTGACTTCCCGTTCACTGTTGGGGTTGAATCAATCAGCATAAATTTTGTATCCGGGTACTTCTTCGCTGCAGTGCCAATAGCATCTGCAAGCATAAAGCCTACACCAATAACGAGCTTGCAATGTTCTTGTTCTACCAATGTAGTAATATTAGGCGTATAGTCCTTCTTTTCCTTCGATTCAAGCACAACAGGTTCTACATTAAGTGGATGGATATCTCTATCTGCAAGGTCATCTGGAATAGTTGCTTTATATTCCTCATCAGTCAAAGTTCTGTATTGGCCATTCCCTATATATTTCTTCTTTGCTGCCCATTCCTCTAAACCACGAAGGGCAGAATCGTTAAAGGACATATCACCTCTTCCGCCAACATCCGTTACAAGACCAATTTTGATCTTTTCCACTGGCTTCTCTGCAGGCTTTGTAGGCTGTTGCTTAGTGTTGCAGCCTGCAAATACAGCTGCCATCATTACTGCGACAAGCAGTAACACCAAAACTCTTTTTGTTCTCATAGTAACCTCCTTTATTGATTACTTTTTAAGATTATATCTACATTTATAGTCCTGTCAAGTATACGAATCCGTATAAAATTGTTTTTTATCAAAGTTCCTCATCTACTTTGCAGTTCACTTGATTTTGTGTCCGCTGAGTATTTACCCAACCCTAAGTATGCAATGATAATCCCAATAAGCTCTATGGAAGGAGGAAGAAAATTATCGAAAGCAAGTCTCCATGGAGAAATTCCTTTAGGCAAGTTTTTGCTTCCAGGAACAACGCCTGGCTGAGGCTTCGACAATTTTAAAGATGAAATTTGTACTTTTGCACTTTCAAAGAAAGATATAGCAATTGGAATAAGAACAATTATAAGCAGGAATATCTGAAATTTCCATATATTGTGTTGTAATTCTGCTTTGTCTGTATGTACTTTGACTATTTCTGCAACAGCTATGATAATACCTGTAACTATAAGCAATGCAAGCATACTGCGGTCCAACAAAAATGCAGTTGAAATGGCAATAATAAATCCAACATACAATTTGTTAAAGTTTGATTTTCTTAAATCATTCATTATCTTTTACCTCCAATTATAAAATAATATACATTTAATTACCTTCCAGCGTTTCAATGTTTACGGATATAAACTATATGTCCATGTTGGAAAAGTGCAGGTCTTTCTGTAATAGTAAGTAGTTCCGGTTGAATAAGAAATGCTAAACCCAATTCCCTCTAAAGCTACGCCTAAAGTACTTTGAAAGCCACTATTAACAGCTACTTCTACATACCCCCTAGCCATAGCGGTAAATTGAATAGGATGATCGTCAAGGAACGTATGGCTATAGGTTTGGTGCCAGCTGTAATTACCTTCCTGCCGGGTTGTAAATGGATCCGACACATATACAAAGTTTCTGAAGGAACCATTAACATAAATTTGTTCCGCTACAGATTCTTCTATACGTATTTCATCTTCTTTTCCCTTCCCGGATTCTTCATAATATATCGGGCCCATATCAACAGTTCTTGTAATATAGCCATATTCATAGTATCCTGCTGATTTCTGAGTTGCCATCTTTCCAAAGAATTCAGGATGTTTTCCTTCAAAACTCTTTGTTAACCTTGCATCAATCTTAATTGCAGTAGCTACATTTGTTCCTTCGGATTTCGCAAGGTATTGAAGGAATTCTTTACGTGAAATTGTTTTATAGGTTACTTTAACTACCTGAGGCTTACTGAAGCTGTTAATCGTTGCTTCTTTTGAGGAGACATTATCATTAGTATATACAGTTGCCTTATTGCTTATAAGATACATTAAGGTAACTAATAAAAGCATAAAAACAACAACTAAAGAAATAATCTTTATCTTCTTCATTATAATTTCCTTTCTTAATTCTATTTTCATTTTGAAAATTTGCAAACTTAAATTGCATTACAAACAAAATTCCCCAACAACCATTAAGCACCATAGCACTTTTTCCGACCTTTTTCAAGGAATGCTTGCAGAGAGTTTTTGTAGAAAAGTGTTTCTATTTTTAGAGATAATAAAATTAATTGCAGCTTTTCTGCAAGAATTCTTCGTTAGACGTTTTATTTTCTTTTTTACACATTCATACTACACCACCTTCTTATAGCACAAATTTATATTTTCTAAAAACACATTTTCTATTTTCATGCAAATCAATTTTTTCCATCTTGCTGTTATTATATTATAATTTTTTTTTTCAAGTCAAGAGTTCTTCAAATTCATCATTTACAAAATCCTGAAACAAGAACTGGCCTAACTGCCAAGGAAAATGGATAAGTTACAAAACATTATAAAAATCAGTTCAATGGATGGTGCGGAAGGGGGGATTTGAACCCCCAAGAGCTTAATCGCTCACTGGGACCTGAACCCAGCGCGTCTGCCAGTTCCGCCACTTCCGCTTATTTCTTTAGAATAACAGAAAATACAGTAGGACTCTTTCTTGCATCCTTCTTAAAAACGCTTTTTACTGTTTTTTCAATTTCTTTTTTTAGTTCATCTGTCGTTTTTATTTTAGCATATTTTTTAACTGTTTCAACTACTTTTTCCTTCAAAGACTTGGTAATTTCATCTTTGTTTGCTTTGGAAAGCACAATCCCTTTTGCCTCTATTTTTATAGGTTTTACTAATTCTCTATTTTTATTCAGTCTCACTACAATGCATATTGTCCCGCTACTTGCCATTTTTTTCCTTTCGGAAATAGCGGGGAATTCTGCTTCTTCATTTTTAACAGGTATTTTTGACTTCCCTTCAATGATAACAGCCCCTGACTTTATACGAGGGATACGCCTCATCCTACCGTTTACGATTTCCACTCCAGCGCCGTTTCCAAGTATAAATATATTTTTTTCGCTCATTCCCTGCTCTTCTGCTATCTTCTTTGCAAATACAAGATGGCGATATTCACCATGTACAGGAATAAAATATTTTGGCTTTAACAGTTTAATCATAAACCTTATATCTTCCTGAGAGCAATGTCCTGATACATGTATTCCATCTGCCTTTCTATAATACACCATTGCACCTAATTTGAAAAGTTTGTTAATTGTATTTGCTACTTCTCTCTCGTTTCCAGGGATAGGGTCAGCAGAAATGATAACAGAATCTCCTTTAACAATAGAGAGGTTTGTATGCACGCCATTTGCTATTCGTGCAAGGCCTGACATTGGCTCTCCCTGCGTACCAGTTGTTATAAACATAAGTTTCCTTTTCGGAATGTTAGAAATATCGGATAGATTTGCTTCCACTCCCTTAGGAATCTTTATGTATCCAAGTTCTTTTGATATCTTTACGCTTTCTATAAGGCTTTTTCCATCAAATATTACTTTTCTTCCAAATGCTTTCGCTAAATTCACAAACTGTTGTATTCTGTGAATGTTTGTTGAAAATGAGGCAGCTATAATCCTTCCTTTCGCTTCTTCAAAGATTTTCACAAGGTTCTCCCCTATGAGTGACTCTGAGCCCGTAAACCCAGGTTCATCTGCATTTGTGCTGTCAGAAAGTAATGCTACTACACCTTCCTTTGCTACCATCTTAAGCCTTTTAATATCCATTGTCTTACCATCTACAGGAGTACTGTCTATTTTATAGTCACCTGTATGGTATATATACCCGTACGGCGTTTTGATAGCGATACCAAAACTTCCAGGGATACTATGTGTCATTCTGATAAACTCTACAGTAAATGCACCAAGATGCAGAGTCTCACCAGTTTTTACTTTTTTAAAGTGCTGGACTCTCTTTATTTTCTCAGGAAGCATTCCTTTTACTAAACCCAATGCAAGGTCTGAACCTGCAATAACTGGGGGAGTGATATCTTCCAATAGATAACGGAGTGCTCCAATGTGGTCCAGGTGTCCATGCGTAATCAGTATCCCTTTGAGTTTATCCTTTCTTTTAATAATGTAAGAAAAGTCAGGGATAATAAAGTCTATTCCTGGCATTGTGGATGGAGGAAATTTAAATCCTGCATCTATAAGGATTAAATCGCCATCCATCTGTATCAGCGTGGAATTTTTTCCAATCTCGCCTATACCGCCAATCGGTATAATTTTTATCTCTTTTTTCATTTTATTACACTACTCTCTTGACAGTAATCATTTTATATATAAAATAGAGTAGCATTGGGGCGTAGCCAAGAGGTAAGGCAACGGAATTTGGATCCGTTATTCGAAGGT
>CAJXKN010000012.1 GCA_913055585.1 uncultured Caldisericota bacterium | reverse complement strand
TATAAAGTGGACTTTCCTGACGTAGATATTGTTCTTGTCTCTCACGAGCATTTTGATCATAATGCAGTAAACAATGTCCCTTTATACGAAGAAGTATTAAGAGGAAACATAGAAAAGGAATTTAAAGGAATAAAAGTAAAAGGTATTTCGGGATACCACGATAATAAAAAAGGATTACTGCGTGGAAAAGTTACGATGTTTAAGATTCAAACAGAAGGCATCTCCCTTATTCACCTTAGCGACATAGGCACGCTCCTTACGGAAGATCAGCTGAAAGAAATAGGTAAAATAGATATAGTAATGATTCCCGTTGGAGGAATATACACAATAGGACCAAAAGAGGCATGGAAAGTGATTACAGAACTATCACCCAAAATAGTCATACCAATGCACTATAAAACACCTGTATTAAAATTTGATCTCTTACCTTTGGATGACTTCATACAGCACAAGCCTTATATCGAGAAAGATACTTTAGAAATTACCCCTGCTTCTTTTCCCTCATCTCTTCAGGTTGTTGTGCTTCACTATCCACAATAGGAAGATTCTTCTTTAAGAAATGCTCTGCAATGAGCGCAAAAATGACCACTCCTATTGCTACCCACTGGTTTGGTGTGAGGTAAAGGAAACGAGTGGGAATATAACGAATGAATTCCACGGCAAAAAGCAAGGGAGAAAATATATAGCAAAAATAAATAAACATCTGCCCAAAGTATTTTCTATGCTTTACAACATAGAAAACAACAATAAAGAAGGCAATCCACCCCGCAATTGAGTCAAGCAATTGTGCGGGAAAAAGAGCCGTATTGAGCAGATCGCATTCTGAGCGTGGATCAGTAAAAACATTTATAAGAGGAAAAAAATGCGGCCACCACTTTGGTACAGGCAATCCATAGCAACAGCCATTAAAAAAACAGGCAAACTTTCCCACACCATATCCTATGGCAAGCCCCGGTGTTGCAATATCAAGAAATTTCCAGAAAGAAATGTGATACTTTTTAACAAGCAAAAAGATAGTAATGAGTCCGCCTAAAACTGCACCTTCAAATGAACCACCTCCCTCCCAGATAGCAAAAAGATGCTCGGGATGGATGAAATAATAAGATGTGCCCGGTGAAACGAGTATCCAGAAGATTCTTGCGCCAAGTATTCCTCCTACAATTGTCCATATTACTATATTAAGAAACGTATCTTCATCCATCAATTTAAATTTATTTGAATAATGCATACTTACAAAGATTCCTGTAATTACTGCGATTGCAACGATAACACCATACGTCCTTATAGTAAAGTGCCCAATAGTAATAAAAATTGGATGCATATATACCTCCTTGTATCTCTTTTAATCAATATCTAAATCTTAATTTTACTCTGTAATGGAAAATTTGCAAACTATATTTTGTGGAACCATTGAGAAGTGGGTTCCCAACCCTAAGGAAGTTAACCTCACAGTTTAGCATACAAAGCCTTGAAAAACTTTTCTTTCAGTGTAAAATTTAGTTTATGAAGGAAATTAATTATGTAGATATAGTAATTGCTATTATACTTCTCATAGAGATAATAAGAGGAGCAAAAAGCGGTGTAATTATAGCTATTTTTGATATTATAGGGCTTATAGCAGGATGGTTCCTTGCAAAAGCCAAAGCTTTTGCGTTTTCTCTCTATCTCAATAAGCAATTCCATATAACAGATTATTTTTACAGCAAAGCGCTTCTATGGATAAAGCTTCCTAACAATACAGGCAGCTTGCCTGCTAATCCTGATACGGTTTCAAAGAGTGTAGAGGCTTTGCACTTTCCCTTATTTCTACAAAAACTTTTTTTAAAAGGAACGATTCCTCAGGGGTTTACCCTTCAGCAGTTTCTTGCAAATCGCATTGCAACAGGCATTGCAACAGGTATTGCATTCCTCATTATATTCTTTGCCGTACTTATCATTGCAAGAATCATAGGAATACTGATAAAAAAAGCAGTGAGGGTAAGCCCACTACTAAGATGGATTGATTCACTATTGGGTGCAATCTTCAAAGTTAGCATTGCCTTTATTATCATTTTTATCATTATGCAGTTAATTTTATCCACTTACGGATACTTTCATTTTACAGAAAACGCTTTTATCAATCAGATAGAAACATCAAAGTTCTATATCATTGGTGAAAAGATTTTGCCAATAGTAAAGGAAAAAATCTTTCTTCTCATAGGCTCGGTTGGGAAATAATGAAACTCAGTGAATTTGATTATACTCTACCAAAGGAACTCATTGCGCAGCATCCTATTTATCCGAGGGATTATGCACGACTTATGGTCTTAAATAGAAAAGACCAAACAATTCAACATAAACGTTTCTATGAAATTGTTGATTACTTTAAGCAGGGTGACGTCCTTGTTTTAAATGACACAAAAGTGATACTTGCAAGGATAAGGGGAATAAAAAAAGAAACAAAAGGGAAAAGAGAAATACTTCTTTTAAATTACCTGGGCGGATACAAATGGAGAGCATTGGTAAGCCCTAACAGAAGGACACATAAGGGAGATAAAATCATAATTGATAAAGAGATATACGTTGAAGTAATGGAGAAATGCACAAACGGAGAAGACATCATACGCTTTGTTGCAAATCATTTATCAATGGATGAAATTTTAAATAGATTTGGGAATATTCCTCTTCCGCCATATATAAAAGGAAAAATAACAAGCCCAGACGAATATCAAACTGTCTTTGCAAGAAAAAATGGAGCAGTTGCAGCACCTACAGCAGGATTACATTTTACAGATAAACTTCTTAAGCAAATAAGAAATAAGGGAGTGAAAATAGCTTATATTACTCTACATGTAGGTTTGGGCACATTTAAACCGATAAAAGAAGAAACCATAGAGAAACACAAGATGCATAAGGAAAAATTTTTTATACCAGAGGAGACTGCACATATTGTAAATCAAGCAAAAGCTTCAGGAAAAAAAATATTTGCCTGCGGTACAACATCGGTGCGTGCATTAGAAACAGCAGCAACCTTTAATGGTATTTTAAAACCGATGCAGGGTGAAACAATACTTTTTATAAAGCCAGGGTATCCTTTCAAAATTGTTGATAGTATAATTACAAATTTCCATTTCCCACGCACAACACTTCTTATGCTTGTTTCCGCATTTGCTGGTAGAGATTTTATTTTAAAAGCATATAACATTGCTGTAAAAGAGCATTACAGGTTTTACAGTTTCGGCGATGCAATGCTTATTCTTTAAAAAAATATGAGAGACATAGGATTTAGGATTATTAAAAAGAGCAGTAATACAAGAGCACGAATAACAGAATTTAAAACAGCCCATTCAATCATCAGGACGCCTGTTTTTATGCCTGTTGGTACACAGGCAACAGTAAAAACTCTCACTCCTCACGAGCTTGAAGAAATAGGATTTAAAATCATTTTAGCTAATACATACCACCTCTATTTACAGCCAGGAGTAGATGTGATAAAAAAAGCGGGGGGACTACATAGGTTTATGAATTGGAAGTACGCTATCCTTACGGATAGCGGTGGTTTTCAGGTGCTTTCTCTGAAAGATATCAGAAAGATCAAAAGTGACGGAGTAGAATTCCGTTCATTCATAGATGGTTCAAAACATTATTTTACACCTGAAAAGGTCGTGGATATTCAAGAAAAGATGGGTTCAGATATTATTATTCCTCTTGACATCTGCGGTACGTATCCTTCGGAACATTCAGTAACAAGCAAAGAACTTGATATTACATTAAACTGGGCAGAAAGGAGTATTAAAGCAAAGAAAAGAGATGAATCTATTATGTTTGGTGTTATTCAGGGAGGTTTTTACAAGGATTTAAGAAAAAGAGCGGTAGATGGTATTTTATCGTTAGGTTTCCCTGGGGTAACGATAGGCGGATTGAGCATAGGTGAAGAAAAAGCTTTAACTAAAGAAATGGTTGATTACACAGTTTCTCTTCTACCGGAGAATAAACCTCGCTACCTTATGGGAGTAGGAGACCCTATTAGCATTCTTGAATATGTAAGGCTTGGTGTAGATATGTTTGACTGTGTTCTTCCCACACGCATTGCACGCAACAGAACTCTATTTACAAAAGATGGACCTATTAAAATTACAAAAGCAATTTATAGGGAAGATTTTACACCGATAGAAGAGGACTGCAATTGTTATACCTGCAGGCATTTTACAAAAGCATATCTAAATCACCTGTTTAAAGCAAAAGAAATTCTTGCAGCACGGCTTGCTACAATTCATAATTTATTCTTTATGCATCAGCTCATAATGGATATAAGAAAATCCATAGAAGAAGACCGTTTTATAGATTTTTATAACAGCTTTAAAGAAAGATATTCAGGAAAAAAATAAATCCCGCTATCGTTAAAATTTATGCTTTGGGCAGAGCACGGGTTGTTATAATATTAACCCCTGTATTCATAGCATTCTTAAGAACGACCTGATGAAATTTTAGCGGAGCTTTGACTTTTACTTTACGGAGTTCCTCAAGGATTTTAAAAAAGACAGATTTTGGAACGGGTTTCTCAGAGCGCACAGGCACTAATGGATACAATCCTCCTTCTACCTGTACCGTGGTAATTATAACTCTTTTTGGGTTAGTGAGTTCTTCTTTTGCAAACTTTATACCTAAAGGACAACCATTCCCTTCAACCTTCAGCACATCCTTACCTTTATGTAAAACTTTTAGCTCACAACCCATAGGACACATAATACAAATTAGTTTTGTTATTTCTTCTTTTTCAGGCATTTTTTACCTCCTCAACGTCTATTGAAAGAGTCTTTACTCTGGATAAGCTGCCTATAATGGATTGTGGAATATTGATCTCTATCATCTCACTGGGACGTGCATATCTCAATATCCTTTCTTTTACTTTCTTATTGTTGTTACCAATCATACTCACTTTAACAGTCGTTTCAAATGGTTTTGTCACTCTGAACTGAATCTTTTGCTCTCCTTCCTCTAAACTCAGTGGGTCAAAGAATTGAGGTACTATATGATGAACATTTTTTCCTGGCAACAACCTGATTTTTCTTCTGGACTCTTCTTTATGCTTTACTGCATATTTGCCAGCACTTCTACCGGCAAGCTCTCCTGCTTTAGAAACCCAATCAACTAAATCATACACATGCACGACATTACCTGCTGCAAAGATACCAGGAATATTTGTTTGCATAGACTCATCTACATATGGTCCTCCTGTCAAAGGGTCAATGAGAACTCCTGCCTGTTTTGATAATTCATTCTCAGGTATCAAGCCCACGGAAAGGATAAGTGTATCAGCGGGAATCGTTTCCTCCGTACCTGCAATTGGTTTTCTTTTCTCATCTACTTTTGCAATTGTGACTGACTCAAGATGCTTCCTTCCATTTATTCTAACAACAGTATGGGACAATTGTAAGGGAATATTATAGTCTACAATGCATTGCGAATAGTTGCGCCTCAATCCAGAAAGATAAGGAAGTATTTCTACTACCCGCTCTACTCTACCGCCTTCCAGTGTAACTCTCCTTGCCATAATCATTCCGATATCCCCTGAACCCAATATAACAAATCGTTCTCCAGGCATATAACCTTCAATATTTATCAGTCGCTGGACGGTCCCTGCAGTATAAACACCGGAAGGTCTATCGCCTGGAATATTTATTGCACCCCGGGGACGTTCTCTGCATCCCATAGCAAGTACTACAGAGCGAGCTTTTATTTTTACCATACCTCTTTCAGGGCTAATTGCGTATATCTCTCTTTCAGGAGTGAGTTCTAACACCATCGTATCATTCCATACTTTTACATTTGATGCCATCACTTTCTCTGCAAAAAAGTGCACATACTCAGGGCCTGTCAGATCCTTCCTGAAAATCTGTGTACCAAAACCGTTATGAATGCATTGGTTAAGGATTCCTCCTTCTTCTATTTCCCTATCAATTAAAAGAACATCTTCAGCACCTGCTTGCTTAGCTGATATTGCCGCAGCCATTCCAGCAGGACCACTTCCTATAATAGCTACATCAATAGCTTTCTCTCTCATTTTTTCGCCTCCACTGACTTGGTTTCTCTCTTTAAGAAGAACGAATCATCACCATTTTTAGTTACTTTCACCGGTGGAATACCTAATTCCCTTGAGAGAATCTCAATGGTTCGAGGAGTATCAAATCCTCCCTGGCATCTTCCCATACCGATATGCAACCTTCTTTTAAGCGCATCGTAACTCAATGCAGGAAGCGGTGCATGAATAGCCCTTACAATTTCTCCTTCCGTTACATTCTCACACCTGCATACAATTCTTCCAAAACGGGGGTCCTTTTCAATAAGGCGAGCTTGTTCTTCTCTGCTTAAACTGGCAAATGAAGGAATTGGCGTACGGATAGGATTAAAATCTTTCTTTTTCTCCATTTTTAGCCCATGCTCTTTCAAAGCATTTACAACCCATTCTGCAATTCCCGGGGAAGCAGCAAGTCCAGGTGATTCAATCCCTGCTAAATTAACAAACCCTTCTACAACATCGTCGGGTACTTCCATAATAAAGTCACGAGGAATCATACTGCTATATCTATCATGCATAAGACCAGCATTGCCTCTCGCCCTTAACCCTGCAAATTCTTTGATGATATATTTCATATTCAAGGAAGGAACTAACCTTTTCCCTCCATCCATAACTTCTTTTAATCCCGGATAAGTGGTAGATTTGTCTTCTTTATCCTCTGTTTCTTCATCGTTAGGACCAATGCCTATATTACCATAAGTCGTAATTGTTACTAAAATACCCTTTGTTGTGGGAGTAGGAGTGGGAAACAAAATGGAGTGGATGGGCTTATAAGAGGGATCAAATATAAAATATTCTCCCTTTCGTGGAGTAATCTTAAAATCCGATTCTATTCCAGCCCATTTCATAATAACATCAGAATACAAACCTGCAGAATTTATTATCCATTTTCCATAAAAATTGCCCCTGTTTGTTTCTACTCCTACAATCCTTTTTCCTTTCTTTAATAAGTTCTTAACTTCTGTAAGTAGTTTAATCTCTACACCATTATCAATAGCATTTTCAGCAGCTGCAATACTGAGACCTATAGGGTCAACCATACCACCTGTAGGAGCATACAAAGCCAATTTGAGATTCGGATTAAGATTTGGCTCTCTTCTAAGCATCTCTTCCTTAGAAAGAATTTCTATGCCTGGCACACCGTTCTTTTTTCCTTTATCTAAAAGTGCCTCGATCTTTGGGATATCCTCATCAGTAAGAGCAACTACATAGTCTCCTATTCTCTCAAAAGGCACGTTTAATTCTGATGCAATAGTATCAAAAAGTGCATTCCCTCTTACATTCATAGAAGCTTTATTGGATCCTACGGCAGCATTATAACCTGCATGAACAATGCCTGTATTGGCTTTTGTAGTACCAGTAGCTACATCATCATTTTTCTCAATAAGAAGTATGCGCAGTTTATACCGAGACAGTTCCCGTGCAATCATACACCCTTCAACGCCTGCTCCTATAATAATTACATCATACTCATTTTTCTGCATATCTTTATTCTCCTCTTTATAATATGCAAGGCTCATTACTTTTCCCAGCCTTTCGCTCTCTCAATTGCTTTTAACCAACCTTCATACAATTTTGTTCTTTTCTCTTCATCAATAGAAGGTTCAAATTCTCTATCAATTTTCCAATTCTTCTTCAGCTCATTAAGACTACTCCAGAAACCAACTGCCAAACCTGCAGCATAAGCTGAACCAAGAGCAGTAGTCTGGATAACGGTAGGACGTATTACCTTTTTACCCAATATATCACTTTGAATCTGGCATAAGAAATCATTCTTTACTGCTCCACCATCTACCTTAAGTGCTTTCAACGGGATGCCAGAATCTTTTTCCATAGCAAGAGCTATATCTTTTGTTTGATAAGCCTCGCTTTCTAATGTCGCACGTACGATATGGGCCTTTGTAGCATAACGTGTCAGGCCGACAATAACACCTCGTGCATACATATCCCAGTAAGGAGCAAAAAGACCTGAAAATGCAGGCACAAAGTATACTCCACCTGAATCCCTAACACTTTTTGCAATTTCCTCGGTTTCGTCTGCGTTCTTAATGAGTTTTAAATTGTCCCGCAGCCATTGTACTGCAGCGCCGGTAATGGCAATTGAACCTTCCAGAGCATAGTTAGCTTTTCCTTCTTCAAGCCCATAAGCCACAGTAGTAATCATACCATGCGTGGAATGCACAATTTTATCTCCTGTATTGAGAAGTAAGAAAGAACCTGTACCATACGTATTTTTTGCCTCCCCCGGGCTGTAACATATTTGTCCAAACAGAGCTCCCTGTTGGTCGCCTAAATCACCCGCTATAGGTATTTCCATTCCAAGTGGCCCTTCTTTTTTAGTATAGCCATAAATTTTCCTGTCGCTTGATGGACGAATAGTGGGAAGGATTTCACGAGGAATATCTAATACATTTAACTGCTCTTCATCCCAATCAAGAGTTCTCAAATTCATCAGCATCGTCCTGGATGCATTAGTATAATCCGTTATATGGACTCCTCCTTTTGGTCCTCCTGTTAAATTCCATATAATCCAGGAATCTATGTTCCCAAAATAGACTTCTCCTCTTTTGGCTTTTTCTCTTAGCCCTGGGATGTTATCAAACATCCATTTAATTTTTGAGCCGGAAAAATACGTAACAATAGGAAGGCCTGTTTTTTCTCTGAACTCTGGTTCAAGCCCTTCGTCAATGAGTTTCTGGCAAATATCTCTTGTACGTGTGTCCTGCCAGACTATAGCGTTGTAATAAGGCTTACCCGTTTTTGGATTCCATAAAATGGTTGTTTCTCTTTGATTTGTCTGCCCGATTGCTGCAATTTCAGAAGGATCAATATTACCTTTTTCAAGAGCTCCTTTGATAACCTGCTGAGTCTTCTCCCAGATCTCCATAGGGTTATGTTCTACCCATCCTGGCTTTGGGTAAATCTGATTATGCTCTGCATAATCAGAGGAGACTACCCTGCCCTGTCTATCAAAAATAATAAACCGTGTCCCTGTAGTTCCCTGGTCTATAGCTGCAACATATTTTTTCTTTGCCATTACTACCTCCATAATACAGTTTCAAAGCTTTGTAAATTAAGCTTTTTGATTTACTGAAATTTACCATACCTTTGTTATTTGTCAAATCTACAAAAATAGGATCCTTAACACGTAGCATATTTATCAGAAAGAAAATTTTAAATCCAGATTAAACATCTACAGGTGTTTCTTTATAAACTCTATGCTTTTCTCACAGATTAAATCTTTATCAAAATCCATCGTTGCTACGTGATAGGAATTTTCAAGCCAGATAAGTTGCTTATCCTTTGAGGAAATATGCTCCATTGTATATTCTGCATTGTCAAGCGGTACAACATGGTCTTCACGTGATTTAAAAATTAAAGTAGGCTGTGTTACCTTTTTAAGGTTAAGGCGTACAACTCTGAGAAGTTTTACCATTTCGTGAGTTCCTCTTAAAGGTGTTCTTTCATATGCAATTTCTTTTTTCGAAGGATCTTTTATGTCAGAACCAATTGCAGGTATAGATTCTACAAAATATTTGAGCAGGGGAAGGAACGGAATACGAGGGTCATGCAATAAAATTGCATGGTTAATTAAAATCACACCATAGATATCAGGATGTTTCTCGGCAAGATATAAAGAAAGAGTGCCGCCCATTGAAAGTCCAGCAACAAATATTTTATTAGCTCTATTTTTCAGTTTCTCAAACCCTTTTTCTACGTCACTAATCCAATCAGTATATTTCACATAGTTAAGGTCTTTCCATTTCGTACCATGTCCCGTAAGGCGAGGCCCTTCTACATTAAATCCTGCCTCGTATAGGCATTGCCCAGCATAGATAACGCTGCTTGTCGTACCTGTAAAGCCTTGAAGCATAAGAATCCCTACGTCAGAGTCGCTTACAAAAGAAAACGGTTCTCCGCCTTTTATTATTTTCATTTCTTTTATCTCCTTTCAAAATAAATTTTCTATGCCTCAGTTTTCAGGTTAAACCATTTGTAGAATAAAAAGTAGAGACCAATTGCAATAAAAGAGCCTAAGATATCTGCTACGACATGCTGCTTGAGGAATTGCGTGGATAATACTATGAGTACAGCCCACACAGCCATTATCCAGGCTATTATTTTATAACGCTTTTTTACAAACCAAAAAGAGGCAACGAGAGCAGATGTTCCACAGTGCAAACTGGGAAAGCAATTATAAGGATTATCACTTTTATACAGCTTAATTACCTGGTCAACATACCAGTTTGTACCATACGTAAGAGTAGGGCGTGGTACCTGAGTTTGAAAAATAACGTATACACCATTACTTATGAGGAATAGCGAGATCATTGCGGATGCAAGTGCGGTGAAAATTTTAGGGTGGAAAATAAAGAAAAAGATTAAAGTGATATAAATTACAGGCTCAAGAGAATTGTATATGACAATGAACTGCGGGATGAATGGTACAGCTCTGTCAAATGCAGTTTGCAAACAATATACATGCGCTGTAGAATGATTTGTCAGATCGTAAATCTTAGAGGCATAGTAAACACCTACTGCAAGAAAGATGTTAATAATGTAGAGTTTCCAATTCTTTTTTAAAAAATCTTTCATTAGATACCTCCTTATTTTTTTCTTATTCTATTAAGTTTCTTGAATTAGTCAAATGCACTTTTTTATATTCACTGTTTTATACCTGGTACAGGATACACTTCAGAGTGTATTTCTATCGATTTATCTTTAATAAAATCAAAATATGTTTCTCTCAATGTATAAACTTTCATCTTTGTTTTAATGCTCAGTTCATAGAAGTAATACCCATATTTTTTCTCTATAGGTGCAGGAGATGGACCCAGGATTTCTATTTTATCTTTGAACTTCTCAGAAAACACTTTTTTAAAGTCGAGTGCTGCTTCCAGAGTCTTGTATTTCTCTTTTCCCTTAAACGTAAAAATAATGAGGTTACCAAATGGAGGATAGGAAAGTTGCTCTCTCATCCAGAATTCTTCCTTAAAGAAATGTTTATAATCCATATTTTTAATAGCATCCATAACGTAATGCTCCGGAAGATAAGTTTGTGCAATAATTTCTTTTTTATTCATCTCCCCAAAAGCTTCTGAAACAACCTGAAGTGTATGCATTGCCGCATCAAAAGCAAAGTGGTGCAAAAACACATCAAGGCTCACAAATCCAAACAAATCTATATTATCCATATTGAGGTAACTCAGCAAAAATTCTGTACCAATAAACACGGTATTTTTATAGTTTGCAGAATCTATAATTTTTCTCTCAGAGGGCCTTTCGCTACTCATCATTTTTACTATTCTTGCAGAAGGAAAAATCTTTCTTACCTGCTCAATCAATTTCTGTATCCCACCTCCAAAATATTGAATGCTCGGGCTTCCACAACGCGGGCAAACATCAACAGGATCTGTCTCATAGCCGCATATAGGACAGACAAGCTTATTTTTCTCTTTATCATAGTACAGAGATACATTACAGTTAGGACATTTCATTACATATCCACATTCTCTGCACATTATAAATGTAGCGTATGCTTTTCTATTCAAAAGAAGCGCTACATTTCCCTGTTTGTCCAATACTTTTTTCATTTGCTGCATAAGGTAGCGTGAAAGCATTCTTCTGTTATGATGCTTGAATTCTCTTCTCATATCAACGATACGAATGTTTGGCTCCAATTCCTTTCCTATTTTTGTTACTACTTCTCCCTTTTTAGAGAGAAAAAAGATATTTTCCTCAGGTATTACGGAGGAAAAGATAAGCCCTGTATTCTCAAGTGCAGCCTTTTTTAGTGCTACAAGCAATGTATTGAACGGAAGAAAATCACTCTGCTTAAAATAACGTGACGATGCATTTTCTATTACAATGAGACTTAAATCATTGATTTTCATAAACAATGAGAACGGTGTAGCAAGGACGATGCGTTTCCCTAAAACATTTACTTCTTCCAAAAGGTTTCTTTTGCTCTTTCCTTTCCATGCAAAAACGCTTTCTGGAAAAGCCTTTCGATACTCATCCTCTACTCTTTGAATAAGGGAAAGCTCAGGAAATACAATCAGTACCTTACCATTATTCGGGACTTCCTTCTTTATAATATCAATGATCTGTTTGTTTCTTTCTCTGAGACTACCTCCCTGTATAAAGTAAGGCTTAAGAGGTTTTTTATTCTTTTTGATAGAATCCTTAATAGAAAATGGTACTTCTTTTAGAACATTATTTGCAAGCAACAGTTCAAGCGTTTCTCTCCCGTACTTAATCCCTTTTATCAGACTTCTTTCGTCTGAAACCAATGTTTTGGTATTCTTTAAGCGTGTGTATATCAGAGCAGCACTTGAAATAAATTTCCTGCCAATATTCTGTATGATTGTTTTTGCTGTTCTTTCATCTTTTGCAAAAGTAATGTATCTTGTTATTGTCCTTGATTCTATTACGGTACGTTCCACTATGTACAAATGCACAAGTTCTCCTACCCAACGCAATCCTGCATTGCCAAAGTTCCTTTTAATAGCAAGAAGAGAAGTAAACTCTTTTTCAGATAGATACTGCAAAAATTCTTTTTTATTTCCTTTTGAATTCTTGATTAATTCTCTTAATTTCTCCAAATCAGTGCAGCGTATGTATTTTTTATACCTTTTTTGCACAATAGTTTTTATGAATTGATTAACCAGTAGATGAAGAGGTATAAGATACTCTTTTGCAGTGAATAAAAAAAGGTCTCTTATGTTCTTATCAAAAAGGGGTGTCTCTGCTACAGCTGAAATGTCTTTTATTTCCTTGATATCTTTTGGTAGTGTGTCGGTAATATCAAAAACAAAACCTGAATGAAACTCATTCTTCCCACCGAATGGTACAATAACCCTGCTACCTATCTTTACTGAATGGTAAAAAAAAGGAGGAATCCTGTAGTAGAACATATCTTTATTCAAGATAAGTCCATCAATAACGATTCCTCCGTATAGTTCTTTATTATCCAAGCTTTTTGTGCAGTTCCTCTACAAGATCTGTCCTCTCCCAGGTAAATTCAGGTTCGTTTCTTCCAAAATGACCGTATGATGCAGTCTTCTGGTAAATAGGTTTCAAAAGGTCAAGTCGCTTGATGATGCCTCTTGGCGAAAGGTCTACAAGTTCCAGTAATGCTTTTTCAATTAACTCATCCTCTACTTTGCCAGTACCAAACGTATTTACTGCAAACGAAACAGGCTGCACCTCTCCTATAATATAAGCTGCCTGTATGAGGCATTCGTCTGCAAGTCCTGCTGCAACCACATTTTTTGCAAGATAACGCATCATATACGTAGCAGACCTATCCACTTTTGTTGGGTCTTTACCTGAAAATGCACCACCACCGTGGGGAGCCATACCTCCGTACGTATCCACTTCAAGTTTTCTTCCGGTCATTCCTGTATCGGATTGAGGCCCACCAACAACAAACCGCCCTGTCGGATTTATATGGAAGCGCGTTTTATCCGTGATGAGGTAATCAGGTATGACGGGTAGCGCTACTGCATCAACGATTCTTTGACGTGCTTCTTCTGACATATGAGAGGGATCATTCTTATCAAGCAATTCTTCCGTATGCTGTGTAGATATAACAACATCCGTTACTTCTACTGCTTTGTTTCCTTCATATTTTAAGGTTATTTGTGCTTTACCATCTGGCCCTAAATAAGGTCCCACATTCTTTGGCTCACCTGATTTTCTTACTTTAGCAAGCTGCATTGTAAGATTATGAGCAAGCACAATGGGTAGTGGCATAAACTCATCTGTTTCATTAGTTGCGTATCCGTACATTACACCCTGGTCGCCAGCTCCTCCAGTATCAACACCCTGAGCAATATCTGGAGATTGTCTTCCTACTGCATTGAGTACCGCACAGGTATGATAATCAAAGCCATAACGTGGTGATACATAACCTACGTCCTTTACTGTGCTTCGTGCAATCTCTGATATATCTATCCATGCCTTAGTCGTAATTTCTCCACCCACAATGATGAGCCCGTGCGTTACGTACGTTTCGCAGGCAACACGTGCCTGTGGATCCTGCTTTATAATCTCATCCAGAATCTTGTCAGAAATCTGGTCTGCAAGTTTATCTGGATGTCCTTCTGTTACCGATTCTGTTGTAACGAATCGTGTCTCTTTGTCATTAAACATCTAAACCTCCTTATCTAAAAACTCTTTTAGAAATAATAAAACCTCTTTTGCAATTTCTCTTTTTGTTTTATCTTGAATAAGTTTCTTTCTTCCTGTTTTATCCATCATCAGAACACTTCCTCTATCGCTTCCCATATTTGAGACTTCGTTTGCTACAACAATATCCATTCCTTTTTCTTTCATCTTCTTTAGAGCATTTTTTTCAATATTTTCTGTTTCCAGAGCAAAACCTATAATTACTTTGTTATCTTTATTCTGTAGCGATTTTAAGATGTCAACGGCTTGTAAAAATTCCATATTAAGATGAGATCTTTTTTTGATTTTATTGGGGTATGTTTTTTTAGGTATGAAATCCACAGGTGCTGCTGCCATAATGAGAATATCACTTTTTTTAAAGGCTTCTTTTGTTTTTGAAAAAAGTTCTTTAGTTGTTACTACGTAATCAATTTTATCCATACCTACAGGCTCTGTTAATATAGAACCTGCAATGAGATGCACGTATCCCCCCATAAGCTTTGCTTCTTCTGCGATCTCTATACCCATTCTTCCAGAAGAACTATTTGTAATGAACCGCACAGGGTCTATGTATGCTCTCGTAGCACCTGCAGTTACGAGGAAACGCTTATTTTTGAATAATTTTTCTTCTGTTGCATTACAAACAAAGCGCACAATTTTATCCGGTTCGGTAAGTCTCCCTTTATCTACTGTAAAGTTAGCAAGTGCACCTTCTTCAGGTCCGATAAATATCATCCCTCTCTTTTTTAAAGCATCAATATTTTCCGCTGTTACAGGATTTTCAAACATATTGACGTTCATAGCAGGAGCAATAAATATAGTTTTCGTAAAAGCAACTATTGTAGACAAAGCAAGATTATCTGCTATACCCATACGTATCTTTGCAATGGTATTAGCTGTAGCAGGTGCAACAAGGATATAATCTGCCCACTCAGCAAGTGCAATATGAAGTGATGTTCCATTTTCAGTAGCAATGAACTGGTCGTTATCCGTATATACTTTTTCCGCCCCTAACGATGCAAAGGAAAGAGGCATAACAAACCTTTCAGCACTCCTTGTTAAAATAACCCGGACACTTTTACCGGATTTTTTTAAGAGTCTTAGGATTTCAATGCTTTTATAGCAAGCTATGCTCCCAGTAACGATAAGGAGAATATTATTTCTTTTCTTCAGCTTCACTGAGCATTTCCTTTGTTACTTTCATTAAGCAATCCTCTGAATAAAAAGGCATATAATCAGGATTTATCTTTGAAAGCATTTCTCCCTTTTTAATAATTTTCTGCATCAATATATACTTATTTTTTTCTACTTTTTTTAAAAGCTCCATATAAATTTCACTGTCGTTCATTCCTGCTCACCTCTTTGTTCATCTATTTTATACAAAATAAACATTTCGTCAAGGATGTGGCAGATATTTCATTGGGTTCACTGCCTTATTTCCTATATACACACCAAAATGAAGATGTGGTCCTGTAGACCAGCCCGTATCATCCGAATAAGCTATCACTTCTCCCTGTTTCACATGTTCTCCTTTCCTTACTGTAAACTTCTCAAGATGTGCATAAAGTGTTGATACATTTGAGCCGTGATACAGGATGATAACATTCCCATATCCTGTCATCCATCCTGCATACGTTACAACACCGCTTGCCGCAGCCAAAACCTTTGTGCCAGTACGTACTGCAATATCGATACCCTGATGAAACTCCCTGCCTCCCCATATAGGATTGATTCTCCAGCCAAAAGGTGAAGTAATGGGTCCTTTTACAGGCCAGATAAGGCCTGTTTTAAGTAGTCCTCTACCTCTATTTGCTTCTTCTATGAGTTTTGCAATAAGAGCATTTTCTCTCTTAATCTCTTCTTCTACATTACTTTTCTTTTTTATATAATCTATTTTTCTTGCTTTTAGCTCCGCTATAAATCTATTCTGTGCTGCTACCTCTTCTTTTAAAATGGCTTGTTGCTTTTCCTTCTCATTAAGAAACTCATTCAAATAATTTCTACTTGTTGCAAGCTTATCTTCTTCCCGTTTTATCAAATCCCTTTCCTTCTTTACATTATCAAGTACATTTTTATTTGATTGAGAAATGTATGATAGATATGCAATACGTTCGTCAATGGTAGCTGGATCTTTACCCGAAAATAATAATTCCATAGGAGAGATTGCGCTGAGTTTATAGGAGAGGTTAACAACGGCTTCGATTTGTTTTTCTCTTTCCATAATGCTCTGATTTTTCTGCTGAATGAGATTTTCATCCTTTGCTATTTCAGCCTTTAAAGCATTAATTTTATTTTCTATTACTGATATGCTGTTTGAAACCGCATCAATTTCATCCGTGATTTTGTTGAGAAGTTGCTCTGCACCTTTTTCACTGATATTTACGTTGTTTATTTCCTTCTTTATTTCTGCTAACTCTGTTTTGTATTCTTCTAATTTCCGCTGCTCCTCCTTTAAATCCGAATAAGCTCCGGGAGGAAAAGATAAAAAAATAATGAGAAAAACAAGAATTATTGTAATAACCTTTTTCATTTTACTCTTCTTAAAGGAATAATACTTCCTATAAGAGTCATTATAACAGCAAAAAGCAAAAGAGTCCAGTACAATCCCGCTATACTAATCCCTGAGACTTCTTTAGAGAACGGGAGTAATCCTTGAACAATTCCGCTGCTCCATATATTTATCCTGTTTAATACGAATATTGATAAAATCCATGCAACAAATGAGGAAAAAAGTGAAAAGATTATAAAAGGAGCTTCAATGAATATTCTATCTGCACCAATGAGCTTCATTACCTTAATGTCCTTTTTTCTTATGTCCACAACAAATGATGTAACACTCTGTATTGTAAAGATGAACTCCAGTATCACAACGGAGAGAATAGCAATAAACAAAAACCATATGAGATTGATTAATTTATTGATTTTTTCCGCTGTATCCTTAGAGAATATTATTGTATCTACAGCAGGAAAAGTGCTTATAATGTCTTTTATTCTCTCTCCCATTGATAGGTCATCTATTTGTATCTTTGCTGTGGGGGGCAGTGGATTTTCAGGAAGAGCTGCAATGACATCACTGTACTGAGGAAAGAGTTTTTCAAAATTCTCTTTTGCCTGTTCTTTTGTTATATACTGCACGCTTTTCACACCGTCTATCTGCTTAATTTCATCTATGCAATCTTTTATATCATTTTCACTATCTCTCTTAAAAAATACTGTTATGGAAATATTCTTTCTAAGTGTAAGAGACGTTTTAAAAAGTTTATTTCCGATAATGTAACTACTACCAAACGTAGTAAGTCCGATGAGGAGAAAGATAATAGAAATAAACATTGCTTTTTTACTTTCCCAGAGAAGTATTACGAATTGTCTCAGTATATGAACGAATCTATACATATGCCTTCCTTATAATTCTCCCCCTATGGAGTTTTATTATTCGTTTGGGTCGGCCGTTTGTCTTCATAAAATGATGTGTTGCCATAATTACAGTAGTGCCTTGCTCGTTTACAGCTTCTATGTATCTCATTACAGTTTCAGCTGTATCTTCGTCCAGATTGCCAGTCGGTTCATCCAACAGTAGAACATCAGGGTTAGCAATGAGTGCACGTGCAATGGTAATCCGCTGTTTTTCCCCACCAGAGAGATTCCTCACTCGTTCGTACATTTTGTCCTTTAACTTTAATGCATCTAAAACAGCTCTTGCTTTTGAACGCATTTTTGAAAAGCTCTCTCCCTTAATCTGAGCAGGCAGAGTAACATTTTCAAAAACGGTTCTATCCTCAATCAGCATATAATCCTGATACGCAAAGCTTATTTTTCTCCGCCACATATAAAGAGGGAACTGTTTCAGTACTGGCTTTGCATCGTACAGAATCTCTCCAGATGTGGGCAATTCGTCGCCATGAATGAGCTTGAGAAGCGTTGTTTTACCTGCGCCAGATTCCCCTGTAACGTATAAAAAGTCCCCTTTTTCTATTTTTAAGTTCACTTTTTCAAGTGCTGTAATGCTATTTTCATATATTTTTACAACATCCTTTATTTCAATCATACTCTTTCCCTCATTGATTTAAATCCTCTGCCTATTACTTCAGAAAGTTCCGAAATAATAACAAAACTCTCAGGGTCAGTATCCTTAACCACCTTCTTGATTTTTGATACTTCTGTATGAGGAACTACGACAAGCAATACTTTCTTAATTTCGCCTGTGTATCCCCCCATAGCAGTGATTTCTGTAACACCTCTTTTAATTTCATTTAATATTACAGTTTTGATGAGGATGGGTTTCTCTGTAATGATGTACACTCCCTTTGAAAAGGTGAGTCCACTCTGCACGATATCAATTGTCTTGTTGCTTACAAGTTCTGCAATAATTGAGTAAAGAGAAATATCGATGTTTTTGAATACAACACCAGCGGTTATGATAACTATTACGTCAAAAATCATCATTCCCTGCCCGAAAGGTAGTCCTGTATAATCATATATAATCTGCCCCAATAAGTCTGAACCTCCCGTGGAACCGTAGGATCTAAAGATAATACCTATACCTGCCCCCATAAGGAAACCACCGTATATTGTTGCAAGAAAAGGGTCTTTTGAGAGAGGAGGAAGATACGGTGCAAATGAGTCAACAAAAATTGAAGAGAGAAACGTACCAAGGATTGTACCAAACAAGAAATGCCATCCGATTCTCTTTACCGCTATAATGAGAAAAGGAATATTCATAATGATAACCAAAGCACCAATATGAATCATGGAAAAATAATGATTAAGGATAACTGCAACACCGATAAAACCTCCGGGCGCAATATGGTTTGGGTCAATAAATGAATCAAATCCTAATGCATATATTATTGAGCCAAGAGTGATGCCTACTACACTTGAGAGGACAGCGACAATTGCTCTCTTATTTACGTGCTTTTTGATTTTTGAGATATGCCCAAATGAACGCATCAAGCTCTCCTTCCAGTACTTTTTCTACCTGTCCTGTTTCAACTCCTGTTCTGTGGTCTTTTACCATTCTGTACGGTTGAAGTACATAAGAACGTATTTCGTTACCCCATTCCGCAGATTTATGCACACCTTTTATTTTTCTTAATTTTTCTTCCATTTCTTTTTTCTTTAGCATAAGCAAACGTGATTTTAGTATTTTCATTGCCATCATTTTATTCTGCAATTGAGAACGCTCATTCTGGCATTCTGCTGTAATGCCAGTAGGGATGTGCACGATGCGCACGGCTGTTGCAACTTTTTGCACGTTTTGTCCGCCATGTCCACTTGAATGATAAATATCTATTCTCAGTTCCTTACTATCAATCTCTATATCAGTGACATCTTCCAGTTCTGGAGTTACTTCAACAAGAGCAAACGATGTATGCCTTCTCCTATTTGCATCAAAGGGAGAAATACGTACGAGGCGGTGTACCCCTGCCTCCCCTTTTAATAGACCGTATGCAAAATTGCCTTTTACATAGAGCATTGCACTTTTTATGCCTGCCTCTTCGCCTGGCATCTCTTCCAGTAATTCCACTTTGAATTTCTTTCTCTCTGCCCATTTAATATACATAGAGAGAAGCATTTCCGTCCAATCCTGTGCGTCAGTTCCACCAGCCCCTGAAGAGAATGAGACAAATGCATTTAAGCTATCATAAGGGCCTGAGAGAAATTGCTCTATTTCCCATTCATCCAGAGCTTTTTCTGCACTTTCAAGAAGAGGAAGCATTTCACTATCTATCAATTCTTCTGTTTCATTGGAAAGCTCAAGCATCGTCTCTATGTCTTTTCTTAATTGCTCTATCTCTTTGAACTTTTTAATCTTCTTTTTTGCCGTGGAGAGTATTTTTAGCTTTTCTTTTGCATCTTTTCTTTTCCAAAAATCAGGGAGAGCAGACATTTCTTTAAGGGTCTTTACTTCCGCTTCCTCACTCTCCAGTCAAGAATAATCAAGCCCTTTTTCTATGCGCTGCAAAAGTAAATCTGTTTTCCTTCTTACATCATCCGAAAGCATATTTTTACCTCTTTCTCTTCTTTTTTAATTTTTTCTTTAGAGCCCTTCTCTTCTTTCGTTCTTCCCTGGAGAGTTTTGGCTTTGAGTTATTTTGTACATTGCTCTTAACGTTATTGTCCTTTTCTTCAGTTTGCTCCTGCTCATCATTTCTTCTTACCTGTATTCTATAGAGTGTTTCTACCGTATCTTTTTTTATTCTCTCTATCATTTCGTCAAACATTCTATGCCCTTCAATCTGATAGGCAATGAGTGGGTCCTGCTGGCCATATGCACGTAAACCTACACCTTCCTTTAGATCATCCATAACATAGAGATGGTCCTTCCAATTGCTATCAATGGTTCTCAAAAATACGTATTTCTCTACGTTATCCGTTAGTTCCTCTCCCAGAGGATTCATCTTTTCTTCATATATCTTTAGTGCAAGGTCCTGAACAGATTGCGATATTTCCTCTGGCCTTGCACTCCGTAATGTTTCAAAATCAAGGTGTACTGTTATATTTAAAAGCTGGGAAAGTGCCTTTTCAACTTCCTCTACTTCTTCTTCAGTAACTTCAACTTCAGGGTTATAGTGAGCAGAAAGAACAGTATTTACCACATCTTTTATCATTGCAAGAATTTCACTATGGATTGGACCTCCCTTGAGAATACGGTCCCTTTCTTCATATATTACTTCTCTCTGTTTCTCCAAAACATTATCATAATCTAAAAGATTTTTCCTTATACTAAAGTTATAACCTTCCACTTTCTTCTGTGCACGCTCTATTGCACCAGTGAGCAATTTATTTTGAATAGGTTCATCTTCATTAACATTTAACGAATTGAATATCTTCTTTATTATGTCTCCGCCAAATATCCTCAATAATTCATCTTCAAGCGAAAGATAGAACTGTGATACACCAGGGTCTCCCTGCCTGCCAGATCTTCCGCGCAGCTGGTTATCGATACGGCGTGCTTCATGCCTCTCCGTTCCAAGAACAAAGAGACCTCCAAGTTCCTTCACGCCTTTACCTAATTTTATATCTACACCTCTTCCTGCC
>CAJXKN010000011.1 GCA_913055585.1 uncultured Caldisericota bacterium | reverse complement strand
TAAAATTTATCTGTTATTATGAATTTTTATTATAAGTGTAATAGGCCCTTTCTCTTCTTTTACATTCACATTAGTTACTTTAGCTATTTCTTTTAGCTTATCCAGAACTTCTGGCAATTTTTCACTGTCCAGCGTATAGAGAAATGTATTTTCGTTCTGTTTTTTTATAGTGCCGTACCGTTTTAATATTTCAATTATTTTATCATTTTTATTTTTACTTACGGTAATGTCGAATCCTTTTTGAGGAGAAGGTCCTTTAGTAGTTGGAAGCATTAAATGTTTTTCTGGTGCTGTCCGGTATATATGGGTGGATTCTCCGGGATTTTTAATATTCAGCCCCTCAATTTTTAAAAATAGTACAGATATAAGAAATACCACTGCAAATGAGACGACAACGTATGCTAATCGCCTGCGTTTTTTTCGTATCCTGTATAACACATCCCTTTCAATATTGGGAGGTGCGTTTACTTTCATTCTGGAAAGCACATCCTTCATCTCTTTTAATTCATTGAAGTATTTTCTTGCTTCCTCATTTGTCTTGAAGAGTTTTTCCATCTCTTCTTTATCGCCTTCGCCATCAATGTATCTTGAAATTTTTTCCTTCATCATTTTTTAGACAGTTTACCTCCAAAAAAGTTCCGTTTCAAAATCTCTTTCCTTAAATGCTCTCTTGCACGTGCTATACGGGAGCGTACTGTACCAGCAGGGATATCTAAAAGCTCACTTACCTCCTTATAACTCATCCCTTGAATATCAATAAGAACAATTATTTCTCTTTCAATCTCAGTAATATATTTCATACCTTCCCATATGATTCTCTCCTTTTCATTGTTACTCTCATAATCCTCTTCTGGATAATCAGTAGAAATCCTATCCTTTATCTTTCCTTTAAGTCTATTTCTTGCTGCCTCTTTTTCTAATTCGTTTTTCAGTGTATTTATTGCAATACGATAGAGCCATGTGGAAAAAAGTGATTCTCCTTTAAACTGTTTTACTTTTTTGAAAGCCTTGATAAAAGTATCCTCCACTACATCCTGAGCAATTTCTCGTCTTCTTGCAATATAAAAAACTGCATTAAAAAGAAAATCTTTATATTTTCTTATAATGTATTCCTGTGCTGAAGCATCATTTTCTTTTAACTTTTTTATAAGTTTTCTTTCATCCATTGTGTCTCTAAACATTTTATAAAATTAAAACTAATTTTCAAACATTTCTATGGGTCCATTGCATTGAGAATCTAAAAACATTTTAATAAGCTGTTGTACAATGTATACAAGAGCGAGAAGTTATGTTTTGTCTTTATTGTTCAGTGATTAGGACAGAGAAACCGTGCAAATGATGATAAAAGGGAGCCTTCCCCAATCTGGGATAAAATTAAGTTATGCGCCAAGTCTCTGCAGAAGATTAGGCTTTTTTGAGTTCATACAAATTTCCCGAAGGATCTTTGATAAAAGTGAGTGTATCTTTTCCTTTTCTTTCTTTTTCATAAATACTAAGCCCAAATTCTTTTGCTCTCTTTATGACTTCTTCTCTATGCTTTATTGCTAAAGCGATGTGTGCTATACCTGTATTATTTGGTTTTTCACCAATGAACACTTCTATGTATCCGTTTTCCAGTGCGTATAGATAAACCACAAAATCCTTTTTTATGCCAAATATTTCTTCTGCTAAATCAGATTTGAGCACATACTCTCTTGTCTTCTTGAGCTTTAAAATGTCCTCAAAGAAGAGATGTGCCTCTTCTAATTTTTCCATTTGTACTGCAACGTGCAATAGCTTCATTTATCCCTCCGTTCTATAGAACTTTTTAGATTATATTCATTTTTTTACAAGATACAATATAATTTAGGAATTTGATTCTTTATATATTTTATTATAATGTTTGTAATATGGAAATAACAAAAGAGGATTTTGAAAAACTCGTGGTAGAATCCTTAAATGAAATTCCTGATTATTTTAAAAAGCATATTGAAAATCTTGAATTCATCGTAATGGATTACCCAACAAAAGCAATACTAAAAAGAATGCATCTTTTAGGTAAAGGTACGCTGCTTGGTTTATATGAAGGGGTACCTATAGGAAGAAGAGCTCTGGGATACCAGGGCGTATTACCAGACCGCATTATTCTTTTCAGATATCCCATTCTTTATGAAGCGGAAAGAGAAGGGATAACTCCAAAAGAGAAAATTAAAAAGGTATTGATGCATGAAATAGGTCATTACTTCGGATTATCCGAAGAAGAACTGAGAAAGAGAGGTATTTACTAATGAAATCTTTGATTAAAAAGACTTTTTTAGTAATATTTACGATACTACTCATATTCTCTCCCTCTGAAATACTTAAAGAAACAGATTGCATTCCGCATAGTACACCGTTTCTCATACAGAAAGAGTATGGCTCGACGGACTTTTTAAAGAACGGGGCGCATATAAAAACAGAGTACGTTATTCGACCGTCCGACATAAGGGGATTGTATATTACAGGATGGACTGCGGGCTCATCAGGCTTTGATAAATTCATAAAAATCGCAAAAGAAACAGAGATAAATACGTTTGTTATTGATGTAAAAGATGCAACTGGCTATATTTCATATCAATCAAATGTTCCGCTATCAAAGCAAATACATTCATCCAAAGACAAAATAAGAAACATTCAAAAATTTGTTTCACAATGCAGAGAAAATGGGATTTACCCTGTAGCACGAATCGTTGTTTTCAAGGATCCTGTACTTGCACGACACAGGAAAGACCTTGTAATAAAAAAAGCAAATGGAGCCGTTTATTATGATAGAAGTGGTCTCCCATGGGTTGACCCATATTCAAAAACAGTATGGAAATATAACGTGGATATAGCAATTGAAGCAATTTCAATGGGCTTTGAGGAAGTACAATTTGATTACGTGCGTTTTCCCGCCATATCCTCATCTATAAAACTTGTGTATCCTCATAATAAGAACCATATTTCAAAAGAAGATGATATTCAAGCATTCTTAAGATATGCTACAGGAAGAATCCATAAATATGGAGTAAAAGTTGAGGTGGATGTGTTTGGTTTGGTTCTCTCAGCAGAAAATGATTTGGGTATAGGTCAGAGACTTGAAAAAATAGCAACTTATGCAGACTGCATTTGCCCTATGGTATATCCCTCACATTACCGAAAAGGAAGCTACGGCATTGCAGATCCAGATGCTCATCCCTATGAAACAATATCAAAATGCATAAAAGATGGTAAGGAACGACTTGCAGCAGTTAACTCTAACTGTATACTTATTCCTTATCTGCAGGATTTTACACTCTACCATCATTATGGAGTAAAAGAGATTCAGCAGGAAAAGAAGGCTCTGTACGATAATAAAATTAAACAGTGGTTTATGTGGAATGCAGCAAATGTATACACAGTAGAGGCTCTAAAGACACAACATTAGATTTTGCATTTTTCTTGATTTGGTGTAAAATATATCAAAGAAGGTGGGAAAATGAAAATACGTAATCCTGTAGTTGCAGGTGCTTTTTATCCTGCAGAAAAGGAAGAGCTAAAGTTAGCGATAAGGCAGTATGTATCTAATACTCCCCTTTATAAATTTTCTCATATAAAAGCAATTGTTTCTCCGCATGCAGGTTATATATATTCTGGGCCTATTGCAGGGTACAGTTATCGTCAGCTGGATAATCTGGATAAGAGTAGACATTGGACAATTTTTTTAATAGGTCCGTCTCACTACGCTTATTTTACAGGAGCATCGATAGGATTATTTGATGCTTACAAGACTCCTTTAGGCATTGTTAACGTATCTAAGATTGCAAGGCAGATTCTCTCGGAAGATGATTTTCATTTCATACTGGAAGCGCACATTGAAGAACATTGCCTTGAAGTAGAACTGCCATTTCTACAGTTTATGCTTCCGCACTTTGAAATAGTCCCTATTATTACAGGTGATATATCTCCTAAGTATCTTGCTGATGTAGTTAGTAAATATATCACTGAAAATTCTCTTATTGTTGTAAGCTCTGATTTAAGCCATTACCATACTTATGATGTTGCAAGAAGCATTGATGGCCATTGTAATAAAGCAGTAGAGAAGCTTGATCTAAATGAAATGTCACTGTGCGAGGCATGCGGGAAGACAGGTATTGCTTCTGTAATATATCTTTCAAAGAAAAATGGGTGGAAGAGTAAAGTACTCAAATATGCAACAAGTGGAGATACAGCAGGGCCGAAGACACAGGTAGTGGGATACGGTTCTTATATTTTCTACAAGGAATAATATCTATGGAAGAAAAACTCAAGAAAATTCTTTTAGCAGTTGCGAGAGATGCTATTGCATACTATCTCAAAAATGGAAAAAAGATTGCTATTTCAAGAACGGATTTTCCTATCTCCAAATTATGGGAGAACAGGGCCACATTCGTAACACTTACAATAAATGGCCAATTGAGAGGTTGTATCGGCTCAATCATTCCTGTAAGGCCTTTAATTCTTGATGTTTCTGATAACGCAGTAAATGCTGCATTCAGAGATCCTCGTTTCTACCCTCTTACGGAAAGAGAATTTCCTTTGATAAATATTGAAATATCTATCCTTACTGTACCTGAAGCATTGAAATTCCATTCTCCATCCGAAATGCTCAGCAAGATACGTCCTGGTGTTGATGGTGTAATCATTAAAAAGGGATTTTATCAGGCAACTTTTTTGCCTCAAGTATGGGAAGAGTTGCCAGATAAAGAATCATTTTTTTCTCATCTCTGTCTCAAAGCTGGGTTAAGCAGTGATTGTTTTAGAAGAGAAGGACTTGAAGTATTAACATATCAAGTAGAAGCATTTTCTGAGGAAGATTTCAAATAAGGATAAACAATTGTAATCTCCTTTTCTTTTCCGTTCCATTGGATACTTCCTCCAATATTCTCAATAATGAAACGGAGAGGCAGATAGGTTCTTGAGTGAATGATTAGTGGATAGATTCCTTTGTCTTTATCTATTGGTACCTCTTTTCCATTTACTATTCCTTTGTTTTTATTAATAAAAAGATGTATCTCTGCTCCGTTTATTAAAATTGTTACTTCTCTGTTTTCCTCATCCCAGAAAATTTTTCCTCCTAATGATTCTATAACCGCTCTTACAGGAAGAAATGTTCGCCCGTTTTTAATGATTGGCGCAGTATCCATTGTTTTCTTTGTAGAATTAATATATAAATATTTTTTCCCTATGAAGAGTCGTAGCTTTAATGGAGGAAGCGGCGAGTATACGACAATGATACTCTTTGATGTTTTGTTCCCTGTTTCATCTTCTGCCATTATATTTATGATATTTTTCCCTATTTTTAGTTTTATAAACTTTGTGCATTCCGTTTGTTTCTCTTTTTCACTGTTTACATAGAGGTTTACTGCATCAGAAGCCTTTATATGTAGTTTTATAAACATATTTGAGGTACTGAAGGAGACACTATTTATGGATAGTTTTGGAAGTGTGATTTTTTTGAGATTCAAATTGATTTGCGTATCTTTATCAACCTTTATATCCTCTTCTATCTCTTTATACCCTTCTTTTTTTATCAATATATGATGATTCCCTATGGTTACGGGGATAGAGAGAGGTGTAACAAGATTTGTATCTTTGCTATCGATACTGACTGATGCACCGGCAGGTATCGTGTTTAGTGTGAGAATGACTTTTTCGTTAGAATACGGCTTTGTAAAGAAAGTAGTTAAAATGTTAGAATCTATGGGCAGCGGCTCGCTACTTCCTATGCCTCTTAAAATAATCTGAAAATTGTTTTCATTGTCAGGTATTTTGATACTGCTGTTCAACGGTTCATCGTTTCCAAATTTGCAAGAGATAGTTTTTTGTTGGATGACATTTCCATTACTGCTGAGTTCTTCTTGCAACATAAAATGAGGAATATTTTCTGTTCCATTGACAAGAGATATTTTTATGTTTTGCTCCTCTATTTTTAGAGAAGTAATTATTTTGATAGGGACTATCTGTATATATGCTATTTCCCCAAATGCTTCACCATTGTTTGTAAATAACTCTATATGAATATTCAGGTTTTCTCCTAAAGGAGGTATCTGTATATACAGAGTAACGGATTTACCTTTGCTTACACTCTCTCCTATCTCTACCGGGCTAATATCCGTTTCAGGTTCAGAAAAAATGGTTGTTAAAGAAAAATCCTTTTCCCACGATGCATCTCCATCATTCATTACTGTTACCGGGATTATTGAGGTTTTACCCTGAGGGACAAAAAATGTAATTCTTTTATTAGTGAATTTGGAAGAGAATTTTTTGATTTTGCCAAACCAGCGTGTATATATTTTGGCAAAGTTATAATTACCGCCAATGTATACTCCATTGTCTTTGTAGTACCCGCCTATGTATGGTGTATATAGGTATAGTGCAGCAGTAGCTTTATTCTCAGGAGTAACTGTATTGTCAATATATTTAGGGTCATCAAGTGTCTTGTGAGGACTCCCCACTTTCCAACCATACTTTTCTGCCATAAAATCAAAAGCATCTCTCAAAAGTTTTGTTCCACCGTTTACCTGATTCATAAATGTTGAAGGCTTTCTATATCCCATTGCAAAGTCCAATGCATATTTATTATATTTTGTTGCAGTAATCAAGCCTTCCTCTTTTTGTATAGTTGTTATAATAACTTTTGGGTTTATTTTATACTTTTGGGATGCATTGAATATAATTTGTGCTGCTGTTTCTCCATTTTCCTTATACTCAGGAAGTATAGAGCCGTGCTCCCTTAAAAACTTATCTATCTCCTTTAAACTCATACTGTTGAAATCTGTAAACTCAGAGTTGGTGATTAGAAAGTTCTTATCAAAATTAATATTTTCTCCATAGGCTTTTTGTACGCCATTAAGAATAAAAATTATTAGAATAATTGCAGCAAGAATCTTTTTCATCTGTAAGTATCAGGGTCCTTAAAAAATAGAGAAGCTATAAACATAATTACCATAGGAATTATCCCAAAAAAGACGATGCTTGATGTAACACCTTTTGTAATTGCTCCAAGCTCTGGCAGTATAAATCCTCCGAGATTACCTGCAATAAGAATTATACCACTACCTACTCCTGCAAATCTAATTCCGATCTTTGAATATGCACTGGGGAGGTGCACACCCAGCGGGTACATAGGGAAAAGAGCAAAGCCTAAAACAATACCGTCTATAATGAAAGCAGAAAAACCTGAAAGCTCTGGAATAATGAGTAGCATTGCAATACAAATGAGAGGAAGCATAAGAAGGAAAATTTTTACTTTTTTTATGTGATGGCTCACATTTGGAATGGTTTCCGCCCCAACAAGGCATCCTAATAAAATCATACTGTTTACAATACCAGCCTGTGTAGGCGTAATACCTCTAAATTTTACAAGAATATTTGGGTACCAGCCTGCAAGCCACGCAAAAACACCTATATCTAAAAATGAAATAATAGAAAGAACTATCATTGTTTTTTCGGAGAATATAATCTTTATTCCCTCAGAAAATGAAGGCCTCTTAAATACTTTTACATAATAAGGAAACTTATGCATTCTTATAACAATTACATATAAAAGCGCAAATACTGCAGTAACGATGCCAAATATTAACAATACATTAAATAATCCAAGTTTTTTTACTAAAGGGTATGCGATAAGAAATGCAACAATCTGCCCTGCTGTAAGGGATGCAGTAAAGCCTGCAATAAGTGAAGCTGCTTTCTCTTTTTCAAACAAACGATATGTAAGAGGTGCCCAGGATGGAAAGCAGAAAGCTGCACTTATTGAAAATATCATCTGTATCGTAAGAAGTGCATAAAAATTTTTAATAGTAAATGGTCTTATAAGAACTGTTATTGTCATTAATAAAGCTGTAATGATTGTTGTTTTTTTGGCATCTCTGTCAGCAAGATTTCCCACGAAATAAGAGAAGATAACAAGCATTATAGGTGGAGACGAGATAAACAATGCAAGTAAAAAACCTGAAACTTTGTATGTAGGTTCAATGACAGATCCGAGAAGCGGTCCCCACATAAACCAGTTTAAACCTATAAGTGCAGTAACAATCGTAAATAGTAGATACACAAGGGTACTGAATTTACTTGCTGCATTTTCTTCTTTCATATACACTCCTTTCTCCAAAAATATCTTATCAATGCCTGAACAATCTTTTGGATGTAAATATAAGCGAAGCGTTTGCCTTTTCACATATGGAAATGGATTCGCTGTCTCTTTTAGAGCCTCCGGGTTCAACGAAACATTTTATTCCGTTTTCTATGCCAATCTGTACGGAATCCGGAAACGGGAAAAAGCCATCGGATATCATTACTGAACCTTTAACTTCGTGCCCGAATTCTTTTGCTTTTTCTATTGCTATTTTTGCTGAATCCACACGGCTTGGCTGCCCTGCCCCTGAACCTATAAGCATTCCATCTTTAACGAGAATTACAGCATTAGATTTTGTATGCCTTATTACTTCAAGGCCAAATTTTGCATCACTTATTTCTTTAGCAGAAGGAATTCTATGGGTAACGCATTTCAATTCTTTGTATGGCATACCTGAATCTGATTCCTGGATAAGCACTACACCATCCAGTACTCTCCATTCCATTTCGGAAGAGAATGGAATAAGCTCAATCAATGAAGCACTCTTCTTTTTGAAGAGTTTCCGAGCTTCTTCTGTAATTTCCTTAGCAGATATTATATCCCAAAAGTGAGGCTTTATTGCTTTTGCAAGATTCAAATCTATCCTACCATTAATGTAAAGTACACCGCCAAAAGCTGATTTTGGATCACCTGATAATGCACGTTTAAAAGTTTCCACAGGGTCCTTGCTGAATTTGGATGCGCCACAGGGATTTGTATGTTTTACGATTACTGCACTGTTATCTCCACAACTTGCTGCAATTCTTGCTGCGGCTATGAGGTCTATATAATTGTTATAGGAAAGTTTTCCACGAATGACATTTAGCTTATCAAGGAGTGATGGATTGTTTGCAACTTTCCCTACCCAGGCATGCTGGTGCGGGTTCTCACCATACCTAATCTTGTGTATCTCTTCTGTAGCAATCTGAAAAGGGGAATTGAAAAGATGAGAAAGGATATTTGTATCATATTTAACAACTGTCTCCATTGCTTTCTTTGCAAATTCACGCCTATCATCAATATTCAAAGGATACTTTTTGAGAAACTCTTCATACTGTTTTGGAGAGGAAATAATTGTAACTCTCTTATAATTCTTAGCAGCGGCACGCATAAGTGCAACACCGCCAATATCAAAATTTTCAATCATTGCATCAGTTTCTTTGGATACAGAAGAAGCAAATGGATAAAGATTTACCACGATAAGATCAAAATGATCTCCTTCGGGTGCAAGTATCATTTCAAATACTTTTTCGTTCAAAGTTTTGACACGTCCCCCTGCAAGCTGAGAAAATCCTGTTATTTCTGATAGTTTATGTACTTTTATACCTCTCTCAGATAACCACTTTGCTGTTCCCTCTGTCCCATAGAGTTCGAATCCCATTGTCAAAAGGGATGATGCAAAATAGTCAATTCCTTCTTTATTGCTTACGCTTAAAAGTGCTTTCAAATTATCTACCTCCAAATTGTTAGAGCACAATTTTTATTTTTTATAATATCCATATTTTTATTTTTATCAAGCCTGTGAGTTATATCGTTGGAAATTCTTTAGAATTTAGAGATATTAAAATGGTAGCGTTGCTACTCAGGAAAAGTTATTCGTTTATTGAGAGTTTCTTAAGATTTAATTTTTTTATTAGGGTGTAACTCATTTTTAAGGAAATCGCTTTTCCCATACATGCTTCTTTATAATTATCCTGAAAACAAAACTATATTGCTTCTAACTGCTAAAGATTAATACACTTCTTTATGTGTTCCTACATCAACGGGGATAATTCTCTTTTTATTTATTAATAATATGATAACGAGACGATACTGTATAGAGAGAGAAACAGAGTATAGCTCTTTTTGTTTGCCTTTTAATTTGTGAAGTCTTAACGATGGATGGAGAGGGTTTAATTCGAGTAATGAGAGTACCTTTTTGTATCTCTCTATAATATCAGGGTGTTTTTTAAGAAAACGGATTTCTCTTTTAACATACGACTCGGTAAAAATTAAGGAATACATTAAGCTTATTAAATTCCGATTCTTTTAAAGTGTTCTTTCGCAGTTTCTTCTACGAATTTCCCATCTTTATAGTCTTTAAGAGCTTCTTTTATTGCAATCTCCATTTCAGCATCTCTAAGTCTTTCATACTCTTCTATCGGCAAAACAACGAACTTCACCTTACCTCTTACAGAAATTATTGCTTCTCCCCTTTTCTTCAATATTTTCTCTATTAAAGATACTCCCTTAGTTTTTATTTCATTAGCAGTAATAATCATATTTGCCTCCTCTATATTTATAGTACTATTTACAGTATTAATTATAATACTATTATTACTTTTTGCAAGCTACTTACTGTTTACACTGTATCTGTCATCAAGAGAACATTCTCGCCATAAGTGATTTGTGCTATCTGTTTTTGTTGACATTTTCCAATAGCTCTGAAATGGGCAACCAAATGAATTTCGTATAGAAAATTAAATGAGGCAATACGACTTTTTTGAAAAATTTTATTTAAGAAAAATATAGCACAATGCTTAATTGAGTTTTGGAACTTTTTAAGTTCTAAGACTTAGATATTTCCTGTGAAGAGAGGCAAGGACAGTGTTTACTGTCCTTGCCTGCTTTTTTACGGTTTTGGATAGGTTATTTTTACTTCTTTTGTTGTTCCATCCCAGTCAACTTTACAACCGAGAGATTCAGCAACAAATCTTAGTGGTAACATTGTTCTATTGTTTATTATAATGGGCTTCACATTGTGGTTATTTTGGTCAATCCATTTAGCTGTGCCGTTTACCCTTGCTTGTGGATTATCTATCCATAATTCAATTGTTGTACCTTTAAATTGAATTGTTACTTTTCTTGCTATGCCGTCCCAACTGATTGTGCCTCCTAATGTTTCAACGACTGCTCTAATTGGGACAACTGTTCTTGACCACTCTGCTATTATAACTGGCTTTGTTCCTCTGCCAGGGTCTATCTCCTGTTTTGTTTCATTCACGTACATATAAGGGTTGTCAATGTGGAGGCGAATTATGATTTGCTTTACCTCAGGTAGTGTAGCAATAGAAATTTCATTTGAGTAATTTGAATATCCGAAAGAATTGTAAGCTCTTACTCTATAGTAGTAAGTTGTATCTGGTAAGAGGAATATGTTATTGTAAGAAACAATATTGGCTCCAACACTTGCAATTACTGAATATGTCCCCCCGGATATTTTTCTCTCTATCTTAAATCCGTCTTCATTATCACTGTTATCTGTCCAGGAGAGGTCTATCTCACTGCTGCTTACTGCTGTTGCTGTTAAATCACCTGGTGCATCAGGAGCAGTTCCACATACAGGAACATTAACATTTGCTTCATTTGAATAACTTGAATCCCCGATACTATTCGTTGCTTTTACTCTGTAATAATATGTTGTTTCTGCTGTAACCGATGAATCTGTATATGCTGTTGTATCTGGGTCAAGTGTTGCAATTACTGAATATATTCCCCCTGCTTCTTTTCTTTCAACAACAAAATGATCTTCATTATCTGCATTATCTGTCCAGCTCAATGCAACTTCACTGCAGGAATTTGCAGTTGCCGAAAGGCTACCCGGTGCATTAGGAGCAGTTCCTGCTGGCGGTGTTGTGGCAGTTGCGACATTAGAAGAATTTGATTCATTTGAACCATTCCTTAAATTAATTAAGAACCAGTACTGTGTCTCAGGAGAAAGACCTGAAACAGTTGCATAAGATGCAGTTGCAGAAAATGTACCTATAGCGGAAAAAGAATTACCGTCTGTACTTTTACTTAATACAATTTGTGTTGCATTTGAGTCGACAGGGTGATCCCAATTAAGTTTAATAGAAGTTGAAGAAAGCGCAGTTGCAGTAAGGCCTGTTGGCGTTGCAAGGGCATAGGCAGTTTTTTGCAATCCTGAAGGGGAAAGTCCGCTTGCATTGTAAGCCCTTATCTGGTATGTATGCGCTCTAAAATCTGGTACTGTAATTGATGTGTGTAGTGTATTTTTATTGGCTATTGTTTTAACGAGTGTCCATTGCAAAACTAATCCTGTACCTCTTTCATAAATCTTATAGCCATCGCATTGTTTTGTGTGGTTCCATCCCATATAAACAGTTTTTCCTATTGCATTTGCTGTAAAGCTTGTCGGCGGCGCAGGATAAGTAAGCAGTGTAACAGATGAAGATTCGAATGAAAAATCATCGTAAGATCCGTCGTCTCTCATTGCCTGTACCCAGTAAGTATAAGTTGTATTCGGTAGTGCTGTTGTATCAGTCCAGGATGTTTTATCCCATGAAAGGATTTTTATTGGCCATAGTACAAATGTTGTTCCTTGTTTTTTCCTCCATATCGCTACATTAGTAGAGTATCCGTCTACGACGTTCCATTTTAATGTGACATCTCCAGTGCTACTAAACTCAGGGGAACTAATTGTCCTCATTGAAGCTGTAAAACCTGTTGGTTTTTTAAGTACATAGGCAACATTTGTAGATGTGTAATTACTGTATTGATCAGGATATGGAGAAGTTTTATCCTCCATGGCTCTAATTCTATAACTATGTTTTCCATAGCTCATTTGAGTAAAAGTCTTCTTCTTTGTAGGGTATGTTACATATCCTTTATAAACCCATTTGTGAGTACTGTAATTATATTCCTCAATAAGAAATTTTAATGACCAAATCCCCGAATAAGAGTAGTCCCATCTTAACGTTATACTTGTTCCGTATGAGTATGCAGCAAAATTTGAAGGGACTGGAATACTGGCTGTGATACCAGAAGAAGTTTTTACTCCTACAAAAGATGATACTAACAAAACTGTTAGTAGTACTGCTAAAAATTTTTTCATAGTATTCCTCCTTTATCAATTCCCCCGTAAGTTTGCTAAAGGGCTATTTTTGCAGTGTTCCCTAAATTGTGTGACTACAAAAATCTCTATTTGCTCTAATTATACCAAAATTAAAAGTCTTGTCAAGAGGGCGAATTGAATCATCAAAAATAATTCCTATTGAAAAATAAAAGAAGGGATTGCCATGTTAATTTGAGGGAACAAAAAAGAGCAAAAAGATAAAAACAAAGCAAAGGAAAAGGATGAGATTCTGAAACAAGACCTGGCAGAAAACAGCCAGGGAAAAGATTGCAGAATGACGAAGAAAAGACAAAAGAGAGATGCTGAAACAAGAACTGGCCTAATGGCCAGGAAAAGAGAAGAATGACAATTTCGTATACCTGCCTTTAGTTAATTTTAGTGAGGAAACCAAATGAATGAGACTGCCACGACTACAAAAAGTGCAGCACTTGCCAAAGGCAAGGAAAGGATTGCGCCGTGGCACAACCAATTTCGTAAGAAAATTAAATGAAGCAACACAGTTTATCTTACTTTTCTAAGTAAAAACACTCTTTATAAAAGAGCTTTAATTTTTGGAATACATATCATATTTAAATTCCTTTGAAACATCCGTAAAAATCACTCTATCTTTAAGTTTTTTAGTAAACTCAATACCTGCGGGTATCCCCGTACAGTGTGATACGGTAACAAATGAGGGATCCATCTCATAGAGCATCTCTGCAGTTCTTTCGATACGTCTCTTCGATGCATTCTTCAAATGCATACCTCCTATGACACCGTATAATTTATTCATTCCTGTCACTTTCATTCCGTATTGAATGATATTAATAATACCTGAGTGTGCACAACCTGTCAGAACAAGCAGTTTCTTATCCTTCAGAGGGATAAAGAGAGAGACGTCATCTGTAAAAGGATCTTTCTCAAGTTTACCATTTTTTTCTCTATAATAGGATTTTTCTTCAAGTTCCCATTGATTGATTTTTGGCACTTCTCCTGAGAAAATAAGATAAGGAGTAATTTCAAATGGCACCTTTGAAAAATGTTTATTAAATTTGCTTAAATCTATCTTTAAACCTATATTCTGTTTGACTTCTCCCATAATTTTAAATTTAGGATAAACAACATCCGGATGTGCAATGAGCTCAAACTCATTATTTTCTTTGTAGAATACCTCCAATCCACCTGTGTGATCATCATGCCCATGGCTTAAAACAACCGTTTTAATTGTTTTGGGATTGATGTTTTTTACTTTAAGGTTATGCATTAATGCATAACCTTGACCCGTATCGAACAAAATTCTTTTTTCTCTATCTTCTATAAGAGCTGAAAATCCATGCTCTGCAATAAAATTTCTTTTTGTTACATAATTATCCACTAAAATTGTTATTTTCATCTTTCCTTCTTACAAGTTTTCCAAAACCTCTGTTTCCTATAATACCTTTGTTTTCATCAAATACAACTTCTCCTCTTACAATTGTTTTTACTATTTTTCCTTTTAATGTTCTTCCTGCAACAACAGAATATTTTCCTTTGCTTTCCAAATTTTCAGGAGCTACAACCCATTCTTTATCTAAATTAACAATAGTAAAATCTGCATCTCCCCCAATTTCTATACTTCCTTTCTGAGGGTACAAACCATACCTCTTTGCTGCATTTGTACTCATTAATCTCTGTAATTTCTCAAGTGTAAATCTGTTCGTATGATATCCATACGTAAGCATAAGTGGAACAACTAACTGTATACCAGGTATCCCTGCATAATCCTTCCATATATTTTTGGAGGATTTTTCTTCTGGAAACTTGCCTGCTGCATGATCCGTTGAAATAAAATCAATGGAACCGTCTTTTAAACCTTCCCAGAGCGCTTTTCTATCCTCTTCTCTTCTTACGGGAGGTGCAGTCTTTAAGATGGGGCCAATACGCATAAGGTCTTTAACTGTGAAGAGCAAATAATGTGGACAGGTTTCAGCTGTAATATCTAATCCGTGGGATTTCGCAAAGCGAATTATATGCAAACCTTCCTTTGTAGAGAGATGGACAATGTGAAGCTTGTTTTTTACCTTCTCTGTGATGCCTACTACGGTCCATATCGCAGCAGGCTCTGCCTCATATACTCTTCCTTCAAACCAGCTTTCAGGGTCTGTGCGTCCTTTTTCCTGCATTAGCTTTGAATAGAAACTCACAAGATAAAAGTCTTCACTATGCACAGCAGCAACAAGTCCTAATGATTTCAAATAAGAAAATGCTTTGTGCATTTCCGGGACAGGCATTCTCGGGTAAAGATCCATTCCTGAAATCGTATAAAATTTTACTCCGATGATGCCTCTTTCTTTAAGCTCTTTTAATGTCTTTTTATATTCACCTGAGTGTATCTGTGCGGGAGTTACACCACCCCAGAATGCAAAGTCTACATACGCTTTTGGCTGTACAATACCGAGTTTGTGATCAAAGTTTTTTCCACTTATTACCGGAGGGATAGAAGTGCAGGGCATATCAATGATTGTTGTAACTCCTCCAGCTGCTGCGCTTCGTGTTCCTGTTTCAAAATCTTCTCTCTCCGTAAACCCTGGGTCATCAAAGTGAACGTGAGGGTCTATAAAACCTGGAAAAATAACATTTCCTTCTGCATCTATTTCTTCTTCTACGGGGAAATCGCTGTTATCTCCCGGAAGAATGGAGAAGATTTTCCCGTCCTCCACGTAAATTGTTGCGCTCTCAAGCTCGTTTCCGCTTTTTACAATGAATCCATTTCTTATTCTTTTCATCTACCCCTCCTTAAACAAAGGGACGAAATCAAATTTATCCACATCAACGATGCCCCTGTCTGTTATCTTTAATTTAGGGATGACAGGTAAACTCATAAAGGCAAGCATCATAAAAGGATCACTCACTTCAACTCTGTTCTCCTCTTTTGCAATTTTGTGAAGTTTTATTAATGTCTCTGCCGTTTCAGTAGTAGGTCTGTTTGTCATCAATCCTCCATATGGAAGAGCAAGGGAGCCTATAATTTTACCATTTTTTGCAATAGCAATGCCTCCGCCCATTGCTTCAATCTGTGCAATGGCAAGAAGCATATCCTCATCATTTTCGCCTGCCACAATAATGTTATGTGAATCATGAGCAATAGAAGTGGCAAATGCTCCTTTTTTCAATCCCAATCCATGAATAAAACCTACTGCAACATTCCCTGTTGCTTTATGCCTTTCAACAACAGCAATTTTTACAATATCCCTCTCTGTATCTGAAACAACGTATCCATTATCTATTTTTGGTGAATACAGTAATTCATCTGTGATAATAGTGCCTACCCTTGTTCCTATTACTCTGATTTTTCCATTTTTCGCAGGCACCTTCAGCTTTTCAAACGTAACAGGTTTAATGTTTATTGTATTCTTTACTGCATCATCATGAAGAGGCCCATTAAAACTGAACAGTGCTTTTCCATTCTCCGCAACGAGTTCTCCATCCTTAAATACTTTTTCTATTTTTAATATGTCTTTAAATACAACAATATCAGCATCATAACCAGGTGCAATGCCCCCTTTTCTTTTAAATCCAAAGAATAAAGAAGGATTCAGCGTGGCAAGGCGTACTGCAACGGGAAGTGGAATATGATTCTCCAGTAAAAGAGAAATAGCGAAGTTGATATGTCCTTCATAAACGAGGTCCTCTGGATGTTTGTCATCCGTGCACAACATAATGCGATGCTTTGTTTTATCATTTAACAATGGTAGAAGCCTCAATACATCCCTTGTAAGTGAGCCCTCTCTCATCATTATCCACATACCTTTTGAGAGTTTTTCTTCTGCTTCTTTTGGCTTTGTGCATTCGTGATCTGCCATAACCCCTGATGCAAGATATGCATTTAAACCTTTCCCTGAAAGGCCTGGTGCATGCCCATCAATGATTCTATCTCTGAACATTGCAATTTTATCAAGCACTTCAGCAGACTTTGTAAGAAGACCTGGGTAATTCATCATCTCCGCAAGCCCCAATACTTTCGGATTATCTTTAAATATTGCCAGGTCCTCTGCATAGAGATGTGCGCCTGACGATTCAAGCGGTGTTGCAGGAACACAGCTTGAAAGCATAAAATATATATCCATTGGCAGATTTTTGGAAGCATTAATCATAAATTGAATACCGGGTATTCCAGCTACATTTGCTATCTCGTGCGGATCAGCAACAGCGGTTGTTGTACCAAGAGGAACAACTGCACGTGCGAACTCAGGAGGAATGGACATTGTACTTTCTATGTGCAAATGCGCATCCACAAATGAAGGGGCAACATAGGAGCCTTTTACATCTATTACATTCTCTGCCTCATCATATTTGCCAATACCTACAACAATACCTTTATGAATAAGGATATTTTTTTCTTCAATTGTTTCATTGAATACATTTACAATCCTCCCGTTTTTTATGAGAAGATTGCCTTTTCTATTTCCCTTAGCAACATCAATAATTTCTTCCAGATCTTTCCTTGAGAACTTTTTATTCATTTTCCATTTTCTCCCAGAATTTCTTTGCAACTTCTCTGGATTTTGCCATTATTTCTTTTTCATCAATTCCCCTCATCTTATGATCCTTCATCACAATTCTTCCATTAACCATCACAGTATTTACCATATTTTCCCTCATACCAAAAATGAAATGATAAAAAGCATTTGATTCATTAAAAGGGGTAGGAGGAAAATAATCAAGCAGAATAATATCTGCATATGCACCCTTTTCAATCACTCCCACAGGTCTGTCAAAAAATTTGGCAAAGATTTTGCTGTTATTCTTAAAAAGCATTTCTTCTGTTTCTTTTCCACCAACGCGTGGGTCTCTGTAATGAAGTTTTGGAAGAATATAGGAAACTTTGGCGGATTCAAACATTGATGGTGTGTAACCATCCGTCCCAATCCCTGTAAGAATGTTCTTTTTGAAGAATTCCATTATAGGTGCAACTCCTACAGCATTATTCATATTAGATTCCGGATTGTGTACTATCATCGTATTTGTATCCCTTAAAATATTAATTTCTTTTTCATTAACGTGAATGCAATGTATGGCAAGTGTTTTATCGCCTAAGATGCCAAAGTCATTCAGTCTCTCCACAACTCTTTTTCCACTTTTCTTCAGTGCATCTTCTACATCCTCAATGCCTTCTGCAACATGTATGTGAAAACCTACTCCCAAATCATCTGCTTCTCTTTTACTCTTCTCAAGAGTCTCATCGGAAAGTGTAAGGGATGCATGCATACCAAATGTGGCTGATGTAAGTGTCTCACCATATTCTCTTGCATTCTTTTTTACTCTTGAAATGTAGCGCACATTTTCCCTGATGGATGCATCCCTCAATGCTTTGCCCCATCTATCCGATGTTTCATAGCAAAGAACGGAACGTACTCCTATGTCTTTTGCTGCTTTTTCTAAAATGTCCAGACTTCCATCTATCAACCCGAATGATGCATGATGATCTATAATACCTGTTGTTCCTGATTTTATACCTTCAATGAGTGGCACAACAGCACTATAGTAAATTTCTTCTTTTGTAGTAAGATTTTTGTCCAATTTCCACCAGAGTTTCTCAAGAATTTCCTTAAATGTTTTAGGAGCTTTCCCTTTCAAGCTCATTCCCCTTGCAAACGTACTGTACAAATGCATATGTGCGTTGAGAAAGCCAGGCATAACAAGCCTGTGCTCTGCATCAATGAACTCTGCATCAGGATATTTATTTCGTAGTTCCTCTGTTTTTCCGATACCTTTGATAATGCCATCCTCTATAAGGAGTGCACCATCTGGAATAAACTCATTTTTTTTGTTCAGTGTAAGTATTGAGCCATTTCCTATTATCTTCACATTTGCCTCCTTTTCATAATATTATATATACATATACACTTTTTAGACCATTAGTCAAGCACAAATTATGGAAAAAGAAACATAAATAGATCTTTTCCATCTACCTTATAATCATTATTTAAATCTGCAAAGAAGTTGAAACCTCTGTCCATATAAGTTTTACCAAAGTTTTCCTCAATAATTTTTAGGTCACTTTCGTTTATTTTTCCGTCCATATTAATGTCTCTTATGTTATAACCTTTGATATAAATATTTTGGTAGATATCTCCAAGGACCTTTCCGGAACATACAGCATCTTTTATTATTATTTTTCCTTTTATATCTCCTCGTGCTATACCTTTAAACGTGATTCTTCCTTTGGCATTGTTCAATCGGATAATATTAAATGCATTATCAATAATGCTATCCTTCTCTGTTGAACTTTTAATATAAATACCTCGTGGGAAAAGTATGAAAAAACTCATTTTTTCAGGAACATTTAATGTAAAAGTTACATCTTTTTTATCATTTATGTCCATAGTAATATCGTTTTTAAATTTCTTTATGGATTTATTACTCCATAATTTATTTTGTTTGTCTACTCTCCATACAATAGCAGGATCACCATACAAGTTATAATCGTATATATCTGCTAAACTACCAGTAAGCGGATCCTCTATATCAGAATAAAAATCGTTTGTAAAGAAATCTTTAAAGGCAGTGTACAGGGAGGCTCCGACAGTCTCACCTGAAACAAGGTTTTTTACAAAATAATAGTTGATGCTACCCGTTCCTCCATCATCTGGATGTGCAAAATAGGAAGGAGAAAAGCTTATCCCCGTAGCACCTATAAATGCTGCACCTCCTTTTTTAAGAATAGCTTTTCCTAAATTATCCGTACCATTTTCATTGACACAGCTTCCGGAAAAAAATATTCCATTAGCCATAAAGTTATCGTCCTTAGAAATAAAACTCTTAAATGTATATTCTGAATTCTCTGGTATGCCATCCTGATTTTTGTCATCCCATATTTCTCTGTATGCAGCAGAGCTACTGCCGTGCGCTACCCAATCGATGAAACCTGCTTGGGGGAGATTAGCATAAAAGTTCTCCTTAGTCAACGGAAGATTGTCATCATATATACTTGGAAAAGAACCAGATTTCTCATACAATTTAATAACATTACAGGGAATTAGCCTGCTTATGAGCTCTTCCTCCCTTGCACCGTCTCCATTAAATATCTGTGCACCTCGATAAATTTCTTTTGGATACGAGATAAACGATGCTGCAAGCAGAGCATTTTGCGGAGGTGATTCTTCAAATTGAATAGTTTTTTTGATAATTTTTTCTATCTCCTCATTGCTATCAAAAGGAATCCTTCCTACGAATAAATCAGGATTTATCTCCATTCTATCATCATAAAGTTCGCCAGGAAATCCATCTTTATCTTTATCAATATCTTCGTTGAGTAGTGCATAATATAGATCCGTTTTTATTTCTCCTGGCTTCTCAAACGAAACGGAATGTACGGTAGGAGAAGGATACATTGCAGGGCGTGGAATGAGTTTCTCACTACCAAGAATGAGTAGATAACCTTGCCTGAAGACGTATTTTTTGAGATAATCTCTTATATCTTTTTGGCTATTTGATCCAATTGCCTGTGTTGTTATAATTTTCACATCATATTTCTTGTTTCTTATAGATGCAATAATCTTAGCACTTTTTACGAGCTTATCTGTGGTAAGGATAATGTATGGCACTTTATAGTGTGATGCACTAAAACTCCTCCCCGGTATGCTACAGAGAACAACAAAAAAAACAAGAATAAAACAGTAGATCTTCTTAAGATTATGCATTTATTCTTACTGCCCGTTTATTTGTATAAAACTTCCCAAAAGAGACTTTATATCAATAGCACCAACAAGAGAAGGCAACTTGACCTCCGTAACTTCTTTATTTATATTCCACGTGAGAGTCATTTTGAATGTATTTACCTTATCATTATCCCCATAATTAGAGATTTCTATACCGTTCCACATATTATTATCGTAAAGGATATGTGCTTCAATTATATGGTTTTTACTATTCTGCTCTTTTGGAGTTGGAAAATTAAAGGTAATCAATTTCAACAGTCCATCATCATACTTAAACTCTATGGAAATTTTCTGAATTGCATTCTGTGCCTTTTTAATCTGTGGCAAAATAACAATCTCTGAAATCTTTCCCTCATTTATCTTTAACATTATTGTTAAATTATCGGAAGGTGTCAATTGCTCCTTTATCTTTTCAATGTCCTTTTTAACATCAGCTGATTGTGATTTGTTTGAGTTGTCAATAGAAGTAAAAATCTCTTTTTTAAGTGTATCTTTTTGGTCCTCACTTATATTTGTTTCGCTCAATGCATCATCAATTATTGTACTTATTATATCTTTTACAATTGCTGTTTGTTCTTTATTAGAATTCTGTAAAGGAGTTTCATTCTGTAACTTATCGAGTTCTTCCGAGAAGAAGTCAACGAGTTTTAGAAGGGGTATTTTAACAGTTATAATCATTGCTCCATCTGTTTTTGCCTTAGTCCATTCTGTATTTTTCTTAGAAAAATTTTCAAAGTCTTTAAGGAATTGCGCATCTATTTTCTTCGTTGCGTTTTTATTCTTCTCAGAAGCCGCTTTTAACTTAATAACATCATTTTTGAGCTTCTCAAGCGTGCCCTTCTCAAATTTGTAATACCAGATAGCTGGCATTCCTGCGGGACCAATCAGTGCCTTTGGCTGCTTTACAATAATATTATCTCCTACAAGATAAATTGAAAAGCTTGTTTTTGGTGTTGCAAGTGTAATGAGGAAATGTCCTTTGGTATCTCTCCTCACAAGAAGATTAAATAGTTCTTTCTTACTCTGAGAAGCGGCGAAATTTAACTCTCCACTTTTAAGTTTAAATGGTTTTTGGGCAAAAGGAGCAGTTTTAACAAATGCAAATGATTTTTTAGAAGCGTTATAAACAATAGCTTGCGGGGACTGAGATTTTCCAAAATACAATAAAAATGTTGCAAAAGATAGGACTACAATGATTACTACAATAATTATTTTTTTACTTTTATTCATCTTCTCTCCTTAAATAATTAAAATAATTTCCTTTATAACTACTGTTAAAGAAAAACCAAATAATAATTCTACAAATCTTTGCTTTTCAAACTGGTCTTTCCTATAGAAGTATAAAAAAATACAGAGAGCCAGAGCAATAAGCATAATGCCAAGCTCTTCTATATGCGACTTACTTATCATAGAAATCAACTTAATAA